>CAYJRR010000004.1:4964-72092 GCA_964372275.1 uncultured bacterium
CGACCCGGCGAAGCTCGTCGGCGCGGTTCGGGGGCAGGTGGAGCGCCATCGGCGCCGGCAGCTCGAGGTCGCGGCCCGAGTCGATGGAGAATCGCACGGAGCGAAAGTTCGGCGCGGTGACCTTGAGGTCGTGCCGTCCCGCCGGCACGCGGAACGGTGGTTCGACGACCCGACCGTCGACCCGGACGACCGCCCCCGCGGGTAGATCGAGCACGGAGATCTGGATCGACTGCGATCCCACGAGCGCGCGAAGCTGACCGACCAGGTCGACCAGATCGGGCGGATAGGAGGCGGCGTCGACGACGAGCGACGGATCGAGAACGAGCGCCTCCTTCGCCGTGGCCAACGCGAGCGAGGCGTTCCCGCGCGCGAGGAAGATCGAGGCGCGCACCAGCGCGACCCGGATCCGATCGGCGGCCGGGACCTCCGACAGCGAGCGTTGGACCGCCTCCAGCTCGGCGAGTGTGGCCAGCGCCTCGTCCTGCCGGTCGTCGTAGTAGGCGTCGACCGCACGGGCGAGGAGCGACCCACTCTGGGTCCGTGCGGCGGACTCCACGGTGGAGCCCTCGGGCTCGGGGCTGGCGATCGCGGCGGCGACCGCCTCGACCGACTTCGCCCCGAGCGCCGGCCGCGCGGCGAGGGCCTGCTGCAGGCGCCGTTGGAGCGACCCAGCCGCCGCCGCGTCGTCGCCGACGACGATCACCGCGACGCCGGCGGGCGCTGTCCCGGCGGGTGCCGTCGGCTCCGCGTGGAGGGCCGGCGAAGCGCATGCGATCGCGATGGCGATCGCGCGAGCGTAGAGGTCGACCGGCTCCACCGCACGAATTGTATCGTGGATTACAATCGCGCTCGTGCGTCTGCGTGGCGTCGGTCTTCTGCTGGTCGCGATCGGGGTGGCGTCGGCCTGCGTTCGATACGGTCTCGACGGAGAGCTCGAGGACCCGCGACGCCAGCGGGTGGTCGGCGGAACGGTCGACGGTCTGGTCGGTACGCTCGTCCTGTCCAACGCCGGCGAGACGCTGAACCTTTCGTCGAACGGCGCCTTCGCCTTCGACACGCGATTCGCGCCAGGGGACCCCTACGACGTCACCGTCGCCGCGCCTCCCTTCGAGCGAAGCTGTACCGTGGAGGGTGGACAGGGGATCGTCGGCGAGTCCGACGTGACCGACGTCGAGGTCCACTGCCTCTCCCAGAATGCGCGGCTTGCGGCGCTGTCGCTCGAGCGGCCGGCCGAGGGGCTCACACCGGCGTTCGATCCGGAGACCGTCCTCTACCAGGCGACCGTCGGACCGCTCGCCACCAGCGTCTCGCTGAGGGCGTCGGCGCAGGATGCCGGCGCGACGATCCTGGTCCAGGGATCGGCGCTCGTCGCCGGCGTCTCGCCGACCCTCGGACTCGGCTTCGGCGCGAACGCGCTCACAGTCGCCGTCACCGCCGAATCGGGAACCTCGAGGAACGTCGTAGTGAACGTGACGCGGTCGGCGACGCTCACCTCGCCGCCGACCTACGTGAAGGCGTCGAATACCGGCGGAGGGGACCAGTTCGGAGCGGCGGTCGCCCTGGACGGCGATACGCTGGTCGTCGGCTGCCCGTACGAGGACTCCGACGCCACGGGGGTGAACGGAAGCCAGTCGAACAACCTCGTCTCCGACAGCGGCGCGGTCTACGTCTTCGTGCGGAGCGATGGCGGCTGGTCGCAGCAGGCCTACCTCAAGCCCCCCGCCTCCGACATCGGCGACAACTTCGGCTACAGCGTGGCGGTCGACGGCGACACGGTGATCGTCGGCGCCTGGTTCGAGGACTCCGGCGCGGCGGGCGTGAACGGCAACGCGGCCGACGACTCCAAGACCAACAGCGGAGCGGCCTACGTCTTCGTGCGGAACGGGACGACGTGGTCCCAGCAGGCGTACCTGAAAGGGGCGACCTCGAACGAAAACGACCGGTTCGGCTACAGCGT
This sequence comes from uncultured bacterium, assembly GCA_964372275.1. Taxonomy (GTDB): domain Bacteria; phylum CAYJRR01; class CAYJRR01; order CAYJRR01; family CAYJRR01; genus CAYJRR01. The sequence continues at coordinate 6,922 of CAYJRR010000004.1, forward strand.
CGACGTCTCCGGCGATACCGCCGTCGTCGGTTCGAAATACCGGGACGCCGGAGCGCTCAGCGACAGCGGTGAAGCGACCGTCTTCGTCCGCGCGGGAGGCGCCTGGAGCCTGCAACAGACGCTGCTGCCGTCGAACCCGGAGGCGTTGGACGAATTCGGCACGTCGGTCGCGGTCTCGGGGAACACCATCGCCGTCGGCGCCGTCCGGGAGGCGACGAGCACCGGGGGAATCAATCCGGCACCGAACGAGAGCGGAGACGACGACGGCGCGGTCTATCTCTTCGTTCGCAGCGGCAGCACCTGGTCACAGTCCCACTTCCTGAAGGCCTCCAATCCGACGAACGGCGACTACTTCGGGCAGGACCTCGCGCTCGACGGCGACACGCTGGCGGTCGGATCCCCGTTCGAGGACTCCAACGCGACGGGTGTGAACGGCAGCCAATCGAACGAGAGCGCGACCGACGCCGGCGCCGTTTACATCTTCGTACGCAGCGGCTCGACCTGGTCGCAACAAGCCTACGTCAAGGCATCCAACACCGGCGTCGGCGACTACTTCGGACACTACCTCGCCCTCTCCGGCGGCACGTTGCTCGTCGGGTCCTACCTCGAGGACTCGAACGCGACGGGCATCGGTGGAAACGGAGGCGACAACAGCGCCGGCAATGCCGGGGGGGCCTACCTGTTCACGCGCGCCGGCACGGTCTGGTCCCAACCCAGCTACCTCAAGGCCTCCAACACCGAGGCCAACGACAACTTCGGCGTCGACGTCGCCGTCGGCGGCGACGTGGTGGCGATCGGGGCGAACTACGAGGACTCGGGAACCACCGGCGTCGGCTCCACGCCGAACGAGGCGGCGAACGGGAGCGGGGCCGTCTACCTCTACCGCTGACCTCGACGCGGCCGGCCGCAGGCCGCGGGCCGGCGGGTCATCGATACAGTTCGTCGATGGCGCGCGCGTGCAGTCGTGCGACTTCGGCGCGCTTGACCTTGAGCGACGGCGTCAGCTCCCCCGCCTCCTCCGACAGCGGCGACCCGAGGAGCGCGAAGCGCTTGATCGTCTCGAACGAGGGGCGGCCGGCGTTGACGGCGTCGACCGCCGCCTGGATCCGCGCCCGCAGCGCCGCGTCGTCGATCCCCTCCGCCGCCGCCCGTTCGCGGTTGGGCGCGACGAGCGCCGTGAGGTAGCTCCTGCCTTCGCCGAGTACGACCGCCTGCAGCACCCATCCGCATGCGGTCAGCTCGCTCTCGATCGGCGCCGGGGCGACCTTCTTCCCGTTCGACAGCACCAGCAGCGACTTCTTCCGGTCGGTGATGAAGAGGAAGCCGTCTCCGTCGATGCGGCCGATGTCGCCGGTGTGCATCCAGCCGTCGGCGTCCCGGAACTCCGCCGTCTCCTCCGGCAGACCGTGGTAGCCGAGCATGGCGTGCTCGCAGCGGACGAGCAGCTCTCCGTCCTCCGCGATCTTCGACTCGTAGCCGGCGGCCGTCTTCCCGCACGAGCCGTAGCGGATCTCGCCCACCGGCGCCGCGTGCGAGATGCCGAACTCGCTCATCCCATAGATGTCCCGGATCGGCACCCCCGCGAGGTGGAAGAACTCGGCGATGTGCGCCGGCAGGCTCGCCCCGCCCGACCAGAAGGTCCGGATCTTCCCGCCGAAGCGGGCGCGGATCTTCGAGAAGACGATCCGGTCGGCGAGCCGCCGCCACGGGCGGTCCCGCCGCGCGGCGTCGAGGGCCCACGCGAACAGCCGCCGCTTGACCGGCGAGGCGCCGGCGGCGGCGAGAATCCGCTCGTAGGCCTTCTCGAAGACCCGCGGCACGGCGAAGGCGACCGTCGGGCGCGCAAGGGCGAGATCCTGCGCGATGGTGTCGATCGACTCCCCGATGCAGTTCTTCACCCCCGCGTGGAAGTAGACGATCGCCGAGCCGCGTCCCAGGGCGTGGCTCATCGGGAGGAAGCTCAAGGCGACGTCCCCCTCCTCGAGAGCCAGGGTGACGCGGAGCTTCTTGAGCAGCCCCTGCGCGCGATCGTGGTCGTAGAGGGCCCCCTTCGGCATCCCGGTCGTCCCGGAGGTGTAGAGGAAGGAGACCCGGGTGGCCGGGGTGAGCTCCGCCAGGCGCCGTCGCAGGCGAGGGTCGTCGAGCGACTCCGGCCGGCGCGGAAAGGGATCGGCCGCTCCGGCGGCGTCGTCGATGGAGACGATGCGGATGCCGGGGGCCGCCGCGCGCACCCGCTCCGCCTCGGCGCGACCCTCGACGAATGCCAGCGTCGCCCCCGAGTCGCGAAGCACGTGCTCCAGCACCGGACCGACGAGCGTCGGATAGATCGGCACCACGATCGCGCCGACGAAGGCGATCGCCTGGTCGGCGAGCAGCCACTCCAGGCGGGACCGCGAGACGATCGCCACCCGATCGCCGACGCGCACCCCCCTCTCGAGCAGCGCCACCGCCACCCCGGCCGCCTCCCGACCGATCTCCCGGTACGTCCGGTCGACGAAACGCCCGCCGACCTTCACCGCCACGCACGGACGCGCGGCGTAGGCCTGGTAGTCCTCGACGAGCTGGTGCGCGAGCGTGTACGCCACGACGGGTGAGCCTCGCCTCGTACCCGGACTCTGGCAAGTGGACCTAACAACACTGGGACGGGCGCACGGTTCCCGCTCCTTCGACCGGCCGGTCGCCCGTCCGGTGACGTCACCGAATTCGCGAACGATTTTCCGAGAGGTCGGCGAGCGTTGTGCGGAATGCGGCGATCGGACCGTTCGCGGCCGGGCTCGGTACGGGGTTGATCCTCGCCGACGCCTCCGTTGCCGGCCACGTGCTGGCCTCCGGGGCCGCGCTCAGCTTGGGAATGCGGAGCGGATCGGAGATCGGAGGGGTCGGCGTGCCTCGCCACACGCCGACCCGCCCGACGGCGTCCGATCGTCCCGCGGGCGCGACGAACGCCGCCGTGGGAACGGCCCGGTAGGAACGGTACGGAGCGGCCATCGGTCGTCGCGCCCGGGGCCCGGACCCTGCGCTAGACTGGCCGCATGCCCTTCGATCCCAACGCCAGCTTCGGCAAATCGCTCTTCTTCGGCGAGATCCTCGAAGACCAGATCTTCCCCTACCCCGAAGTCGACGCCGACACGGCCGGGACGGTGCGGAGCGTGCTGGAGACGGTCGACCGGTTCATGCCGACGCTCGACGCCGCGGCGCTCGACCGCGCGGGGGAGCTGCCGGCGTCGGTGCTCGCCTCGCTGAAGGAGCTGGGTCTGTTCGGGCTCGTCGTCCCGCCGGAGTACGGGGGCCTGGGACTCACCAGCACCGGCTACGCACGAGTGATGCAGCAGATCGCCGGGCACGACGGCGCGGTGGCGGTCACGGTCGGGGCGCACTCCTCGATCGGCTTCAAGGGGCTGCTCCTGTTCGGCACCGAGGCGCAGAAGAGGAAATACCTCCCCCGCCTCGCCACCGGCGACCTCGTCGCCTGCTTCTGCCTCACCGAGCCCGGGTCCGGAAGCGACGCCTTCAGCATCAAGACACGCGCCGAGCGGTCGGCCGACGGCTCGCACTACGTGCTGGACGGACAGAAGCTCTGGATCACCAACGGTGGGATCGCCGACTTCTTCACCGTCTTCGCCAAGACGACCCCGGACGTGGCCGGCCAGAAGGGACGGATCACCGCCTTCGCCGTGACCCGCGACATGGGGGGCGTCACCCACGGCAAACACGAGGACAAGATGGGGATCCGCGCCTCGACCACCAACGCCGTCTTCTTCGACAAGGTGAAGGTGCCGGCGGAGAACGTGATCGGCGAGGAGGGGAAGGGGTTCAAGGTCGCGATGTCGATCCTGAACCATGGCCGCACGGGGCTCGGCGCCGGGGCGGTCGGCGGGCAGAAGGTGCTGCTCCGGCTGGCGGCCGCGCACGCCAACGAACGCAAGCAGTTCGGCCGCCCGATCGGCAGCTTCGGCCTGATGAAGGAGAAGCTGGGGCGGATGGCGACCTACTGCTACGTCTCCGAATCGCTCTGCTACCTGGTGGCGGCGACGATCGACCGTGGCGGCGTCGACTACTCGCTCGAAGGGGCGGCGACCAAGGTCTTCAACTCGGAGGCCTTGTGGCATGCCGCCGACGAGGCGCTGCAGATCGCGGGGGGGTTGGGCTTCATGCGCGAGTACCCCTACGAGCGCGCGATGCGCGACGCCCGCATCAACCGCATCTACGAGGGGACCAACGAGATCCTTCGTCTCTACGTCGGGCTGACCGGCGTGCAGACACCCGGCGAATACCTGAAGGGCCTGGGGAAGGAGCTGTCGAACGCGCTCAACGAGCCGATCAAGAGCCTCGGGCTCCTCTCCGGCTACGCCGGCCGCAAGCTGCGCCAGAACCTTCCCTTCGGACGGACGCAGATCACGAAGGCGCACGAGTCGCTGCGCAAGCACGTCGCCTCGGTGGAGGAGCTGGTGCAGGAGTTCGCCGCGATGTGCGAGACGGTGCTGCGCCGTCACGGGAAGGAGATCGTGGAGAAACAGTTCGCGACGCGCCGGCTGGGCGACATCGCCATCGACCTGATCGCGATGCTGGCGACGATCTCCCGCACCACGTCGCGGATCGAAACGCGCGGGCTCGACGCGAGCGCCAACGAGCTGAACATGACCCACGCCTTCTGCGCCGAGGCGGTCGACCGCATCCGCGCCAACTTCCGCAACGCCGCCCGGAACCACGACGAGGAGCTCAAGTCGATCGCCGACCACACGCTCCAGGTCGGCCACTACGAAAACGACGTCATCTGACGCGGAATTCGTCCGGTGGACGGCGGCCGGCGATCGGGCGAAAATCGCCCCCATGCCGTCGGTGGGCCGGCTCGCGGTCGTGGCGTGCGTGCTGATCCCCTCGCCGCGTCGCGTACGGACGAGTCGTCGACCGCGACGGCCGCCCGGCCCGCCGGAAACTCGAAGGAATCGCGATCGATCCGGCGAGCGGCAAGATCCTCGCGGTCGACGACGCCGACACCGACGACCCTTCCGAGCTGTTCCGGTTGTCCCGCCGGGAGCCGTTCGACCCCTATCGCCTGCCGCGCGCGGTCACCGTCTTCGCCGTGACCTCGGACGGGGCGATCGGCGTCGACGGCGGTCCATTCCGCGACGGCCGCTGGACGTGGGCCGAAGGGAGGCGCGGACGAATCGGGCTCGACCTCGTCCGCGCCGAGCATAGCGGCCGCTACACGCTGGGGGCGACCGGACGGGGGGCGCGGATCGACGGACTGCATCGCGGACAGGTGACCCTCGTCGGCGCGGTGGCCGACCTCAAGCGCCTCGAGATGCTCGCCGACACCCTCCTCCTGACGCAGGCAGGGCTGCAAGGAAGGGCGCAGGCCTTCGCCGGCGGCGACGCGGTGGCGGCCGGAGGGCTGGCCGCGGGTCGAAGGGGACTCCATGCGGTGGGGTCGGCCCAGGCGTTCGCCGGCGTCAAGGCGCGAGCGGAAGCGACCTTCGACACCATGCTCTGCGGACTGGCGCTGACCGCCACCGGCATCGCCGAGGCCAGCGCCGGCGCCGGCGCCGCCGCGGCGGGCCACTTCAAGGTCGACTGGAGCCGTTTCGCGGTTCGGATCGGCGGCGAGGCCAACGCCACGCTCGGACCCGGCGCGGGGATCGGAGGTGTCGTCGACGTCTCGGTCGAGCAGATCGTGCGCAAGCCACGCCGCGCGGCCGGTTGCGCGGTCTACGGACTGGCGATCTCGCTCGCCACGCCGGCCGGAACCTCGTCGATCGCCGCCGATCCGGTGATTCGTGCCGCGCTCTTCCGCCTCGCCGAACGCCTTCTCGCGCCGCCGTCCCTGACCAACGGCATCACCGCCGGCGCCAACGTCCACCGCGCCGCCCCCACCACCGCCTCGCCGCGCGCCGGCGGCGGATCCTCGCCCGCCGCCGGACTCAAGCGCTGAGGCGGCCCCTCGGCGGACACGCACGCAAACCGCCCGATGTTCCAAAGGCGGGGTGAAGACACGAAGGGACGGCGACACCAGCCGCTCGGATTCCGATCGGATTCCGGCCGGATACCGATCGGTTCGGATCGAGCCGGGTCGGACGCGGGAAGCCCTTTCTGTTCCGTGGGGTTCCGATCATGAGCAGGGTATATTCGTACCAGGGTCAGGAACCACGGGGTCGGAAGCCCTTTGAGCGCACGCTATCCCTCCATCGACGGGACCTTACGGCGCGCGCGGACCGCGCTGCGGGTGCATGACGGCCTTGCGGCGGGGGGGCTGCTGGCGGCCACCGGCGGGGGAATTCTCCTCGCGGCGTTTGCGCTTGCGGCGCTCGACGCGGGAACGGGCGTGCGCGGGCCGTTCCTCGTCCTGTGCGCGGCGTCGCTCGCGGCCGGGTCGTGGTTCGCGGCGCGGCCATTCCTCTTCCGCTGGACCGACGACGCCCTCGCGCGCTTCGTCGGGACGAAGGTCGCAGGGATCGGCGATTCGCTCCTCTCCGCCGTGCAACTCCATCGCGACGCGCCGCGCCTCGCCCACCGCTACGAGATCTCCCTCGAGCTGATCGACCGCCACATCGCCGACGCCGCCGACCGGACGGCGGCGATCGACCCGCGGCGGCTTCCCGACCGGGAGCGCACCGCGCGGCGCCTCGTCGCCGGCGGCGCCGTCCTCGCGACATGGGCACTGCTCGCCCTGCTCTTTCCCGGAACCGCGTCCCGGTCGATCGCCTTCCTGCTGGCGCGCCCGGGAAGCGGATCCTCCGCTGCCCTCGCCCGCGGATTCGGTCCGGCGCCGCGGCTCGGCGACGTGACGGTCACCTACCGCTTCCCGGACTACACCGGCCGCCCCCCCGAAACGCTGGAGGGGACCGACGGGAACCTGCGCGCGTTGAAGGGGACGACCGCGGAGATCTCGCTGCGCGCCGACCGTCCCGTGCGCGCCGCCAAGATCGTCCTCGACGGAAAGGACTCGCTTCCGTTCGCGGTGCGGTCCGAGTCGTCGGGGGTCACGAGCCTCAAAGGGGCGATCGCGATCCTCGAGAACGGATCCTGGATGGTCGCCGCCGAGGGGGAGGACGGGCAGTCGGTCGCCGATCCCAGCCCGCGGACGATCACCGTCGAGGAGGACCGGCTACCGGCGGTGCAGATCGTCTGGCCGGCGACCCCCGATCTGGAGGTGAACGAGCTGGAACAGGTGGACGTCACCTGGGGGGCGGAAGACGACTTCGGGATCAAGAGCGCGGAGCTGGTCTGGGAAAACCACCTCCCTCCGCCGCCGGAGGGAGGGGAGGCCGAGCGCGGCCGACCGTCGGCAGGCGGCGGCGCCGGCGGGGCCCCCACCGCGAAGCGCCCCGCGGCAGGCCGGATTCCGCTCGCGTCGTTCCCGGGGGAGAACCCGCTGCGCCATGGCGACCGCTACCGCTGGACGCTGGCGGCGCTGGGGCTCACGCCGGGCGGATACGTCGAGTACTTCGTCGAGGTCGTCGACAACGACACCGTCTCCGGCCCGAAGCGCGGCCGCTCGCCGAAGCAGCGTCTCTTCCTCCTCTCCTCGAACCAGATCCACGACAAGGCGGTGGCGCTGCAGGAGGAGCTGCTGAAGAAGGTGGTGCACCTCCTCGCCGATCACCTCGAGCTCGACCCGAAGACCGTCCCGGCGGAACGAATCGGACAGGAGGCCGAGCGCCTGCAAGGGCGGGCGCAGGAGGTGGCGAACCTCGTCGATGCCATCGCCGCCGAAATGCTCAAGGACCCGCTCGGTGACGAGACGGTCTACGAGCAGATCCTCAAGATCCGGGAGGACCTGGGCACCGTCGCGGCGAGCTATTCGCCGCGCGCCCTGGAGCCGTCGGGACGGAACGGCGACGCGGCAACGGCGCGGCGCAATGGCTTCGCCGAGGCCCACCGCGAGGCGGTGCCGACGCTCGAGAAGGACGTGCTGTTCCTCGACAAGCTGATCGAGAAGCAGCGGTTCGACGGCGCGAAGGCGGAGTTGCAGAAGCTGGCCCAGGAACAGAAGGACCTGCGCAAGACGCTCGAGGAGTTCAAGAAAGGCGGAGTCGACGACGCCGCGCTGGCGAAGGCGCTCGAGGCGCGGCTCGCCGAGCTGGAGCGGCGGATGATGGAGGTCGCGCGCAAGATGGCCTCGACGCTCGAGTCGATGCCGACCGACTTCGACAACTCGGCGATGCAGGAAGACCTGATGACCCAGATCCGCAGGGCGATCGAGGAGGGCCGGATGGACGACGCGGCGGCCCTCACCGAGCAGATGCTCGAGGGGCTGGACCAGATGGTCGCGCAGATGAACGAGATGGAACAGGCGTTCAACCTCGACCCGGAGACGGCGAAGAGGCTCGACGACGCGCAGAAGGAGATGGCGCGGCTGACCGAGGAGCAGAAGCGCCTCACCGACGAGACGACGAAGGTGCGCGACGGGATCCAGCGGCGAATGGACCAGGAGGGACGCCGGATCGACGAGTTCGCCAAGCGCGAGCTGGAGAAGGTGAAGAGGCTTCGGGAGGAGATCGAACAGCTCGACCGGATGGGGCAGGCCGACCCGTGGATGCGGGGGATCGTCCGCAGCGGCAAGACCGGGATGGAGAAGGACCTGGCGGGCCTGGAGAACGGCCTCAAGACGGGGGAGCTGGGGGAGGCGCTCGACCGGGCGATGGAGATCGACAGCACGCTGGAAGGGATCGAGAGCGCCGGCGAGAGCATGCAGGCGGCCCCCGGCGGCGAAGGGGCCGACCCGAAGACGGTGGAACAGGCGTCGAAGGCGGGGGCGCAGGCGCAGGAGATCGTGAAGGACCTGGAGAAACTAAGACGTTCGTTCCAGGACGCCGCCACTCCCGAGGAGCGGCAGCGGCTGTCGGAACTGGGGAAGGCGCAGCAGCGGCTGCGGGCGCGCACCGAGGGTCTGGGGCAGGAGATGCGCGGCATCTCGGAGGGGACCCCGTTCGTCCCGCCGGAGGTAGGCCAGTCGCTGCAGGGCGCGGCCAACAGCATGGGGGAGGCCGCCGACAAGCTCGACGGGGGGAACGCGGCGGGGGCGGTGCCGCCGGAACGCGACGCGCAGTCGAAGCTGGGGCAGGCGCAGGCGCAGATGGAGGGGGGCTCGAAGTCGGGACGCGGCGGCGCGGGGACGGGGATGCCGCTCGCGCAGCGCCTCGGCCAACGCCCGGGCCGCGGGGAGGGGATGAACGGCTTCGCCAACGAGAAGGTCGAGATCCCCGACGGAAGCCAGTTCCGGGTCCCGAAGGAGTTCCGGCAGGACATCCTCGAGGCGATGAAGAAGCCATCGCCGAACGGTTACGAGCAGCTCAACCAGGAGTACTACGAGAGGTTGATCAAGTGACGGCGCTGGCGCTCGTCCTGGCGGCGACGGTATCGCTCACGCCGGTGGAGCGGATGGGGAAGATCCGCGCCGCGCACGAGGCGTTGGACGTCTGGGACCTGCCGGCGGCGAAGGCGGCGGCGGAGGCCTTGGAGACGGGGGCGCCGGACGATCCCGACGCGATCGAGGCGCGCGCCTACGTCCGCTTCCACGAGGGGCGCTACGCCGAGGCGGTGAAGCTGCTCGACCTCCTGGCGACGAAGTTCAAGCGCGAGGAGAGGTCGATCGCCCGGCTCGTCCGCAAGACGGCGAAGGTGACCGAAGGGTTCCGGGAGAAGCGGGGGAAGCACTTCACGGTGAAGTTCCTCCCCGGACAGGACGCCCTCCTGGCCGACTGGACGCTCGAGACGCTGGAGGCGCAGCGCGCGGCCCTCGAAGCCGACCTCGGCTACGTGCCGCCGGAGACGGTGCCGGTCGAGATCTACCCGACCGGCGACAAGTTCGCGGTGGTCACGACCCTGACCCGGCAGGAGATCGAGACGACCGGGACGATCGCCCTCTGCAAGTTCAACCGGTTGATGATCACCACGCCGGGGGCCCTCTCCTTCGGATACGCCTGGCGCGATACGCTGGCGCACGAATACACCCACTACGTCGTCGCGCGCATGACCGGGAACAAGGTCCCGATCTGGCTGCACGAGGGGCTGGCCAAGTACCTCGAGGTGCGGTGGCGGCGTCCGACCGGCGGGGAGCCCTCCCCCACCACCGAGACGGTGCTGGCCGAGGCGCTGCAGCGGAGCTACTTCGTCCCGCTCCAGAAGATGCACCCCTCGATCGCCAAGCTGCCGACGGCGTTCGACGCCACGCTCGCCTTCGCCGAGGTGGAGAGCCTGATCGCCTTCGCGGTCGGCCGATGGAAGAACGAAGGTCTTCGTTCGCTGCTCGAAGGCTTACGGGACGAAGAGCCGATGGACGTGGCGCTGCTCGGTGCCTTCGGCGTCGGGCTGGAGGGTCTGGAGGCGACCTGGAAGGAGCACCTCGCGGCCCACCCGCCCACGAGCCATCCCGATCTGTCGATCCTCCCGGTCGCGCTCAAGGATCCCAAGGCCGACGCCGAGAAGTCGGGCGCGGCGCACAAGGGACTGTCGAAGGCGGCGGCCGATCACCTGCGGCTTGGCGACCTGCTGGCGGGCGAGGTGCGGCCCGACGCGGCGGTGGTGGAGTACCGCAAGGCGCGCGAGGCGGAGCGCGCCGCGAACGGCGCGGGCGGGCACGGCCCGATCTTCGACTACAAGATCGCGGCGACGCACCTGGCGAACAACCGGTTCGACGAGGCGCGCAAGGCGCTCGATCCCGTGCTCTCGACCTACCCGACCTACGCCCCGGCGCTGAAGGCTTCGGCCAAGGCGGCGCTGGCGTTGCGCGATCCGAAGGCGGCGCGTGCCCACATCGAAGCCTCGCTGATGCAGGCGCCGTTCGACCCGGAGGTCTACCTGATGTGGGCCGACGCCTGCGGCAAACTGCAGGACGCCGCGTGCGTCGAGCGCGCCACCCGGATGAAGACGCAGCTCCTCGAGCTCTGGAGAGACCGATGACCGCCGAACCGACCCTGATGAACCCCCAGACCGAAGCCGATGCCGCCGCCGTGCAGGAGCTGGCCAAGGCGCGGGCCGACATCCAGACCGAGGTCGGGAAGGTGATCATCGGCCAGGAGAAGGTGGTGGAGCTCCTGCTCACCGCCCTGTTCGCGCGCGGGCACTGCCTCTTCGTCGGCGTGCCGGGCCTGGCCAAGACGCTGCTCGTCTCGACCGTCTCCCAGGTGCTCGACCTCTCCTTCAGCCGGATCCAGTTCACCCCCGACCTGATGCCGTCGGACATCACCGGGACCGACATCCTGGAGGAGGACCAGACGACCAAGAAGCGGTTCTACCGCTTCATCCAGGGGCCGATCTTCGCCAACATCATCCTCGCCGACGAGATCAACCGCACGCCGCCCAAGACCCAGGCGGCGCTGTTGCAGTCGATGCAGGAGTACCACGTCACCGCCGGCGGCAAGACCTACCCGCTCGCGCTGCCGTTCCTCGTCATCGCCACCCAGAACCCGATCGAGCAGGAGGGAACCTACCCGCTCCCCGAAGCGCAGCTTGACCGATTCATGTTCGACATCGACGTGGAGTACCCCTCGGCGGTGGAGGAGGTGGCGATCGTCAAGGCGACGACCGGAGCGGCCAAACCGAAGCTGCAGAAGATTCTCTCACCCGAGCGGATCAGGGCGCTGCAGACCTCGGTGCTCAAGGTCCCCGCCGCCGACCACGTGGTGGAGTACGCCGTGAAGCTGGTGCGCTCCACGCGCCCGAAGGATGAGACCGCCCCGTCGTTCGTGAAGGACTGGGTCTCGTGGGGGGCCGGCCCGCGCGCCTCGCAGTACCTGATCACCGGCGGCAAGGCGCGCGCGCTCTTGCACGGGCGCTACGCGGTGAGCGTCGACGACGTCCGGGCGCTGGCCCATCCGATCCTGCGCCACCGGCTGGTGACCAACTTCCAGGCCGAGGCGGAGGGGATCGACAGCAGGAGGGTCGTCGACGAGCTGCTCAAGGCCGTCCCGGCTTGATCAGAACTGAAAATGGAAAATGGAAAATGGAGAATTGAAAATGAAAATTGAGAATCACGGCGAACCAAGCCTGGCCCGGCATTGGCCGGTTTTCCATTTTCGATTTTCCATTTTCCATTTTCAGCCGTAGCGCGGATCGACCCGCTTCAACCAATGCCCGACCCCTCCCCGACGCAAGCCCCCTCCCTCCTCGATCCCCGGGTGCTGGCGAAGATCACCAGCATGTCGCTCCTCGCCCGCTCGGTGGTGGAGGGGACGCTGACCGGGCTGCACAAGAGTCCCCACCGCGGGACGTCGATCGAGTTCGCCGAGCACAAGGCCTACACGCCGGGGAACGAGATCCGCCACATCGACTGGAAGGTCTACGGCAAGTCGGAGAAGTACTACGTCAAGCAGTTCGAGGAGGAGACGAACCTCCGCTCCTGGATCGTCGTCGACGGATCGGGCTCGATGGGTTATGCCGGCGGCGACCGCGTTACCAAGCTCGACTACGCGCGGATGGTCGCGGCGAGCCTCGCCTACCTGCTGCTCGGACAGTCCGACGCCGTGGGACTGGCCACCACCGGCCGGGTGGCGCCGGCGGGCGAGAGCGCCCCCTCCGAGCCGGCGATGATCCCGGCGCGCGCATCGGGGACCCATCTGGCCGTCCTGTGCGATGCGCTCACCCGGCTTTTTCCCGGCGGCGCGCAGGCGGTCACCCCCGCGCTCGACCGGATCGCGGAGACGGTGCGGCGACGGGCGATGATCGTCGTCCTCTCCGACCTGTTGGAGGATCCCGAACGGATCGGCCGCGCGCTGCGTCGGCTGGTTGGGCGCAAGCAGGACGTCGTCGTCTTCCACGTCCAGGACCCGGACGAGGTCGATCTTCCGTTCCGCGATCCGACCCGGTTCGTCGACATGGAGGGTCCGCTCGAGGTGATGGCCGATCCGCGGGCGATCCGCGCCTCCTACCGGAACGCGATGGGCGCGCACCTGGAGGCCCTCACCCGCGTCTGCCGCGTCTCCGGCATCGACTACCACCGGATGACCACCGACCGTCCGCTCGACCAGGCGCTGATCCGGTTCCTCGGCTGGCGGGCCAAGCTCGCGAGGGGGGCGTAGGTGGCGTTCGGCAACCCGCTGCTCCTCTGGGGGCTGCTCGCCGTCGCGGTGCCGCTGGCGATCCACCTCCTCCACCGGCGGCGGGCGAAGACCCTCCTCTTCCCGGCGATCGACTTCATCCTCCGCTCGCGGAAGGCGGTGCAGCGCCGGTTCCGCCTCAAACAGATCCTGTTGCTGGTGCTCCGATGCCTGCTCGTCGGAGCCGCCGCGTTCGCCGCGGCGCGGCCCCTGTTCCCCGGCAGCGACGCGGCGATCGGGCCGTCGGGCGAGCCGGCGGCGGTGGCGGTGATGATCGACCGGTCGTTTTCGATGCGCGCGCGCGCCGGCGGGGACTCGGCCTTCGACGAAGCGAAGCGCGCGGCCGAGGCGCTGATCCGCGGCATGGGACCGGACGTCGAGGCGGTGCTCGTCCCGTTCGACGACGACGCGCGCGCCGTCCCGGCGGTCCCCACCGCCGACAAGTCGGCGCTGCTCGCCTCGCTCGCCGAGATCGCCGTCGGCTATCGCGGCACGAACCTGGCGCGCGCGACGGAGGTGGCGGCGCAGGCGATCGCCGGCAGCGAGAAGCCGCGCAAGACGGTCTATCTCTTCACCGACGGCGCGCGGGCGGGCTGGCAGGAGGTGGTCCCGCGGGATCCGGCCGACGGGATCGTCTGGCGGGTGGTCGACGTGCTCGGTCCCGTCCCGCCGAACGCCGCGGCGGCCCGCCTGGAGGTCCATGAGGAGGGGAGCGGCACGGCGGCGTCGGTGGAGGTGCGCTCGTTCGCGTCGGAGGCGCAGAACGGGCTCGCCGTCGAGATCGGGCTCGGCGATCGCCCCGCCGGCCGGAACTTCGTCGACGTGCCCGCCGGCGGATCGACGACCACGACCTTCACCCTCCCGGCCCCTCCGGCCGGCCTGAACGAGGCGGTGGCGCGGATCAGCCCCGACGCGCTCGCCGAAGACGACGCGCGCTTCGCCGTCTTCCGCGGACGCGCCCGGGTGCGGACGCTGCTCGTCGACGGCGATCCGAAGACGACGATCCGCGATGCGGAGACCTTCTTCCTCGAACGGGCGCTGGCCCCCTCGCGCGCAGCCGGCGGCTCGGTGGCGCCGGTCGTCGTCGACGCCGAGGGTCTGTCGCGCGCCGATCTCTCCCGATTCGACGTGGTGGTGCTGGCCAACGTCGGGACGCTCCCCTCGATGACGACAGCCGCGCTGAAGCGCTGGGTGCAGAACGGCGGCGGGCTGCTCGTCGCGGCGGGCGATCGGGTCGAGGCCGACGTCGCCAACCTCGCCTTCGGGGAGCTCCTGCCGATGCGGCTGCGCGGGACGCGGTCGGCCGTTCCCAGCGCCTCGGAAGGGGGGATGGCGGCGCACGCGACCGCGCTCACTCTCGCCCCGGTCGGTCCCGGCCACCCGGTGACGCAGGCGATCGACACCGGAGCCGCCGACGTCTTCGGTTCGGTCGCCTTCCGCACGGTGCTGCTGCTGGAGGGGGGGAAGGCGGAGACGATCCTCCGTTTCGCCGACGGCAGCCCGGCGCTGGTCGAGCGCACGCTCGGACGAGGCCGGGTCGCGCTGTTCGCCTCCTCCCTCGACCGCGAGTGGAACGACCTGCCGATCGCGACCGTCTTCCTGCCCCTGGCGCGACGCCTGGTCCGTTACCTGGCCGGCGAGCTCGGCGAGTCGGGATCGGTCGACCTGACGGTGGGACGGCCGGTGCAGATCGAGGTCGGCGTCGACCACAAGGAGATCCGTGTCGACGGTCCGACCCCCTTCCCCGCGGCCGTCGTCCCGGTGATCCAGGGGATCGCCGAGATCGTGCCGACCGAGCCCGGGATCTACCGCCTTTCGCGCGCCGACGCCCTCCCCGACGAACGACTCGCCTCGAAGGGGTTCGCCGTCAACGTCGACATCGCCGAGAGCGAGCTTCGCAACGTCGACGACGCCGAGATCGCGCGCGTCTTTCCGGGCTCCGAGTCGGAGCCGGTCGGCGGCACCGCGGGGAGCTCCCCCGACCGGCCGATGTGGACCGTCTTCCTGGCGGTGGCGCTGGTGGCGCTGATCGCCGAAGGGATGGTGACCGGCGCATGAACCGCCGCCGCCTCACGGCGCTCCTTCCGCTGGTGGCGGGAGGGATGCTGCTGCCCCGGCGGGCGGCGGCGATCGGGGCCCGCACCGCCTTCACCATCGCGCGCCTGCGGCACGGCGGCGAGTGGAACCCGCGCCCGAACGCCGCGCGGCGGATCATGGCCGAGGTGGCGAAGGCGACCTCGGTGGAGACGGCCGAATCGCCGGTCGACCTGGAGGCGACCGATCCGTCGATCTTCGACCATCCGTTCCTCTACCTCACCGGGACGGGCGAGCTCCCCCCCTTCTCGGCGAAGGCGCGGGAGGTCCTCGGACGCTACCTCCGCTATGGCGGGTTCCTGTTCGCCGACGGCGCCGCGGGCGAGGCGGACGGCGCATTCGACCGCACGTTCCGCCGCGAGATCGCCGCCATCCTCCCCGACGGCCCGCTTTCGCGCCTCGACGACGACCACTCCATCTTCCGCTCGTTCTTCCTGGTGAACCGAGTCGTCGGCCGCGTCGCGGAGCGCCCGTTCCTCGAGGGGATCTCCCTCGCCGACTGGACCCCCGTCGTCTACACCCCGAACGACCTCGGCGGCGCCCTCGAACGCGATCCGTTCGGAAACTACCGCTTCGACGTCAGCCCCGGCGGGGAGGAGCAACGCTCCTGGGCGGCGCGTCTGGCGGTGAACCTCGTCCTCTACGCCCTGACGGTGAACTACAAGAAGGACCAGATCCACGTCGAAGCGGTGCTGCGGCGGAGGCGGCGATGATCTCGCCGTCGAGCCTGCTCGCCAGGCTCGCCGGCGAGGACCCGGCGAGCTTCGACACGGTGCGGGTCTCGCTCGCCAGTCCCGTTCCGGGCTGGCTCTGTCTCCTGCTCGCGTTGTTTCTCGCGGCGGCGCTCTGGATCTCCTTCCGCGCGTCGTCCGACCTTTCGGCGCGGCGGCGTTCGATCCTCGCGGGATTGAGGGTCGCCGGCGGCGCCGCCGTCCTCGCCCTCTTCCTACAGCCCGAGCTTCGGCTCCTGAAGACGGCGAAGATCCCGACGCGCGCGGTGGTGATGGTCGACCTCTCGGCCTCGATGAGCGTCAAGGACGCGCCCGGCGAGGTCAGCCGCTGGACCTGGGCGCGCGACTACGCCGAGAAGCTGGCGGCGGCGCTCCGGCTCCGGGCGGTCGAGGTCACGGTGGAGACGGTCGCCTTCGACGAGGCGCCGCGACCGATGCCCCCCTCGGGCGAGTCGGCGAGCCTGGGGGCGGTGCCGGTGCCGAAGGTTCCGTGGGGACGCCGTACCGACGTGGGCGGGTCGCTCGCCGGCCTTCCGACGCGCCACCCCGGCGAGACGATCGCGGCGGTGGTCGTCGTATCCGACGGCGCCGACCACGGCTCATTGCAGCGCACACTGCGCGCGGAGCCGACCCCGGAGCCGATCGGGCTGCTTGGCGGGGCGAAGGTCTACACGGCGCAGGCGGGGGACCCGGCTCTGTTCCGCGACGTCGGCGTCGGCGACCTCCGGGTCGACGACTTCGGCTTCGTCCACAACCCGGTCAAGGTCGAGGCGGAGATCGACGTCGTCGGCTACGACGGAAAGCGCGTTCCGGTGACGATCTCCTCCGACCAGGGGGTGATCACCACCAAGACGGTCGTCGCCCGCGGCGGCAACCACCGCGAGAAGGTCGAGTTCGAGGTCACGCCGCGGCGCACCGGCACCTTCGTCTACACCGTCGCGACCAGCCGCTACGCCGACGAGTCGGTCGAGGGGAACAACAGCCGCCCGTTCGCCATCAAGGTGATCCGCGACAAGACGCGCGTGCTGCACATCGCGGGGATGCCGTCGTGGGACGAGAAGTTCCTGCGGCAGCTGCTGAAGAACGACCCGAACGTCGATCTGGTCTCGTTCTTCATCCTGCGCACCCCCTACGACGTCAGCCAGTACCCCACCGAGGCCTACTCGCTGATCCCCTTCCCCACCGACGAGCTGTTCAACGAGCGGCTGTCCACCTTCGACCTCGTCGTCTTCCAGAACTTCACCTACCGGAACTACTTCGGCTACAACCAGAACCTCTACCTCTCGGCGCTGCGCGACTTCACCCGCAAAGGGGGCGGATTCGTGATGGTCGGCGGGGAGAACTCCTTCGGCGCCGGCCAATACGCGGGGACGCCGATCGAAGAGGTGCTCCCGGTCGACGTGCGCGGAGGAGCCGGGACCGGAGAAGGCTCGACCGATCCGTCGAGCTATCAGATGGCCCTCACCGAGGCGGGGAAGGTCCATCCGATCACCACGCTCGACTTCGACGCCGAGGCGAACGCCAAGCTGTGGGGCTCGTTGCCGCCGCTGCTCGGGTTCCACACCGACCTCGCGCCGAAGCCGGACGCCACCGTCCTCGGCGTGGTGCCGGGGCGGCGCTCGCCCGGCGGAGGGCCGCTGCCGGCGCTCGTCGTCCGGCGCGTCGGCGAAGGACGGTCGATGGCGCTCAACACCGACACCACCTGGCGCTGGAACTTCTCCAACGTCGGCGCCGGCGGCACCGCCGCCCCGTATCTGAAGTTCTGGCAGAACGCGATCCGCTGGCTGATCAAGGATCCCGACCTGAAGCAGGTGCGGGTGCTGCTCGACAAGGACAACTACTTCGCCGGCGAAGTCGTGCACGCCAAGGTGGTGGCGGTCGGCAGCGGCTACCAGCCGCTCAAAGGGGCGAAGGTCGAGGTGCGGGTGAGCGCCGAGGCCGCGTCCGGCGCCGAGGGGGCGGAGTCCGAGCTTCCGCCGGTGCCGCCGGGACTGACCGGCGACTCGGGCGAGTACCGCTTCGAGCTCCGTCCCGGCGGACGCGGCATCTACCGCGTCCAGGCCGAGGTGCAGCTCCCGGATCGGGTCGTGGAGCGCGACGAGGCGATCTTCGCGTTCGAGACCGAGGATCCGGAGCTGGAGCGCGCCTTCGTCGATCCCGCTTTCCTGAACGACCTGGCGCAACGCGGCGGCGGCAAGGTCCTCCCCCTCGATCCCAAGGCCGCCGCGGCCCAGATCGTCCTCCCGCCGACGCCGCCGGTGCGGATCGTCGGCGAGCGGCGCTTGGGCCTGTGGGATCGGCCGTTCGTGCTGCTGCTGGTGTTGGGAATCGTGGCCACCGAGTGGGGCCTGCGCCGCCGGTGGGGACTGCTGTAGTGCGCGGCGGCCGCGGAACGGCGGACCGGGCGCCGCGAACCGGCACGCGCGCGGCGCCCTTCCGATCGCCGGATCACGCCGCGCGCACGGGACGTTCCTACCGGGTCGCGGCGCGCCTCCTCCTCCTGCCGTCGGTGTTCGCACTCGCGTGCACGCGCGGATGCGGCCGGGCCGACCGTCCGGCGCCGAGCCGATCCGATCCGGCGACCGCCACCGCGCCGGGCGCGCCGGCCGCCGCGCCGCCGGAGGCCCCCGCGGTCACGCCGGCCGGGCTCGGACTGGTCGATCCGTTCGACGACGTGGCGAAGAGGGAGAAGACGGTGGTCGTGGCCGCCCGCGTCGCCGCCTGGAGTGCGGGGCTCGCGAACGACACGGTGACCGTCGCCGACGTCGAGCCGCTGCGCCTCCCCTCGGGGTTCGACCCTGCCTGGGAGGCCGAGCTCCGGGCGCCCTCCTTCGATCTCACCGTCTTTCCCGGATGGCGGCGGGTCGCCGTCCGGTCGACGGGCGGCCTCCTGGTGGAGGTGACGTCCGGGTCCGAGCGGCCCACGGCGAACCCGGTCTTCCGGCCCGGCCGCCGTCTTGCGTTCGCGGTCGAGCGGCAGCCGTCCTTCGTCAGCCGTGCCGTCTGGTCGGTGGTCTCGGTCGCCGACGAGTCCGTGATCCCGTCGATCCGGTCCGGGTCGCCGACGCCGGCCGTTTCGGCGGGCGTGATGGCCCGCCCGGCGGAGCCCGTCTTCGAGGATCTGCTGGCGGCGGTCGCCACGCAGCCGGATCCGACGGCCGTCGTCGTCGGGCGGGTCGACGGCCACGTCGCCGTCGTCGACATGCGCGACCGGACCCCCGGCGACATGCTCAAGATCTCGCTCACCGAAACGCTCCGGATTCCGGAGAGCCTCGAACCGCACCGTACGGCGCTGATGGGGACGGCGACGTTCATGTTCTTCCGGAGGGGCGTCACGGCGGTCGACGCCGGCGGGGGGATCGCCTACCGCGTCCCCGCGGAGGGGCCCGCGAAGTCGGCCCTCTTCGAGCCCGGACGGGAGTGGGTCTTCGCCGTGAAGCGGACGCCGGGGACCCACCTGTGCGGCGAGTCGTTCTGCGAGTGGGGGATCGTGGCCGTGGCCGATCGGTCGACGCTGCCGGCGATCCGCGACGCCATCGACCGGGACCGGGCGGCGACCGACGCGGCGACCGTCGAACTGGAGGCGGTCCGCACGCGCCTGTTGGCCGCGCTCGCGCGGCGCGACGCCAAGACGATCGCGGAGATCGAAGGGTTCGCGCGGTCGAAGTACGTCGGCGAGTGCGACGCGTACGGGGAGTACCCGCCGTACGAATCGCACTTCCGCCTCGACGATCCGGAAAGCCCGTTCTGGACCGACCTTCCGGCGGTGCTCCGCGGGACCCGGCCGACGTCCGAGCGAAGCACGCCGCGGTACGACGGCGTCCGCGGTCGCGAACCGGAGCTGCAGGCGGTCTTCGCGAGCGAGACCGGGACCGCGTGGTTCACGTTCGACGAGACCGTACGGACGTGGCGGCTGTCCGACCTCCACCTGCGCCAGCTCCCGCCGCGCGAAGCGGCGATGCCGAGCTGCGAAGGCCACTAGCTTCGACCTAGACGCAGTGCGCCAAAAGTCGTACGGCCAGGCTGTCACACCGACCGAAACGGCGGCGGCGGATGACTCTTCGTTCATCGAAATCCGGCCCCGTCCCGATCGCTTGCGCGGCCGCACCGGGTGCGGCGTTCGTGGCGCGCTCCTTGCTCACTTGGGCTGTCTTCCGGGGGAGGCGCTCGATGGTGCGTGTGCGTTGGTTGCCGTTGTTTGCACTCGTGGTGGTGGCGGCGTTCGCGTGTGAAGGGGTCGACACCGGCGCGGGCGCCATCGAATCGCCGACGCCCGCCGGGGACGACGACGACGACGCGATCGGCGATGACGACGACGACGACGGGTCGCCGCCGCCGACCAACACGCCGAACGCGACGCCGACGCCGGCCGGCGGTGGCGAGGAGATCGAGCCGAACGGAAACGAGACGCAAGCGACGTATCTCGGCGGCTCCGGATCGAAGTCGTTCAGCGGAACCTGCGCCGACGGGCTCGACGACGACATCTTCAAGGTGGACGCCGGCGCCGGCACGCTCTCGGCGACGCTCACCTGGAACGAAGGGGCCGCCGGCGAGGACCTCGACCTCTACCTCTACGACTACGACCTCTGGGTCTTCAACTGGGACGACGCCACGCCGCCCGGCGACAGTCCGATCGCGTTGCAGCTGGCGCTCGACCAGCCGTACGAGATCTACGTCGCCGTCGTCTGCTGGGGGCCCTCCCCGAACGTCCCCTACTCGGGTACGCTCGTCGTGCCTTGACGGCCCCGTTCGACGACAAGCCGGCGCTGCTTCGCCTCCTCAACCAGGCGATGGTCGAGGGGGTGCCGTACAACACGGCGCTGGGGCTGACGGTGATCGACGCCGCGCCGGCGGTGGCGACGACGATGCTGCCGTACCGGGCGGAACTGGTCGGCAATCCGGAGACGGGGGTGCTGCACGGCGGCGCGATCACCGGGATGATCGACGCCACCTGCGGCCTGGCGATCTTCCTGCGGCTGCCGCAGCCGACGCGGATCGCGACGCTCGACCTGCGCATCGACTACCTGAAGCCCGCCGCCGCGGGCCGCGACGTGCGCGCGCGCGCCGAATGCTACAAGCTGACCCGGCGCGTCGCCTTCGTCCGCGCCGTCGCCTACCACGACGATCCGGCCGACCCGATCGCCTCCTCCGCCGGAACGTTCATGGTGTTCGACGAAGGATCCTCGCCGATCGCGGAGGCGATGAAATGAGCTCCGGCTCCGGCGGCCCTCCGACCTCGGGCGAGGAACGGGTCGACCTGACGGCGCTCGCGCGCAAGGCCCGCGAGAGCGGCGACTGGGGTCCGTTCGCCCGCGCCCTCCCCTTCGCCCGGTTTGCCGGTATCGAGGACGTCGTCCTCGACGAGCGAGCGGGTGGACCGCGCCGGTCGACGGCCATCCTTCGCTACGCGCCCCACGTCGTCGGCAATTCTCTGCTGCCGGCGCTCCACGGCGGTGCGGTCGGGGCGCTGCTCGAATGCGCGTCGATGTTCGAGCTCCTCCGCGCAGGCCACTCGGGTCAGTTCCCCAAGATCGTCAACATCACCATCCAGTACCTGCGATCGGCGCACGCCACCGACACCTTCGCCCGCGCCGAGATCACCCGGAAGGGTCGCCGCGTGGCCAACGTCCGCGCGGTGGCGTGGCAGGAGTCCCCCGAAAAGCCGGTCGCCACCTCCGACGCACAGTTCCTGCTGGCGGAAACGGTCACGGAACGAGATCGCCCGGCGCCGCGGTGAGACAGACTTCGGGCTTGGAGAAGACGGCGACCAGCCGGTAGCGGCGGTTCGGCCCGCCCTGCCGGGTAGGATCGGCTACGCGCGCGTAGATCGGCGCGCGCGAACGGGTCGTCGTCCAGGCGCAGCGATGCTCGCTGCGGGCGAGCGGCCTTCCGTCGCCGGCGAACAGCTCCACGATCGGCGCGAAGTCGGAGGGGGGTTCGTTCCCTGGGGCGGTGCCCAGGAGATCGACGCGCACCACGATCGTCTTGGCGGCGCCGGTGCCCGGCTGGATGCGGAACAGGTCGACGTCCCCCGGGGGATCGATCGCGGCGGCGTCGGGCTGCGCGATGGACTCGCTCGACGACGGCGGCCTTCCGAGGTCGAAGACGGTCGACGGCGTCACCTCGAACGCCCACGGCGCCACCGCCAGCTCGTCTCCGCTCACCACCGCCAGGTCCTTGGGCCCCGTCCCGGCCGCGATCGAGACCAGCCCCTGCGCGATCAGCCGCGCGGACGACTCGACCGCGATCACCTGCAGCTCCTCGAACGCCGGCTGGTGGAGAAAGGTGCCGGCGTCGAAGTGCGTGCCCGACCCGGTTCCGACCACGGCGAACTGCAGCCGCTCGCCGCGCTCGACCCGCGCGCCGCCGGAGAGGGAGACGACCTCGCGCACCACCGCCTGCGGCCCGGGCGTCGGCACCGGCCGCGCCCGGTCGGGGGAGGATCCGTCGCACGCGGCGACGCCGACGGTGAGCAGGAGTGACCGGGGCCGGCGCCACGCGCGCATCGGGCCGACCGTAGCACGGTGACGCCGGCGCGATCCGCCCGGCGCGCCCTGGACCGCGGGCGCTCTTCGGACGATACTTCGCCGTTCCGGCGGGGCACGTTCGCCGGCGGAGGAACGATGCGTCTCGCAACCACCACCCTGCTCGCGCTTTCGCTGTCGGCGGCGGCGTGCGACGGGGGGAGCGACCGCCCGAGCAAGGGGAAGGTGACGGTGCGCGTCCTGGAAGACGGGATCGGACTCGCCGGCGTCGACGTCGTCTTCCACGGAAAGGACGGGGAGGTGCTCGCCTACCTGGCGACCGGTTCCGACGGCACCGCCTCCTATGCCGACACGCCGCGCGGGGGGATCGTGACCGTCGCACGCGACGACGAGGGCGGGGACTGGGATCTGGACAGCGTCGGCGGGGTCGAGCCCGGAGACGAGATCGTCTTCTCGAGCGGCGGTGCCGACGAGGACGTGGTCGTGTCGACGCTCGAGGTCACGATTTCGCCGTTCGCTGGCGCCGCGCGGTACGACCTCCTCGCCGGATGCACCGACGTCGGGATCGTCGGCACCTCCGGCGAGATGGAGATCCGCGCGCCGTGCGTCGACCAGGAGACGATCGACCTCGTCGCGCTCGCCTACGACGACGACGACGCGGTTCTCGCCCACGCCGTCGTCCGTGACCACCCGGTGGCGACGACGTCGGTCGGGATCGACGACTGGAGCACCGACACCACGACCGTCGGTTACGCCGTGGAGGAGATCGACGGCGACGTCTTCACCGGCTTCGGAACGATCTCGTTGGTCGACGCCGGAGGTGAATACCGGGTCTACGAGGACGAGGCCGCGCCGGTCGGCGACCGGATCGAGTTCTCCGGGCCGATGATCGCCGGGTTCGGCGCGTCGGCCGTCCGGTCGATCGCGATCGCCGCCGGAACGGAGGACTCGCTCTCGGGCTACGCGGTGGTCGCGGAGGGGCTGGATCTGCCGCTTCCCGCCTCCGACGCGCTTCCGTACTCGGAGTTCCTGCCGATTCTGCAAGGCCTCACCGTCGACACTTCGCAGTCACCGGTGCGACCCACCCTTGCCTGGACCGACGTTTCGCTCGGCGGCGCCGACGCGTTGACGGCGATCGCCGAGTGGGACGAAGGGGAGACGCGCACGTCGTGGGCCTTCACCGCCCCTCCGTCGAGCGGATCGGACGGGCGCCTGCGGTTCCCCCAGCTTCCTCCGGAGCTCCTGTTCGCCGTTCCGACCGGCATCGCGATCGTGCCGGCGATCACCCTGATCGACGTCTCCGTCTACGGCGGCTTCCAGGACCTGAAGGACGCCGCGTACGCCGGAGAAGAGACCGATTTCGGCGAGATCATCCCGGTTGGGGAACGGTTCCGGATCTCGGTCACGGGCGACCTCTAGGGCTCGCCGGATGAGAAGGAGCCTCCTGCCGATCGTCGCCGCGACCGCGCTCCTCCAGGGGTGCCCGCTGCCCGACCGGGACAATCCGTTCGATCCGGCGTCGAACGCGTATCCCACCGCCCGGCTGAGCGTCCGGGTCCGCGGAGTCGACGGCGTGGAACGGGTCTCGCTCTCGGGAACGAGGAACGAGACGTTCGTCTTGGACGCCCGCGCCAGCTCCGTCGACAACGGAACACCGCTGACCTACGCATGGGAAACCGACGACGCCTGGGACGCGGGGGATCCCGACGACTTCGACCGCCTTTCGAACGAAGGGCCGGGCGTCTTGGCCACGCCGCTCGCGCTGACCTCCGCCATGCTCGTCGCCCACGGCTTCGACGGCGGCGTCGGTTCCGCCACCCGTCGTGTCCGGGTACGCGTCACCGCCGGCGTCGGAGGACCGACCTCGATCGCCAGCGTTTCGGTCGTCGTGCGCAACGATGGACCGGCGGTGGCCGGCGAATCGGAGCCGTGGTTCGTCGCCCCGGGAAATCCGCCGAGCATGGTGACGCTCGACGCCTGCGGGCTCGTGTTCCGGAGCGATCGCTGCCGCGTCTCCGACCCGGACGGCGATTCGCTGACGTTCCAGTGGGAACAGACGCGGGGGACCCCGGTGACGCTGATCCCGATGGAAGGTGGGCGGCGCGCGCGGTTCGGACCGGGGAACACGATCGACCCACGCGGCTACGAGTTCGAATTCACCGCGAGCGACGGGCTCGCCTCGGCACACGGAACGGTCGAGGTGCTGGCGGGCAGCCCGATGTGGTACGCGACCGCCAATCCCTCCCGGCTGGTGCGCGTCTTCCCCGAGTTCCGCGTCCACGACCGGCTGCGGAAGACCGACGGCTCGCTCGTCGCCTGGAACGGAACGGTCTGGTCGGCGGCGACCGAGGAGGAGTCTCCGGGGGTCGTCCGCTTCTGGGCCAGCGACGACTACACCACATACCGGATCCGGTCGAACGTCTCGGAGATCACCCGATGGTCGGTGCCGGCGACGTCGATCGCCCCCGCCGGCGGCGGGCGCGCCTGCGTCTCCAGTTACGACGGCATCCACTCGCTGCGCGCCAACGGCACCTCGGTGCGGGTGGCGACCTCGGACGGCCTCGAGTTCGCCGGCCGGGTCGTCCCCGCCGGACCGGGCGCCTGCTGGACGCTCGTGACCGACGGTTCGCAGACGCTGGAACTCGGCCGCCTGGTGCCGGCGACCGACAGCTACACGCCGATTGCGAGCGATCTCGAGTATCCGGTGAACGGCGGAAACCCCGAGTGGCGCGGGCGCGAGATCGCGGTCGGGACGGCCGACGGCGGCGCGTGGTTGGCGCTCGGCGACGGCCTGTACCGCGTGCCGCCCGGCGCGCTCTCCGCCGGAGATCTGCTCGGACCCGACGACCCGATTCCGCCGGACGGATACCTTTCGCTGTCGGTGAACGCCGATGCGTTGGCGCTGGAGCCGGACGGAATGACGGTGATGGCCCACCGCTACGGCGGCTCGGAGTGGTTCCGGCGCCACTCGGACGGACGCGACGGAGGGGAGGTCGTGGGCCTGCCGACGGTCACGCTTCCCGGACCCGCCGTCACCGACGTCGCCGGCTCGTCCGTGCTGATCGCCGACCAGTCGGGCCTCCTGCACCGGTGCCGATTGGAGGACGGCGTGGCCTCGGGATGTCGCTCCGTCGTCGGCGACGAGGCGGTCGACGCGTCGGGCGCGTCCTGGAACGACCTGGCCTTGGATCCCGTCTCGGCCGACGCGTTGGCCGCGATCCAGACCACCCCGGCGAACGGCCGTTACCTGGCGGTCGTGCCCACCCACGGACGGAAGCAGGTCGTCGTGCCGGTGCCGATCTCCTTCTCCACGCTCGCCCTTTCCCCCGATCCGACCTCCGGCGCGCTCTTCTACTCGGACCCGCCCGTGGTCGGGGAGGTCGGATTCCACGTCTACTCGCCCGACGGGGCCGTCCTGTCGAGCGGCTTCTCCTTCTCGACGAACGAGCAGATCCGACCGTACCTCGTCACGGCGGTGACCGACGGCGGGGCGTGGATGGCCGGCCAGGGCGACGAGGAGTACCTGATCCGCGTCGATTCGCTCGGGGTCGAGACCGAACGCTACGAGCTGGGACAAGAGGCGATCGTCGCCGCGCTCTCGTCCTCCCCCGACGGCTCGACCGTCTGCATTGCGATCAACGGCGATTTCTTCGACGGAACGCCTCCCCAGGAGCTGCTGCGCCGCCGACCCGACGGCGTTCTGGAGAGCCTCGGGACGAACCACTTCCAGTTGGGGAACGGCCGGCAGCGCGCGGCGGCGCACGCCGACGGGAGCTGCTGGTTCGGCGGCGACCTCTTTCCCGACTTCCGTGCCCTCCGGTTCGGACCGTCGTCGACCTCCATCGCCGGGAGCTACACCGCGCTCAACGACTCGGTCGACTACATGCGGTTCGCCGTCGACCCCCGCGACGGAACGTTGTGGATCGCGAACGGAAGCCAGGTCGGCGAAGGGAGCGAGGACCACGTCTTCCGCCTCTCGCTGACCGCGACCGTCACCGAGAACTACCCGTACTCCTCGGGCACCTGGCCGACGAGCGTCTACGACCTGGCGATCCGAAAGCTGTGCGCCACCGCCAACGATCCGTCGTGCATCGAGGTGTGGCAGCTGTCGAGCAGCTCGGATGGAAAGCTGTACCGGAGCGACGGGAGGATCGACAAACCGGTCGAATCGATGTCGGTCTCCGGGATCCCCTCGGCGCTCGGACTCGCACCGTGACGGAGGAGCGGCGCATGCCCACCCGCGGAATCGGCGATCCCTATGGCACCCACCGCGTCCTGGCGCCGGCGGGGGTGCTGCCGCAGGCGGCGGAACGGCTCGACGCATCGCTTCCGATCTGGGACAACGAGCTCCGTATCGACGTCCGCACGTTGAACCTCGACTCGGCCTCCTTCCGCCAGATGCTGGAGGCCTCCGGCGGGGACCGGCCCGCGGTGGGGAAACGCGTCGCGGAGACGGTCGCGGCGCGCGGGAAGCAACACAACCCGGCGACCGGCTCCGGCGGGATGCTGGTGGGAACGGTGGCGGAGGTCGGTCCCGACTACCGCGGAAGGCTCGCCGC
Organism: uncultured bacterium; assembly: GCA_964372275.1. Lineage (GTDB taxonomy): Bacteria > CAYJRR01 > CAYJRR01 > CAYJRR01 > CAYJRR01 > CAYJRR01. The sequence goes on from CAYJRR010000004.1 coordinate 33,828, forward strand.
CAAACCCGGCGACCGGGTGGCGACGCTCGTCTCGCTGACCCTGACCCCGCTCCACCTGCGACGCGTCGTCGGCGTGCGCCCGGAGGGGGAGATGATCGACGTCGAGGGGCACGCGATCCTGTTCGAAAGCGGGATCGGCGCGGTGTTGCCGGACGACCTTCCGGAACGGGTCGCGCTCGCCGTGCTCGACGTCTGCGGCGCCCCCGCCGAGGCGAGGCGCCTCGCGGCCGCCGACCGGACGATGGTCGTACTCGGCGGTGGCGGGAAGTCGGGGACGCTCGTCCTCGCCGAGGCGAGGCATGCGATGGGCCGCGGCGGCCCGGGCCGACTCCTGGCGCTCGACGCCACCGATTCCGCGATCGCTCGCATCGAGCGGTTGGGGCACGCCGATGCCGCGCGGAAGGTCGACGCGCGCGATGCGCTGGCGGTACGCGGCGCCGTCGCCGACCTTACCGGCGGCGTCATGGCCGACGTCGTCGTCAACTGCGCAAACGTTTCGGGAACGGAGATGGCGTCGATCCTCGCTGCCAAGCAGACGGGGGTCGTCCATTTCTTCTCCACCGCGACCTCCTTCACCGGCGCCCAACTCGGCGCGGAAGGGGTCGGCCACGGCGCGCTCCTCGTGATCGGCAACGGCTACGTTCCGGGCCACGCCGATCTCGCGCTCGAGCTGTTGCGGCGGGATCGCGCGGTGCGGGAGCTGTTCGAACGTGAGTACGCCTGACGACGTCCTCCGCATCTTCTGCGAGATCGGGCGCGCGATGGCGCGAGGGCACGGCTACGACCCGCTGATCCGCGCCGTCGTCCGCGCGTCGACCTCCCTCACCGACGCCGACGCCGGGAGCGTCCTGGTGCTCGACCCCGCCACCGGAAATCTGATCTACCGCAGCGGGCACCGGATGACCGGGCCCGAACGGACGATCTCCTTCGCGCCGGGCGAAGGGGTCGCCGGCTGGGTGGCGCTCCACGGCCGGTCGGCACGCGTCGCCGACGTGGCCCGCGACCGCCGCTTCGTGAAGAAGAGCGGCCAGCGCCGCGCCATCGGCTCGCTGCTCTGCGTCCCGGTAACGGTGCGGAGCAAGGCCGTCGGCGTCTTGACCGTCACCTCGGCGAAACGGAACGCCTTCGCCCGGCTCCATACGCGCCTGCTGACGGCGCTTGCCGGTCAGGTGGCGCTCGACCTGGAGAACGTGCGGCTGGAGGCCTTGGCCACGCGCGATCCGCTCACCGGGATCGCCAACCGCCGGCGTTTCGACGAGCGCCTCGACCAGCTCCTCGCCGAAGGGCGGCCTGCGCGGGCGCCGATCGCGGTGCTGATGCTCGACCTCGACCGTTTCAAATCGATCAACGACCGGCACGGCCATCCGGCCGGGGACGCGGTCCTGCAACAGGCGGTGCAGCGGTGGACCGACTCGCTGCGCGGGAACGACCTGCTCGCCCGTATGGGCGGCGAGGAGTTCGGACTCCTGCTCCCCGGCGCAGACAGCCGCCGCGCGGTCGAGGTGGCGGAGCGCCTGCGCGCGCGCGTCGAGCACCGCCCGTTCCGGGTGAGGCGGCTCTCGATCGCGGTCACCGTCTCGGTCGGAGTCGCCGTCTCGCCGCGCGGCGCCGGAACACCCGGCCGGCTCCTCGCCGACGCCGACCGGGCGCTCTACGCCGCCAAGGAGGGTGGCCGCAACCGCGTCGTCCTCGCCCGTCGCGGGGGTCACTCCGTGACGGCGTAGTCGATCGGGCTCTCGGCAAAGGCGCAGTCGTCGTAATCGATGCGGTCGGTCGCCGACGGACTCTCGTCGCCGGCGAGCCCCTCGATCCAGCAGGCGATCGCCACGTAGGCGGCGTTGGTCAGCGGCGCGTTGGCGAGGGGCATGCGGCTGCCCGGGACGGTGGCGGTGATCCGCCCCCAGAGGTAGCTCCGCTCCGGGGAGCCGGGATAGATCAGCGCGCCCGCTTCGAGCCCGGCCTCCTCCGCCCCCCAGAACTCGTTGCCGTTCGGGTTTCCGCCGATCAGCGACTTCATCACCGGCGCGACGAGCGGCGGGACGAACTCGTCGTCGGCGCCGAGCGTCACCACCGCCTCCGCGGTTCCGGTCACCAGGGCGATCGACACGCCCCACTCCTCCGGGGGATTGAAGACGACGTTCCCCTCGGCGTCCTCGAACCGCGGCTGCTCCGACGCCGTGCTGGAGGGCGCGTCCCGCAGGCCCAGCTTCCAGGTCTTGGGTCCCACCGTCTCGACGTAGGCGATCTGGGTGACGAAGGCTCCCGCCTTCACTATGTCGGCGCGGCGCTCGCAGGCGTCCCAGCCCTGCGTCCGATCCGGAAGCTCGACGTTGCACGGCGCCTCGACGTAGGCCAGCGTGTTCCCCGCCGTCTCCAGGTTCGGGTAGTTGCTCGAGTTGTGGCAGACGTTCGGGTTGGGGCTGCACGTGCTGGAGAGCACGTTCTTCTGCAGGTCGAGGAAGCGGGGGAAGTTCGCGCGCGCCTCCCGGACGCTCGCCGGCTCGTTCGGATCGGGGGTCGGCGAGCCGCCGCCGTCCCCGGCCCCGCCGCTGCACGCGAAGGAGAGCGGGACGACCACCGCGAGCCACGACAGGGCGGGTCGGCGAACGTTCGTCATACGAAGAGCTCCGCGATCGGCGCGTCCGACCAGTAGGGAGTAGGGGCGATTCCCAGGACGTCGAGAATCGTCGAGAGCAGCTGTTTGCTGCTGTAGACCGTCCCGGTGGCGACCATCTGGTCGTCGCTGGAGCCGTACCGCTTTCCGCGATTCGCCGACGGGATCACCCCTCCCATCAGCGCGATCGCCTGGTTGCGGCAAGGACCCGGGAGGTAGCCGACGTGATCGCTTCCCGCCCCGGAGTTGAACCCCGTCTCCTCGGTGTTGTTGCGGGAGAACTCGCTCAGGACCACCACCAGCGTCTTGTCCCAGTAGGTTCCGCCGGTCGGATGGGGCATCGCCTTGAGCAGGTAGTTCAGGCCCGCCAGCTGACGCACGAGGTCCTTGCTGCGCGGGGCGTAGTTGAACTGCTCCCGGTCGTGCATGTCGTAGATGTCGCGGGTGACGACCGCGATCGGCGTGCCGAACCCGAAGAAGCGCAGCGCCATCGCGACGTCGGCGCCCCACGAACGAAGGGACTGCTCATCGCCGATCGTCGAGAGGTCGTAGTCCCCGAGAACCTCCAGGAGCTGGGCATTGGTGAACCCGGCGTCGGTCCCGGTCGGGCTGCTCACGACGTTCAGCCGCGGGTCCTTGAGCATGTCGGCGAAGGTGGCGGCGTTCTGCTTCGACCCGAGGTAGTTGTTGAGGCGGAGGCGGAAGGTGCGGGGGCGGGTGTTCTTGAAGCGGGCGTCGACGGCCGCGCGCGCCGCCATCTTCCATCCCTTCCCGATCGGCTTGTCGGCGACGAAGGCGCTGTCCGCGCCGAAGACCGACAGGGGCCGGGTCTGGGCGTAGCTCCCGGTTCCGTTGCCGAACTCGGTCGGTCCGATCTCGACCGGCGGAACCGCGTCGAGGGTGAAACCGCCGGCGTACATCGGATGATCGCGCCCGATCAGCGACAGCAGCCCGCTTCCACCGTCCGGACTCCCGGTGCACATGCGGTAGGTCGCGGTGCGATGGTCGGTGTCGGCGATGCCGCCGGGGATGTGGTCGACGGAGGTCAGTACCGTGACCTCGTTCGAGATCGACGCGAACGAGGGGATCGACCCGAAGGAGTTCGTGACGATCGGGTCGGCGCCACAGGCGGCCCCCAGATCCCATTCGCGCCCGCCGAGCGGCGCTTGGACCCCGAAGGGGTTGTGCTGCGTCGTGCCGACCGCGTTGAAGGTGGCGTGGCTCCGGAATCCGCCCTTGGCGAACAGCACCAGCACGTGCTCCGCCGCGCCGAAGGCGTCGGTCGCCCGCGCGAAGCGGGGCAGGAGCAGCGTCGGCGCAGCCGCCGACGTGAGGAGCGTCGTCTTCAGGAAGTCGCGGCGGGTGACCATCTTCGAGCTCCCCCTAGTAGAAGATCATCTCCGCGGAGCCCAAGAGCCCCACGCAGATCGAGTTCCTCAAGCCGGCCTCGGTGCACTCCTGCCCTTCGCACGCCTCGGCCGCCGCCTCGTAGTCGGCGATCTCCTCCGCCGACGGACCACGTCCGAAGACCTGCTTCATCTGGTGCGTGAGGATCTTCGCCACCGTCTGCTCCCCCGACGGAGCGAGGTTCTGCGCCACGTATTCATCACAGAGCAGCTCGGCCAGCGACTCCTGGGTGAAGGCGAAGGCGAGCCCGGTCTGTTCCTGGCGCTGGTTCTGGTACCCGGGGCAGCCTCCGATCAGCCGCGCGACGTACACGTAGTCGTAGTTCGGATAGGCGCCGTCCTCGGTCTCGCGCCAGGGGAGCCGGCTCTCCTGCATCTCCCACAGGCGCCGGACGTCCGCCTGGTACTGCTCCAGGTCGATCGTGCCGTCGTCGTAGGCCTCGAAGAGGAAGAAGTAGGAGAAGCCGTCGGTGTAGCGCGGATCGCAGGTCCCGAGCTCGGCGGTGAGACGGCTCGCCGTGTCGAGCCAGTATTCGGCCGAACCCGCTTTCACCGGTCCGTGGGCGTAGATCTCGGGAACCGGCGCGGTCGGCGAATCGCCGAAGCCGTCGTCCTCCACCTTCGCCGACATGCGGTAGAGCCAGGAGGTCAGCAGAAGACGTTCCGCCGACGGGTAGCTGCCGGTCTTTTGGAGGTGCCGTGCGAGGACCTGCCGCACCTCCGGGAGCACGATCCCCGGCTCGCGCGGGAAGCGGCCGCCATCGCTCCAACCGAGGTAGCGGTTCAGGATCTCGTCGGCCGCCGCCTCCCAGAAGGCCGGCTGCCGGGTGAAGACCCGGCCCGCCTCGCGGATCGCGCTCCGCTGCGCCTCGTCCAGCTCCTCCCAGGCGACCCCTTCCGGCTCGGAGTCGTCGAACGGTTCCATGTCGATCGTGCCGCCGCCGAGCAGGTGCGCGGTGCAGGCGAAGAGCGGGTCGCACAGGAACGGCAGGATGCGCAGACCGACGCGGTAGGTGTATTCGAAGTCGGGATCCTGCTCGTAGTTCGGTACCAGCGGACGCCACAGGGAGGCGAGATCGGCCGCTTCGGCGTCGGAGGCACCGCGCCCGAGAAACGCTTCGAAGGCGATCCGCGTCCGGTCTTCGGGGTCGAAGACGTTGTTGACGAAGCCGGGGTGGGTCAGGACCTCCTCGGCGAAGTCGTCGTAGCGAAGGTTGCCGCGGTGGAGATCGTCGACCCTCGCGTACAGCTCCTTCAGGTAGCGCCAGTCGGCGGTGACGTCGGTGGTGCGCAGGCGGTCGCGCCAATGCCGCTCCGAGACGAGGAGATACGCCTCGCGTCCCTGGAACCGCTTGGCGATCTCGTAGACGCTGCGGCCTTTGCACTCCGACGACACCTCGGCGGCGGTCGGCGAACGGCCGAGCAGGTCGGCGAAGAGTCGCCGGCAGATCTCGCCGGTGGAAGCCGCTCGGGGATCGATCCCCTTGGCGTCGAAGATCGGCGCCATCACCGCGTCGATGGCGTTCTCGTCGGAGTCCGGGGAACCGCACGCGAGCGTCGACGTCGCAACGGCGAGGAACAGGACCGCTCTTTTCACGAGCCCCTCCGGTCGCTTGGATACAGCCGTCACCATTCTGCCACGAGCCGCCTTCTTCCTACGTCGGGTGCAGCCTCGGGGCCAAGGGCCCTAACCTCGCGCCGAATTGACGAATCGGGCGCGTCGGGGAGAATGCGGCGGCGGAGGCTTCCATGCAGAGTGGACGATTTGGGACAGCCCGACATGCGACCGTTCGCGCGGTGAGCCGCGTCACGCGGGTCGCCTTCCTGCTGCTCGGTCTCGCGTCGTGTCGGCGCGAGGGCGGCCCGCGCACGATCGACGACCTCGGCGTCGACCAGACGATCCGCCTCAACGGGCTTTCCGACCGCGTCGACGTCGTCCGCGACAAACTCGGCCGTCCCCACCTCTACGCCTCGAGCGAGGAGGACCTGGCGCGGGTGGTCGGATGGCTCCACGCCGAGGACCGCTTCGTCCAGATGGACCTGCAGCGCCGTTTCGCCGGCGGGACGGTGGCGGAACTGGTCGGGGCGCTGGTTCCCGAGGCGGTTCAATCGGACGAGCGGATGCGGGCCATCGGCCTCGCGCGCACTGCGCAGCAGATCTACGACGGGCTTCCGGCCGGCTCCGACCTGAAGGAGATGCTCGATGCCTACGCCGAAGGGGTGAACGCCAAGCTCGCCACCTTCAACGAGCCCCCGGCGCCGGAGTACGACATCTTCGGCTATCCGTTCGAGGAGACGCCGCCGTGGACGCCGGTCGATTCGCTGACCGTCGGGCGGCTCCTCTCGTTCACCCTGGCGTGGGACGGCGACGCCGAGCTCGCGATGCAGGAGGCGGTCGACGCCTTCTCCGCGGCCTTCCCCGAGGGGGACGCGCGCGCGGGGATCGTCGACGACCTGGTGCTGCGCATCGCGCCGACGGTGCCGGTCTCGATCGTCGATCCCGACCTCGAGCTCGTCTCCGCGAGCGGCGCCTCGTCGAGGAGCGGCGTACGGCCGCGCGCCCCGATCTCACGCGAGGTGGTGCGCGGCGCGCGCGCCTTCGCCGAGGCGGTGCTGCACGACCGCTGGAACCCGTTGCGCGGCATCGACAACGGATCGAACAACTGGGTCGTCGGCGGATCACGGACCAAGAGCGACCATCCGCTGCTGGCGAACGACCCGCATCTGGGGATCGAAAACCCGCCGGTCTGGTACGAGGTGCATCTCGACACCCAGCGGGCGGGGGGCGACTACGAGGTCGTCGGCGTCTCGCTTCCGGGGGTCCCGCTGGTGATCCTCGGCGCGAACGATTCGGTCGCCTGGGCGATGACCAACCACGAAGCCGACGTCACCGACGTCTTCGTCGAGCGCTACTCCGTCGGCACCGGCGCCGGCGGCGTCGACCAGGTGGAGTGGGACGCCGACGGACCGGGGGGCGAAAGCCCCGCGTACGTCGACCTGGTGAAGGAGGAGCACGTCATCCAGCGGCGGATCGACGCCGAGACGGTGGAGAACCTCGACTACACCGTCTGGCGGACGGCGCACCGGAACGGCGTCGTCATCCCGGGCTCGGTCGTCGCCGGGACGGCGCTTTCCTGGGCCTGGACCGGCTTCGAGGCGACGAACGAGATGGCGGCGATCCACGGTCTTTCGCGCGCCACCTCGGCGGCCGAAGTGGTCGCGGCGGCGGCCGACTTCGAGGTCCCGAACGAGAACCTGGTCTATGCCGACGTCGCCGGGAACATCGGTTACGTGGCGAACGGCCTCTACCCGGTCCGCGCCGACGACGACGGCGATCTCCACACCGATCCGCCGCTGCTTCCCGTCCCCGGGTACGACGGCGCGCACGAGTGGATCGGCTGGGTCGCCGCCGGGGACGTGCCGGCCGAGTCGAATCCGGTACGCGGCTGGATCGCGTCGGCGAACAACGATCCGCTGGGGCATAGCTTCGACAACGACCCGTTCGACGATCCCGTCTACATCGGCTCCAACGTGCACGACATCGGCTTCCGCGCGGCCCGCATCTCGGAAGTGCTCGACGACGCGAGCGAGTTCACCGTCGGCGACATGCAGGCGCTGCAAGGGGACCACGTCTCGAACGTCGGCCGGCGGATGCTCCCGTTCCTGCTCGAATCGCTCGGGGACGACTTCGCCGACGAGGCGGCGCTGCTCGAGGGCTGGAGCACCCGAGGCTTCCGCGCCGCCTCGGGGGTCGGCGACGACGTCCCGTCGGCGGAGGTCGACGACGCCGCGGCGACCTCGCTGTTCAACATCTGGCTCTACTGGATGCTGTGGGGGGCGTTCGGCGATGAGATGGAGGCGGCCGAGAGCTGGCTCGGCGACCAGGAGCTGCTGCGCGGCGCCTTCTTCCTCCTCGAGCACCCGACCGAGGCCGCGACCTACGACGAGACGACGCAGGAGCCTGCGCTGTGGGACGACGTGACGACCGGCCCCGTCGAATCCCGCGACGAGATCTTCGTCGAGGCGTTCGAGAACGCGCTCGACTGGCTCGCGTCGGACGCGGGCTTCGACTCCTCCGACCCGGACGACTGGCGGTGGGGACTGCTGCACCGGCTGGTGATCGCGCGGGTCTCGACGCTGTCGAACTACGACATCCCCGACCCGTTCGATCCCGAGTTGGGGGACGGCTTCCCGCGCCACGGCGACCTCTACAACGTCGACGTCGGAAACTGGTCGATCTATGGGACCGGCTTCGGCTACACCCACGGCGCGTCGATGCGCCTGGTCGTCGACCTGACGCCGGGACGGGTGCGGGTCTTCAACGCCCTTCCCGGCGGCGCCTCCGCCGACCCCGCGAACAAGCACTTCGACGACCAGGCCACCCGCTACGCCGCCAACCGCTCGTTCGAGTTCTGGTCCCGCGAGCGGGACGTGGCCGGCCACGCCGAGCGGCGCATCCTTTTCCTCCCCTGACTCCGGGCCGATCGACCGGACCGGCGGCCCACGACGGTTTCCCGTGTGATTTTGGCTTCCTGCGGGTAGAGTGCCGGCAACCGATCGCGGACGATGCCCCCTCGATGACCGAGAGGAGACCGCGAGCGAGGAAGGTGGGCTACGCATGGGTACCAGGCTTTTCGTCGGAAATCTTTCGTTCGGCACCACGGAGGAGACGCTCCGTGAGGCGTTCGCGGCGAACGGCCGCGAGGTCCGCGAGGTCTCGATCGTCACCGACCGCGACACCGGCCGTCCGCGCGGCTTCGGATTCGTCGAGATGAGCTCCAACGAGCACGCGCAGGCGGCGATCGCCGAGCTCGACGGCAAGAATCTCGACGGCCGTGCCATCAAGGTGAACGAAGCGCGCGAGCGCTCGTCCGGCGGCGGCGGGTTCGGCGGCGGACGCGGCGGATTCGGCGGCGGGGGCGGAGGCTACGGCGGGGGCGGCTTCGGCGGCGGCGGAGGCTGGGAAGGTGGCGGTGGCGGAGGCGGCGGGGGCGGCCGCGGGGGTCGCGGCGGTCGAGGAGGCGGAGGTCGGGGTCGGTGAGCGGACGCGGACGGATGACGATCACCAAGCGCCAGAAGGAACGCGCGAGGGAGGAACGCCGCAAGGAGAAGGCCGACCGGGCCGCGCGCCGCAAGCTCGAGAAGAGCGAGCGCCCGCGCGAAGACGGCGTCGACCCCGACATCGCGGGGATCGTGCCCGGCCCGCAGCCGATCCCGGAGTGACCGACTGCGACCGACCGTAAGACGGATCGCTCGGATGGAGACGGGAACGAGGGAGCGGCAGGCGGTCTTCGTCATCGCCGACATCAGCGGCTACACGCCGTTCATGGCGCAGCACAAGAAGGCGCTGGCCCACAGCCAGATGGTCATCTCGGCGCTGCTGCAGACGATCCTCGAGCAGTGTGACTCCGGGCTCCAGGTCGCCAAGCTCGAAGGGGACGCCGCGTTCCTCTACGCCTTGCGCGACGGCGGCGAGAAACAGCTCGGTCGCCGGCTGCTGGCAATCGTCGACCGGTTCTGGCACAAGCTCGCCGAGCTGACGGCCACCAGCATCTGCAACTGCGACGCCTGCACCACCATCGATCGCCTGCGCCTAAAGATCGTCGTCCACGCGGGGGAGGCGCTGTTCTACAAGATCGGCGCCTTCGAGGAGCTGTCCGGCTTTGACGTGATCGTGGCGCACCGGCTGCTCAAGAACTCGGTCGAGGCGGACCAGTACATCCTCCTGACCGAGGAGGCGTATCGGGCGATCGAGTTCGGCGAGGCGATCCACGCGCAGGGATCGGAGAGCTACGACGGCATCGATCCGATCCGGACCTACGTCCACTTCCCCGCCGTCGAGCGGATCCAGTTCGGCGACGGAGTCCTCAAACCGTGGGCCTCCGGCGGGGTCGCGGTGGAGATCCTGCGCTACGAGGTGCGGAAGGAGTACGCGGAGGTCGCGACCTGCCCCACCAAGGGGTTCCACTTCCACACCGGTCGGCCGCTGGCGGCGATGTGCGGCTATCCGGCGGCGTGGATCGACGAGCTGCCGGCCGCCGCCGTCGAATCGATGGCCGGGACCGGCAATCCGTTCCAGGTCGGACCGCTCCGGGCGGGCGAGCGGGTCGTCGACGTCGGTTGCGGCGCCGGCGCCGACAGCCTGATCGCCGCGCGCCAGGTGGGACCGAGCGGGCGCGTGAAGGGGTTCGACCTCACGCCGCAGATGGTCGCCAAGGCGAGGGGGTCGGCGGCGGAGGTGGGACTCACGAACGTCGAGTTCGCCGAGGCGGAGGCGGAGGCGATCCCGGTCGAGGACGGCTGGGCCGACGTCGTCATCTCCAACGGCGCGATCAACCTCTGCCCGGACAAGGGGCGCGTCTTCCGCGAGCTGTTCCGCGTGCTCAAGCCGGGCGGGCGGCTGCAGATCGGCGACATCGCCGTCGAGCGCGCCGTGCCGGAGAAGGCCAAACGCAAGCTCGACCTCTGGACCGGTTGAATTGCCGGCGCTCTGCTGGAGGCAGAGCTCGGGCAGGTGGTGACGGAGGCCGGGTTCGAGGGGTTCGCCGTCACGTGGCGCGCCGACGTCTTCTCGGGCGCGCCGCAGTCCTCCAGCGCCCACAAGTTCGGCACCGTCGGCATCAACTTCACCGCCCGCAAGCCGGGCTGACGCACGCCGGATCGCGCGGATCCCGCGCTACGGATTCCAGAGATACCTGCCGGCCCGCACCGGTTGATCGGCGTTCGACGTGAACGCCCGTTTCGCCGGAACGGCCCCCCAGGTGGACGGAAACGACTTCGCTTGACCGCCCTTCTCCCGGAGGCGCCAGTCGTGTTGATTGCCATCGCGCACGAAGGGGGGATCGGCGGGCGGGTCGAGCCTCCGAGGATCGAACTCCGGAGGAAGGGGTTCCACCACCGCGAGATGACCGTGGGACCCGGCGGAGGTCCGATCGGCCTGCGCGCCGATCACCACGCGCCCCTGGTTGGCCAGCTCCTGCGCGCGTTCCGGCGTCACCTTCTCCCACCGGCCGCAGCGGCGCGCCGCGCAGGACTCGAGCTGGTCGGCGATGTCGTTGGCCATCAAGGGCCGGCCGGCCGGCGTCGTGAACTCCGAGGCGCTCCACCCCGCCTCCCCCAGCCGCTTGCCCAGCTGCAGGAAGAAGTGCTTGCAGTTGAGGCTCACCGCCGGGTCCGGGCGGAGCGTTCCGTCGGCGCCCGGCGTCCTGGGCCGCTTGCCCTTGGGAAGTCCGCCCTCGACGAACCCCTCTTTCCGGAAGCTCGCGGAGAGGTCGTTCAGGAGCGTGGTCAACTCCGCGGAGGTGCGACCGGCGTCGGCGACCGCGCCGGCGAAGCGCTTCGTGGCCGCGGTGTAGTCGCGGATCGCCTGCAGCAGATCGTTCTGCTCGGTCGTGCACTCGGCGTCGAGCGTCGATCCGACGGTGACCTCGACGCCCGCGCAACGGCGGTTGAAGGCGCCGGCCCGGTCCTTGAGCACGCGATGTCGGGCGGCCAGATCGGTCCGCCGGGCAAGGAGCGTCGACCGCGGCGGGTCGGGCACCCCTCGCGGGATCTCCACCGGAGTCGGAATCTCGGCGAGCGCCGCCGCCGGCGCCAGCGGGAGCAACGCCCACGCGACCGCGCGGCACCACCTTCCCCTCGCTCGCCCCGGCATCGGTCTACTCGATCGGCTGGAAGGTCCGGATCCGGTCCTTCTCCAGGTATTCGTCGTAGGCGATCTGCGAGTCGAGCTCGCTCCGCTTCTGCTTCAGCACGACCTCCATCTTGTCGCCCGTCGCCTTGTCGATCGTCCCCGCCGCTTTCGCCCGTCGAAGCTCCTCGAGGCGCCGCTCCGCCTCCTCCCGCGCGCGCAGGTGCTCCGCCTTCGACTTCTGGATCTGGATCCACGCTGGATCCTTCTGGATCCCCGCCGGAAGTCCGGCGGGCGCCGTCGGCTCCACCGGCTCGGCCCAGATCGCGTCGTCCTCGCGCCGCGAGCCGCCGTCGAAGGTCGACTGCGCGCTTTGGCCCGTCGTCGCGTTCTTGAGCTGGCCGCGCGCGCCGGTCGCCGCCTTGGGGGCCTTCGCCGGGCGATCCGGTACGGCTCGGCCCGGACCACCGCCCAGCCCGAAGAACGTACTCCCGGACGGACGCAGGCCGTCGTCGACCTCCTTGAGCTGGGCCACCAGCGCCGCATGCGACGCTTCGAAACGACGCCGTTCCGCGGCCGCCGCCGCTTCGGCCGCCGCCTGTTGGCGCAGCGCCTGCTGCTGCGCCTCGAACGCGTCGGGGCCGTCCGGAGCGATCCCCCCTCCGCCCGACGGCGCCGAGGCCGCCGGCGTCGACGACGGTTTCTTCGAAAAGGCCTTCTGGAGACCCTTGAAGAGGAGCTGCCCGGCCATGTTGCCCGCCGTTCCGGCCGCCGTTTCCAAGGCGTTGCCTCCGGGAACCACGGCGGGGGCCGCGCCACCGTCGGAGGTGCAATGCCCCTCGTGCGACTTGCCCGATTCGGCGTCCATCCAGCCGCCGTGGCCGGGCAGCGGGCAGTAGCATCCTTTGCCCCACTCGCACCGCGCGCACTCCGCGCTCGCCGTGACCGGCGCGGCCAGCATTCCGAACGACGCGATCAGCGAGGAAAGGAGGAGTACGTTCGATCGGCGGACGGCAGCCATGGAGACCTCAGTATCCGATGGAGGGTTGGGCGGCCGGCGCATGGCTCGAAGCGTCCGGCATCGTCGGCGGGTGCGCCGGCGCATCCGGCTTGGACTTCAGGGTCCGGATCTTGGCGCGAACGGCCTCGGCGTCGGCGGCGCGCGGCTCGAGCTGAAGGTAGAAGCCCAGATAGCGCACCGCCTCCTTGTACCGGCCGGCCCCTTCCAGCGCCAGGGCGGAGTTGAAGTAGGCGGTGCTCCACGCGGGGGCCTTCTGCACCGCCAGCTCCATCTCCTTCACCACGACGTCGTAGCCGGCCTCGTTGTGCACCTGGCGGAACGACTGCTGTCCGCGGATCATCGCCTCGCGCGCGACCTCCGGAACGGGCGGGATCGGTCCTCCACCGGACGCGAGTGCGGTCACGTACTTCGCGCGCAGGCGCCGGTCGACCTGCCCGCCGATGGTCGAGTTCTCGAGGGCCTCCCGCCAGGCGTCGAGCATCGCTTCGCGATCCCCGCGCCGCTCGGCGTCGTTCCCCCGCTGTTCGGCGGCCTTGCCCACCGTGCGCTCGGTGATCCGGCCGACGAGCCACGACCCGTCGGCGCGAATCTCCGCGGACAGACGATTGAGCAGGCGCGTGAGCACCCGCTGCGTCGAAGCCTTTACCGTCTCCCCGGAGAGCGGCGCGTTCAACAGCGCCGAGCCGCCGCCGAAGATCCCCGCGCCGAGGAAGAAGCATCCGATCGCCCGGCCCACGGCGTGACTGGGGTCGGGGGCGGTGCGGATACCGTAGATCTCGCTTCCGACCGCCCCCACGAATCCGAGGATGTAGGTGGACCAGAAGTTGAGGGCGATCGACCGCTTCGGCGTCTCCGGATCGGACGCCACGTAGCGCTTCACCACCCGGCCCGTCTCCGGGTCGACGAAGGAGAAGGCCAGCTCTCCGACGGTGTCCCCCGACCGGCCGAGAAAGGTTCCTCGAACGCCGAAGACGCCGGGGGTGCGCACGACGGCGACGCGATAATCGACTTCGCGGGGTCCGCTCCCCCTGGCTCCGTACGACACCTGCTCGATCGCGGATCCCAGCGCCACCATCACGGCGTTGGTCAGCGCGGGCTCGAGCTGGAGCTCGACCTTCGTCGCCGGATTGAACTTCACCCGTTGCACGTAGGCACCGAGGCCGCTGCCGTCGACCTCGATCTTGAGCGGGAGCTTCGGACCCGCCGCCGGCGGCGGCCGGTAGAAATCGGTACGGAGAGCGCCGCGATGCGTGCAACCGACCGCAAACAGAAGGAGCAGTCCCAGGAAGGGGCTCCGCCTCGTCGGCATCGCCTTTGGCAACGATGATTTCATGTGGATCAAATCGACACGGCGATCAGCGCGAGCAGCAGGATGAGCGCCACCCCCACCGCCGTGAAGTACATGTTCCTCCATTGCCGCGTGTCGCTCTCCGCGCTCGACGCCGCCATCGCGGGCGGATCCGCGGCCACGCGCTCGGTAACCGCCACCGGGGTCTCCGGCGCGACGGCCGACCGGTCGCCGGCGAGCTCGGCCTGCGTGTCGGGTGCGACGGGAGCCACGTCGACGGAGAGCGACGTCGGGCGGCTCCCTGCCGCCGTGTCGATGTCCTCCGCTTCGTCGACCGCGATGGCGGCGCGCAGCTCGTCGTAGAAATCGGCGCGCTCTGCGATCGACGGCTCGAACCCCGCGCGCGACCGGACATCGATCCGGGCCCCGACCGGCCCGCGAACGGTTCCGTGGATCATCGCCCCATCGAGGTCGATGGTTTCGACCCGAGGCACCGCCCGCCCGGCGGTCGAAGAAAGCAGGACCGTCACGAGCCATGCCCAAGTGAACCGCTGGAGCGATCGAGCTTCGACGATGCGATCGAATCTCATGGCGATCTCCCTATTGCAGCGGCCACGCTCATTTTTCCCGGGTGCGGAACTTCGGATTCCAGGTGAAGCGGACGAGGTAGAGGTCGTAGGGATCGTTTCCGTCGACGGCCGGCGCATGCTGCCAGACAAGCCCCAGCCAGGTCGCGACCGCGCCGGCGCCGACGTCGAGACCCAGCGACTCGGTGAGGTAGGGCGCCAGGCGGCGGTGCGTCCTGTCGAGGTTGTCGGGGTACGGACCGGGTCCGATCGTCGTGAGGGTACTCCTCCCGTTCCAGACGTAGGCGACGCTCGCCATCGGAGCGACCAGGAACCGATCGCCGTAGGTGAGATGAATCGAAATCGGCGCGGAGAGGGCGGTGGAGTGAATCGTACCGTCTCCTTCGTCCAACACTCCCCACGCGATGCGAGTCGTCGCCGACGTCAATCCGGCCTGGACGACGCAAAACGCCCGGTCCGAGACCAGTCGTTTCCAACCGATTGCAGTCTGTAGCGCCAAGTCGTCGGCGGTGGCGTTGTTCCACTCACCGTCGACCCGGATCCGAGCGTGACTGCCGATTCCGTGGAGGATTGCGCCGAACTCCCACGACCAGGTTCGGCTGATGCCGAGATGCAACCCGCCCAAGAGCCCGAAGCCGGTGTTGTAGGAGAAATCCCGTTCGTCGGCGACGACCGTATCGAAACCGACGACGAGCCGGAAATCGAGCGTCGAGTAGTAGCCGCGCTGCATCGGGGGAGGCGTCCAGCGAACCGAGCGCGGGACCGACGCCTGCGCGGCAGCCGACGACGAGGCGACTGCCAGCCCGCCGGCGAACGCAATCGACTGAAGAAAACGATGGCTTCGCATCGACCTCGCGACCTACTGGACCTTGTCCTCGGGCGCCTTGCTCTCCGCATCGAGCATCGTGGCCGTGGGGTCGATGGAGCCCCCGAGGCACCACCGGTGGGGGTTTTCGATCGCCGTGGGGTTGTTTTTTGCCCACCTGCACTCCGCCTTCTTCAGCGCCTTCAACCGCTTCACGCATTGGATCCAATGCCCACCGTCGGTGCCGGGACCGAACTCCGTGAACACTCCGGGGCTGACCGGCAGCTTTGGATTGAAGTTCTTCCGGCAGTAGTTCTCCTTCTGCCGCTCGGTCAACTCCCCCTTGAACATCTTCTGCTGCTCCGCGGTGACTTCGCCGAACGCATGGACCACGGCCTTCGGAACGGCCAGAGGATCGCCCCCACTCTCTCCACTTTCGGCGTCAGGACCGCACGTCCCGTCGCACCTGCATTGGGGAAGCATGTTGCCATTTCCGTCGGTGCAGCCGACTTTCGATTGTCCCCAGGCAATGGAGGAGAGAACCAGCACCGAGCCAAGGCAGAAAACGCCAAGAACGTCCTTCCAGCAGCCCGCGCTCATCTTCCCAACCCTTCGAGAAACGATTTCTTTGGTTTGATGCAACTCGCGGGCGCATTCAAGGACGTGAACCGGCTCTCGGCAACGGAAAACTCGTGTCCGATTGACATGCTACGCACATGTGAGCATGCTATGCACATGTCGAAGATGATTCAGATCCGAAACGTCCCCGACGAGGTCCACCGTCGGCTGAAGGCTCGAGCGGCAGAGGCGGGGATGACGCTTTCCGATTACCTGCGCAGGGAGGTCACGGAGGTCGCGCGCCGTCCCACCGTTCACGATCTCGTGGAGCGGCTCCGCTCGCGCACCGCGGTCCACCTGCCGACCAGCGCCGCGTCCGCCGTCCGAGAGGAGCGGGACCTTCGCACGTGACCGTCCTGGACGCCTCTGTCGTGGTCGACCTCCTCCTGCGATCGACGCGCGATTTCGACGCCGTAGCCGCCCGCATCGCGGCGGAGGCGCCGCGACTCGCGGCGCCGCACCTGCTGGATGCCGAAGTGGCCCAGGTGCTGCGCCGATTCGTGCGAAGCGGCGACCTCTCGCCGTCGCGTGCGACGGAAGCGCTGATCGATCTCGACGGGCTGCCCGTGACCCGCTATCCGCACCTTCCGCTCCTTCGGCGGGCGTTCTCCCTGCGGGAGAACGCGACGATCTACGACGCGCTCTACCTGACCCTCGCCGAGGCGCTCGGCGGTCCGCTTCTGACGCGGGATCGCGCCCTCGCCTCGGTCCCCGGCCATCGCGTGCGGGTCGAGGTCTTGTCCTAGAGGATGGGCGCAGAAGGCCGCGCCGACCGCGGTTCGCGTCGGTTCGAGTCGCCTTGACCGGTCTCGACCCTCGCTGCTATCAACCCTCTTTCCTTTCAGGGGGTTGGCCGTGGGCGCGCTTCGCCTTTCGGCGTGGCGGTCGGTGTCCGACGAGGACTGGGCCGACGGACGCTGGCAACTCAAGAACCGCGTCACGACGCGCGCGGCGCTGGAGTCGGTCCTCGCCCTTTCCGACGACGAGCGGGCCGGCGTCGCCGCCGCCGAGACGAGCGGCGGATTCGAGTGGGGGATCACCCCCTACTACCTCGACCTCGTCGACCCCTCCGATCCGCGCGATCCGATCCGGTTGCAGTGCGTTCCGCGCGGCGCGGAGGGGCACGTCGTTCCGCACGACCGGGTCGATCCGCTCGGGGAGGACCCGAAGATGCCGGTGCCGGGGCTGGTGCACCGCTATCCGGATCGCGTCCTCCTGCTGTTGACCGACCGCTGCAGCGTCTATTGCCGCTTCTGCACCCGCCGGAGGCTGGTCGGGACGGAGGAGCGTCAGCTTCGCGCCGCGGAGCTGGATCGCATCGTCGACTACCTCCAGAGCCGGCCGGAGGTCCGCGAGGTGATCGTCTCCGGCGGCGATCCGCTGGTCGCCGGCGACCGATTCCTGGAGACGACGCTCGCCCGGTTGCGCGCGCTCCCGTCGATCGAGCTGTTGCGGATCCACACCCGCATGCCGGTGGTCTGCCCGCAGCGGATCACCGCGCGGCTCGCGCGGACGCTCCGGCGCTTCCAGCCGCTCTACGTCGTCACCCACTTCAACCACCCCTACGAGGTCACCCCGGAGGCGGCGGCCGCCTGCGCGCGGCTCGCCGACGCCGGCGTGCCGCTCGCCAATCAGGCGGTGCTGCTCGCCGGGGTCAACACCGACGCCGCGATCCTCGAGGCGCTTTCCCGGGAGCTCTTGCGCGTGCGCGTCCGGCCCCACTACCTCCATCAGGGGGACCTCGCGTCGGGGACCGAGCACTTCCGCACGCCGCTCGACGCGGGTGTCCGTCTCCTCTCCGCGCTCCGAGGGCGCCTGTCGGGGCTCGGGATCCCGCAGCTGATCGTCGACCTGCCCGGCGGCAAGGGGAAGGTCTCGGTCGCGGCCGACCCGGTCGCCCGCCGCCACGGCCGCGAGATCGACTTCCACGCCCCGCTGGGAGGGACCGCGCGCTACGTCGAACCGGCGGCGACCGACCTCGCCTGCTCGACGGCCCACGCGGTCGCGCGCCGCTACCGCATCGCGCCGACCGAGGCCCGCCCCGCCCTCGACGCGGCCGCCACCGCGCGGCGTCCGGCGGACGCTCCTCTCGTGCGACTCGCCCGGCCGGGAGGACGACAGTGAGCCGCGAACGCGGGCCGATCCAGGTCGACGCCAGGAAGATCGCGGCCGCGCGCGCGCTGGCCGAGTCGATCACCGCCGACGTGCAGGCGTTCATCGACCGCCATACCACCGTTTCGGTCGAACGCAGCGTGCTGCGGCTGCTCGGCGTCGACGGCGCGCACAGGGCCGACGGCGCCGAGGTACCGCTGGTGAACGTCGTCGTCGAGGAGGTCCGAAAGGCAGGAAGGCTCGACGACGGGATCGCCTCCGTCCTCGCCGCCGCGGAGAAGACGCAGGGCGGAAGCCTCCAGGAGGTCTGCGAACGGATCGCCCGGAAGGAGATCGAGCCAGGCAGCCTTCCGCGACTCGATCCCGGCGAGGTCGAGGCGATGCTAGGGCTCAGAGCCGACGACGCGGTGGCGCGCCTGCACGCCTGCCGCGATCGGAAGCGGGAGAAGCTGGCGAAGTACGGCGACGCGACCCGGCCCTACAACTACGTGATCGTCGCCACCGGGAACATCTTCGAGGACGTTGTGCAGGCGAAGGCCGCCGTCGACGCCGGCGCCGACATCATCGCGGTGATCCGCTCCACCGCGCAGTCGTTGCTCGACTACGTCCCGATCGGCACCACCACCACCGGCTTCGGCGGCACCTGGGCCACCCGCGAGAACTTCCGCGTGATGCGCGCCGCGCTCGACGAAGAAGAGAAGAAGCGGAACCGCTACCTCCGGCTGACCAACTACTCCTCCGGGCTGTGCATGTCGGAGATTGCGGTCCTGGCCGCGTTCGAGGACCTCGACTGCCTGCTGAACGACTCGATGTACGGGATCCTCTTCCGCGACATCAACATGAAACGGACCTTCGTCGACCAGTACTTCAGCCGGCTGGTCTGCGCCAACGCCGGGATCATGATCCAGACCGGCGAGGACAACTACCTCACCACCGCCGAGTCGCTGGGCGCCTTCCACCAGGTCGTCGCCAGTCAGTTCATCAACGAGTCGTTCGCCAAGCGCGCCACCCTGCCGGACGAGCTGATCGGACTCGGACACGCCTACGAGATGGACCCGGCGACCCCCGACTCCTTCCTCCTGGAGCTAGGACAGGCGCTGCTGGTCCGGGAGTGCTTCCCGCACGCGCCATTGAAGTACATGCCGCCGACGCGGCACATGACGGGCGACATCTTCTTCGGCCACGTCTACGACTCGTTCTTCACGCTCGCGTGCGTCTGGAGCCGTCAGACGACGCAGCTTTTGGGAATGCCGACCGAGGCGGTTCACACCCCGCTCCTGATGGACCGCTACCTCTCGCTGGGCGCGGCGAACTACGTGAAGCGGGCCGCGGCGGGGATCGCCTCTGAGGTCCGGTTCGCGCCCGACGGCATCGTCCAGACGCGCGCGCGCCAGGTGCTCGACGAGGCGCTCGCGCTCCTGGAGGAGGTCCGGCGCGTCGGATTGATGAAGGCGATCTCGCTCGCGCGCTTCGCCGACGTGAAACGCCCGGTCGACGGCGGAAAGGGGCTGGAGGGGGTGGTTCCCAAGTCCCGCCGCTACGCGAATCCGCTGTCGGGGCGGATGCTTGAGGGCCGTCCCGCGAATAAATCGAAGGGGCGTTCCGTCGACCTTCGCAGGTAGAATCCACGAGAACTCTTGGAGGGTCCCATGGTCTCCACGCCGAACCCGCGCAACGCTCCGGTCCTGGTCCCGGTCCTGACGGCGGTCGCGTCGATCGCCAGCCTCGTCGCGGGCTGCGGACCGCCGCCCGCCACGCCGCGCGCCGAGACGATCGAGCAGTGGGCGACCGGGAGCACCTCCTCCTCGAACGGATCGACGGGGACCGACTGGGCGTCGATCCAGGCGTTGGGGGAACCGGACGTCGTCGACGAGTTCGGGACTCCGATCTGCGACGACAACCCGAACGCCTGGTCGCCGGCCGAGGCCAATCCGGTGCCCGGCGTGAGCGGCGGCGACTACATCGACGATTGGCTCGAGCTCACCTACGACTACTACGTCTTCGTACGCAAGGTCCGCATCTACGAGACGTTCGCGCCGGGGGCGATCGTGGCGGTCGACCTGGAGCGCACCGACGGCGCGCTGCCGCCGCTGCCGGTCTACGAGAACCCCGACGGCAACGGCGAGATCCCCGGGCCCACGCCGTGCCCGAGCGTCTTCAAGATCGAGACGACGAACGGACCGACCCCCGACCAGTACAACCGGGTGGTGATCTACATCGACTCCAACCTGGTCGGCGACGTCAACGGCGTGAACGGGTCGGAGGACGACTACAACGAGATCGACGCCGTCCAGCTGATCGGCGACATCCTCGTCGACTGACCGGCGCATGGACGCCCATCTGCCGAAGACCTCCTCCGCGGGAGGGGCTCGCGGTCCGGACCCGAAGAACCTACGAGCCTACGGCGACATGTGGGACGACGGGACGCTGCAGGTCTCGTTCTGCCTGCCGATGGAGGCGGGTCCCGAGGCGCGCGAGGCGGCGACCCAATACCTGCAGAAGCACGGTTTCAAGAAGATCGGGATCGCGGAGATGGGGCGGGCGGCCGCCGGGTTCTCCTTCTTCGTCGCCTATGTCCGCTCGCCGGTCTCGGTCGACGTCACGCGGATCCGCGTGCCCAAGGTCGACACCCCACGTCTGTCGTTCGACGAGGTGAACGACCTCCTGCGAACGCGGCTCGGTCGGAAGTTGGTGGTCGTGGGGGCCTGCACCGGCGCCGATGCCCACACCGTCGGGATCGACGCGATCATGAACATGAAGGGGTTCGCCGGGGACTACGGGCTCGAGCGCTACCCCGAGATCGAGGCCCACAACCTGGGGGCCCAGGTGCACAACCGCGACCTGGTGGCGAAGGCGAAGGAGCTCGGGGCCGACGCCATCCTCGTTTCGCAGGTGATCACCCAGCACGACATCCACGTCGAGAACCTGCGCGAGCTGATGGAGGAGATCGAGAAGGCGGGGATGAAGGAGAGGCTGATCACCGTCGTCGGGGGTCCGCGCGTCACGCACCGGCTGGCAGTGGAGCTCGGCTTCGACGCCGGGTTCGGACGGGGGGCGACCCCGTCGGAGGTTGCCTCGTATCTTTCGCAGGAGCTGCTGAAGCGGTCGAAGCCGGCGAAAGGCGAGCGGTGACGGCTGTCCGCGCCGTCCCGCGCGGGCGTTGACGTCGACCCGTTCGGTTGTTGTCATCCTCCTGTGAGCCGCGACGACAAGACCCGAGAGACGAAGGCCCCGCGCCCGCTGTCCGGCGACCGGTCCCGCACGAGCGGCGGGTCGGCCGACCCTTGGGCGGCCGACGAGCAGACGCGGCTTTCGAAGCAGCGCCGGCCGCAGGCCAAGCTCCGTCTGCGGATGTCGACGCACGACGCCCACTACGGCGGGAACCTCGTCGACGGAGCGCGGATGTTGGCGCTGTTCGGCGACGTGGCGACCGAGCTGTTGATCCGACTCGACGGCGACGAAGGGTTGTTCCGCGCCTACGATCGGGTCGAGTTCCTGGCGCCGGTCCACGCCGGCGACTACGTCGAAGCGGTCGGGCGTCTGGTCGACCTGGGGAACACGTCGCGCCGGATCGAGTTCGAGGCGTGGAAAGTGATCCGCGCGCGCCCCGACCTCTCCGACTCCGCGGCCGAGGTGCTCGAGGAACCGGTGCTGGTCGCCCGCGCGTCGGGGACCTGCGTCGTCCCCGCCGCGAAACAGAGGCATCGCTAAACGTGGACAAGCTGATCGTCACCTGCGCCGTCACCGGCGCCGAAGTCACCAAGGCCGACAACCCGGCGGTCCCCTACACCCCGGAGGAGCTGGCGGAAAGCTCCGCCGCGGCGGTCGAGGCGGGGGCCGCCGTCATCCACCTGCACGTGCGGCACCCCGATGGCCGCCCGGCCTACGAAGCGGAGATCTTCCGCGAGGTGGTGCGGCGGATCCGTGCGCGATGCAATCCGATCGTGATGGTGTCGACGGGCGGCGCGGTCGGGATGAGCGTCGAGGAGCGATGCCAGGGCCTCGAAGCCGGCACCGAGATGGCCTCGCTCACCACCGGCACGGTGAACTTCGGTCGCGACGTCTTCCTCAATGAGCCGGAGACGATCGAGCGGATCGCCGAGACGATCCGGGCGAAGGGGGCGAAGCCGGAGATCGAGGTCTTCGACGCCGGGATGATCGACAACGCCGCGGCGCTGGTGAAGAAGGGGCTGCTGCGGCCGCCGCTCGCCTACCAGTTCGTGCTCGGGGTTCCCGGCGGGCTGGGAGCGAGCGCGCGAAACCTGACCTACCTCGCCGACTCGATCCCTTCCGGGTCGACCTGGACGGTCGCCGGCGTCGGTCGCCACCAGTTCACCATGGCGGCGCACGCCATCCTGATGGGAGGGAACGTGCGCGTCGGTCTCGAAGACAACGTCTACCTCCGCAAGGGGGTGCTCGCTCCGTCGAACGCGGCGCTGGTGGCGCGTGTGGTGGCGATCGCCAGGGAGTTCGACCGCGACGTGGCGACCCCCGACGAGGCCCGCGCACTCCTCGGACTGAAGTCGAATTGAAGTGGTGAACCTGATCGGGCTCATGTCCGGCACCAGCGCCGACGGCGTCGACGCCGCCTGGGTGTCGATTGCCGACGGACGAGGCTCGCGCGCGCGGGCCGGCCGCCCACGCGTTTCGGTCGTCGCCCACCTCACGATCCCCTTCCCTCCCTCGATTCGCCGCCGGGTGCTGGCCGCGGCAGACGACGCGCCGTTGCCGGCCTCCGAGTTGGCGGCGCTCGACGCGGAGGTCGGAGAACGATTCGCGGCCGCCGCCCTCGCCGTCGCCCGAAAGGCGCGCCGGCCGCTCGCGTCGGTGCGGGCGATCGGATCGCATGGACAGACGGTGCACCACGCCCCCGACGCGCGTCCGCGGGTTTCGATGCAGCTCGGCTCCCCGTTCGTGATCGCCGAACGCACCGGACGGACGGTCGTCGCCGACTTCCGGCGCCGCGACCTGGCGGCCGGGGGCCAGGGGGCGCCGCTGGTGCCGCGGGCACACGACCTCCTGTTCGGCGGATCGGATCGCGGTCGCGCCATCCTGAACCTGGGAGGGATCGCCAACGTCACCGTCCTTCATCCCCGGACCCGCTCGCGCGCGGCGCGGTCGGCGCGCGCGACCGACTCCGGACTCTTCGCCTTCGACACCGGACCGGCGAACATGGTCCTCGACGCGCTGACCTGGCGGTTCACCCGTGGCCGGCGCCGCTTCGATCGCGACGGCGCGATCGCCCGCCGCGGTTCGGCCGACGACTCCCTCGTCGATCGTCTGCTGCGCGACCCCTACTTCCGCCGGCGGCCCCCGAAGAGCACCGGGCGGGAACGCTTCGGCGAGCGCTTCACCGAACGGTTGATCGCGCTCGGGAAGCGGCGTGGGATGACGGCCGCCGACCTCCTCGCGACCGCGGCCGAGCTCACCGCACGCTCGATCGCCGACGGCATCCGCCGCTTCGTGCTCCCGCGCGTCGCCGTCGATCGGTGTTTCCTCTGTGGAGGCGGCGTGCACAACGTCGACCTCGTCGCTCGGCTCCGCCGCCGGCTCGAACCGCACCGGATCGCCCTCGACACCACCGCCGCCCTGGGGGTCGACCCCGATGCGGTGGAGGCGGTCGCCTTCGCGCTCCTCGCCCGGGACACACTGGACGGTCGCGCCGGAAACGTCCCGCGCGCCACCGGAGCCCGCGGTCCGCGCGTCCTCGGCGCGATCGTGCCCGGGACCCGGGTCCCGGACGAACGGCGGTAAGATCGCCGCATGACGCTGCGGGAACTGATCGCGATCGCCGGCTCGGATCCGAGGATCCTCGGTGGCACTCTCGGAGTTCCGCCGCTCCTCGCCTTCGTCACGGGGCTGCTCCACCGGAAGGGGGCGGGCGGAGCCTCACCCTGGAAATACGGCTACATGGTCCTGGTCTACCTCGCCTGCGTGCCGGCGGTGATGGCGGCGATGCTCACGCTCTTTACGCTGCTGTTCACGCGCGAAAACCTGCTGGACGTCGACGCCACCGTCTACCTGCTCCCGATCGTTTCCGGAGGGGTGACGCTGGCGCTGGTGCGACGGCGCGTCTCCTTCGACGAGATCCCGGGGTTCGACCGACTCTGGGGCCTGATCGTGATGCTGGCGCTCACCTTCGCCGTCGTCTTCGCCCTCTCGCGCACCCACCTGTGGCTGTTCTTCGGCGGTTCGATCCTCCTCCTCGGCGCGCTCGTGGCCGGCGTCTTCGCCCTGATCAAGTGGGGGGCCTACATGGCCTTCCGTGGCCGCGACGAACCGAAGGTGAAGCCCCCGTCGATCGGCCTGCCGCGCTAACGGCAGTTTGATCAGAGCGCGGTGGCGAGATTCTCGACTGCGATCCGGCGTAGCTTGAGGTAGCGATTCTCGTCGATGCGACGCCGCTGCAGGGGTTTGCGAAGCCTCTCTCCGGCCTCGCCAATTTCGCGTGCGTAGCGGACCGGCCAGTGGTGCCGCCAGCCTTCCAGATAGGCAAGCAGGATCACCGCGTGCGACTCCTGGAGACTCGCCGGATTGATCGCGGCAAGTGCGCGGCGCACGGCGGGAAAGTCGATCGACGCGGGTCTCTCCCGGATGGCGCCCTCGGGAAGTCCCGCGGCCGCCAGCGTCTTCCAAGGGTCCTCCATGCCGTCTATCGTAGCAGACGTGCCGGTGCTCGACCGCGATCGCCTCGACGCGATCGTGAACGCCATCTGTGAGCGGCTGGACGGCGAGTGGCTCCTCGTCGGCGGCGCGCTCGTCTCGCTATGGCTCGAGTCGCGCCGCACGACGGAAGACGTCGACGTTCTCGGACTCGATGGATCTGCGCGGGAGCGGCTCGCGCTCCTGGAGCTGGGCGATTCCCTCGGCCTGCCTGTCGAGGCGCTGAACTCCGCCGCCGACTTTTTCGTCAAGCGGATTCCCGACTGGCGCGACCATCTGGTTCTTTTTCGGAAGGGTCCCAAGGGATCGGTCTTCCGACCGGACGGGACGCTCTTTCTCCTTCTCAAGCTCCGGCGCCTGGACGAGCGCGACCTCGAGGACTGCAGGGCGCTCGTCGACGCCGGCGAGCCGTTCGACCGCGCGCGCGTGCTGTCGGCCCTCGATCGATTGCCGCCGCCCGCCGACGACGCGGTGTCGTCGCGGCGAGAGATTCTTCGGACGCTGATGCAGTGAGCCCGAGGACGACGGGCCAAGAGCTCAAGCGATTGGGCCCGATAGCAGGAGGAAACGCATGGACCGATTCGTCCCACCCGTCGCGGATCCGCTGGGAACTCGCGGCGACGTCGCGCGACTGGAGAGGATCCTCCGCTACCTGCTTCTCAAGGGGTTGCGTGGGGAGCGGCTAAGACCAGGAGACGCCGCGATCCGCGCCTTTCTCGATCTCCCCGAGGACGTCGAGCCGGACGAGGCGTCGGTGATAGCGCGACTGGGGGCGGAGGAGGTCGTCGGTCGGATCCGCTGCCCGAAATGTGGAAGCACGGTCGAGGATCGCGCCGGCGTCGTTGACGAGCGGTGCCCCATCTGCGGCGCGGCCGTCGGTTCCGAAAGTTAGTCGGGCCCTGGCCAGCGCTGCGTCATGTTCCAGAGTACGAGCGATACGAGAGCAACCGCACCACCGATTCCGGCGATGCCGGCGATCGCTCCGAGAAAGGCCGACCCGAACGTCCTCGTCAAGGGATCCAAGGTCGGCCGAAGCGGTTCCGGCAGCGGTCCGCCCTGCGCGACATAGTGCAACGCCAATCCGACGAGCACCGCGAACCCGCCGGCCACGAGCTGAAGGCGTCGGAGCCAAGCCGTGTCCCGCCGGCCGGAGTCGCGCCAGGGTTTCAGGTCCCTCGGGCGTAGCCCGAAGCCGACGGCGACCTCTTGCGCCGTGAGCTCAGAACCCGACATACACCGCGATGCACCCGTCTCCGCGCCGAGTCGGAAGACGGCAGTCCCTTCCATCAGAAACGCGATCCGGCCGGCCCCGGGCGATGCGTCCGCCGGCGTCCGGGACAGCGCGAGCGCCACGGAATCAACCACGCGAAAGACTCTCGCGAAGTAACGCGGCGCGAGCTCCACGATCGACCCTTCCTGCAACAGGTCGACGGACTCGACCGGCGAGGTCCAATCGGTCCGGAACAGCAGCAGGCGGTCGGGAAGCACGGTGAGAGTCGAGGACGACCCGCTTCCCGTTCGGAGGAGGAGCTCGCTCACGAGTTCACCGGACGCGGCATCCCGCCCGTCACGCCGGTCGATGACGGTCACCGTATCGCCTCGGAGGCGGCCCGCGGAGCCGATTTCAAGCGGAAACGTGTTCATCGGCAGGACCGGATCGACAGGGACCGGGCGAAGCTCGGGTCGAACAGTTGCTCGTCCCACGCCGCGGTGGTGGCGGCCGAGTCGACGACGACGTTGATCTCGCGCGAGTTGCGGAAGCTCTGCACGTCCATGTTCGCGGAGCCGACGATCGCCAGCTCCCCGTCGACGGAAAGATACTTCACGTGGCTGGCGGGGGGCCCGTTCTCGGTGACGACGTCCGATCCGTCGGCGGAGTACCACCGGATCGCGAGCTGCCGGCAGGCGTCGATGCCGGCCCTGCGGGCCGCCCGGAAGAGCCGTTCGACGCTTTCGTCGTTGGTGCCGCCGCGGGTGGGCATCGATTCCGTCCACTCCTCGTAGCGCCGCGACAGCAGCAGCTCGACACGGACCCCCCGCTTCAATGTCTCGATCAACGCCCGCTCCACGGTCGGCTCGTTCAGGTTCGGCGTCTGCAGCTTGACGATCGACGTCGCGTTCCGGATCGCGGCGAGGAACGCACGGTTCTGCGGGTTCTCGTCGTCGGCGCCACGAAGCCACGGGATTCCGTTCGCCGGGCGCGTGGTGACGAGCATCGGCGAGCACCCCGGCAGTCGCGTGAGCGGGATCGGCGGGGGGACGGACAGCCGCTCCCAACAGACCGGCGCCGGGCGATCCTCCGGTCCCGGCTCGCTCCCCGCGCGGGGGTGCGAGGCGCCGCAGGTCCAACGCCAACTCCGGCCCCACGCGTCGGCGAACTCCTGGCGCAGCGCGCCGGCCACCTCCCCGTCGAACCGGAAACCGGCGTCGAGGTAGTCGTCGTCGGTATCGTTGTCGCCGGTGACGTTGGCCCCCGTGACGATCGCGTGGCGCCCGTCGACCACCAGGTCCTTCGAATGGTTCGCGCCGAGGGCGGAGTGGTGGAAGCCGGCGAGCTCGACGCGCACCACGCCGGGATCGAGCTTCAAGCCCTCGATCCGGGCCGCGAGCGTCGACATCATCGCCTCGCTCGCGGTCGGCGCGAAGTTGACGAGCAGCCGCACCACCACCGGCGCGGCCGGCACCGACGGTCCGGCCGGCGTTCGCCCGTCCGCGGAGCGCGGGTGCGCCGCCGCCTTGCGACGGGCGTGCAGGCGCGCGATCCCGTCCAGGATCTCGCGGGAGACCGCGGAGTCGGGGTGCCAGTTCCAGGTCTGGAGATTCGCTTCGACCTCGGTCGACGCGATCATGCCCCCCATCCCACGGAAGATCGCCGGCCCGCGAAGGAGCACGTTCGGATCGGCGAGGTTGCCACCGGTCGCATAGAGCCCCGCCGGGAACGGCCCTCGGCGCGCGACGTCGCGGCTGGCCTGGAACACCGCGGTGAACAGCCGCCCGGCGCACGCGGGGAGCGCGGGCGCCCGCCCCACCTCCCGCAGGTCGAACAGCAGGCGCGCCGGCGGATCGCCCGGCCACGCCGGCGTGCATCCGTCCGGGACCTCCCCGCCGGCCGGCGACGCGGTCCCGAGGAGCGCGACCGCTCCGAGGACCCGACTCCATGCCGTTCGATCCATCGCCCCACCGACCCCTTTCGGGGCGGTGGGATCTGCAGCCGGCGTGCCCGACGATTTCGTCAGCGAACCGGCACGTTGGACCTTCCGGCCCTGTCGAGTGCGCCCCCCACCCGGGACGTCCGCGGGTCAGGAGGCGATCGGACAAAGGGTCCGTTCGCCGACGATCACGTCCCGCACCTCCCCCGCGACCGACGCCTTCTCCAGCACGAGGCAGCGCGAGAGCGTCGCCCCTCGCTCCACTACAGACCCGGCGCCGACGACGGCGTACGGACCGACCGTCGCCCCGGCTTCGATCGTCGCGCCACGCCCGACGAGCGCCGGCCGCCGGATCGTGGTGCCGGGACCGAAGCTCGCCCCGGTCCCGACGAACACCCCGCGGGGACCCTCCGCGAAGCCGCGCAGCGGATCGAACTGCGAGAAGGTCGCGCGGCGCACGAGCAGGTCGAGGTTGGCCTCGAACAGACGGTCGACCGTGCCGAGATCGGACCAGGTCCCCTGCTGCAGGACCGACGACACCTTGCCGCGGTCGGCGAGGATCGCCGGATAGGTCTCGGTCCCCAGGTGCGCCACCCCCGCCGCCGCGATGTAGTCGAAGACCTTCGGGGAGAAGATCTGTACCCCGGTGAAGAGCGCCTTGCGGAGCGGTCCGACCCCCGACGGGACGCCGACCCGTCCCACGAAATCCCATACCCGCCCGCTGCCGTCGAAGCCGATCGAACCGAACTGGTCGACGCGCGGATCCTCCTTGAGGACCATCGTCGCCACCGCTCCGCCGTCGCGGTGCGCCTGGATCGCGGCGCGGAGGTCGACGTCGACGATCGTATCGCCGTTGAGCACGGCGAACGGCTCGTCGCCGAAGAAGGCGCGGACGTTCCGCAGGCCGCCGCCGGTCCCGAGCAGAACCGGCTCGCGCGACCAGGTGATCCGCACCCCCCACGCCGTGCCGTCGCCGACCGCCGCCGGGATCGCGTCGGGGAGATGGTGGAGGTTGACGACGATCTCGGTGATCGACGCCGCCTTCATCGTCTCGACGGCGTAGCGCAAGAGCGGCCACGGTCCGACCGGCGCCAGCGGCTTGGGGACCGCGTCGGTCAAGGGCCGGAGCCGCGTCCCCAGCCCCGCCGCGAAGACCATCCCCTTCACGTCGCGCGCATCTCCGGGACGTACTTCTGCAGCACCTCGAAGGCCGGCAACAGCTCGCGGTACTTCTGCAGGTTCCGGCGCACGTGCTTCAGCACCGGCGGGATGTGCCGCAGGAACTTGTCGTTCCCCTTCTTCACGTCGATGAAGACGAAGCGGCCCGCCGCCTTCAGGTTCCGTTGCAGGCTCGCGTAGTCGAACTGGCGCCGGAACTCGGCCGGATCGACGGGGGGGCATCCCGCCTCCTCGCGCGCCTTCAGGTAGTGGGTGATCAGGCTGTCGACCTGCGCCTCCTGCAACGTCACGTAGGCGTCCCGCAACAGCGACGCCAGGTCGTAGGTCCACGGCCCCATCAGCGCGTCCTGGAAGTCGATGATCCCGATCCGGTCGCCGCCGTGGACCATCAGGTTCCGGCTGTGGTAGTCGCGATGGGTGAAGACCTTCGGCTGCGATTCGATGTCGCGCGCCACCCGCTGGAAGACGGCACGAAGCCGCTCGCGGTCGATCGGACCGATCGTCGTCTCCTCGCGCGCCTCGACGCCGTACTCGAGGTAGTGGTCGAACTCCCAGACCAGCAGCTCGACGTTGAACCTCTGGTGGTAGGCGAGGCAGCGCTCGTCGACCTTCGACGTCCCCTCCACCTGCATCGTCACCAGCCAGCGGATCGCCTGTTCGTAGAGGGCGTGGGCGCGGGCCGGGTCCCCGTCCTTCACCACCCCCTCGAGCATCACGTCCCCCCAGTCCTCGAGGAGCATCAGGCCACGCGACCGGTCCCAGACGTGGATCTTCGGCACCGGCAATCCGATCCCGTCGAGGAACCGATGGACGTTCACGAACGGCAGTTCGTCGACCTTCTTCAGGTTCGTCTTCTCCTCGAACAGCTTCGCGGGCTGGTCGTCCATCACCCGCATCAGGATGTAGCGGCGGCCGTCGGTCTCGATCCGGTAGTAGTGGCGGTTCGAGGCGTCCCCCGGTAGGCGATGGAGCCGCACGTCGATCGCCGGCATCCGCAGGTGATCCCGGAAGAGCGAAGCGACAGAAGCCCGGAGCGCGTCCTGTTCGGCGGTCATCTCCAGGGGATGATAGAACTAGGGTCCCATGGGACGCGAACTCGGCGCCGACTACCACCGGGTGGCGATGGAGGCGATCTCCCGCTTCGGCTCGGACCCGGGCGGGATCGGGGCCGCCGCCGACCTTTCGTTCGCGTCGCTGTCGAAAGGGGGCGTGCTGCACGCCTTCGGCTCGGGTCACTCCGCCGCCGGCGCGATCGAGCTGTTTCACCGCGCGGGTGGCCTGGTCCCGGTCAACGGGATCCTGGAGTCGTTCCTCTCCCCGTTCGTCGCGCCGGGTACCTCCGGCAAGCTCGAGCGGCTGGTCGGGATCGGCGCGATCCTGGTCGAACGCTACGACGTCCGCGCCGGGGAGGTGGTCGTCGTCTTCTCCAACTCCGGCGTGAACCCGGTGCCGATCGAGGTGGCTGGCGCCTCGCGCGAGCGCGGGGCGTTCGTGGTGGCGGTCACCAGCCGCGCCCACGGCCTCTCGGCGCAAAGCCGCCACCCGTCGGGGAAGCGCCTCGTCGATCTCGCCGACGTCGCGATCGACAACGGCGCCCCCGCCGGGGACGCCGCCGTCGAATTCGCCGAGGGCCGGCGGGCGGCGGCGACGTCGGGGTTGGTCAACGCCTACATCGCCAATCGCCTCGTCGCCGAGATCGTCGAACGCTACCTCGCCGCGGGGATCGATCCCCCGGTCTACCTCTCCGCGAATCTCCCCGGAGGGGACGCGCACAACGTGGGCCTGGAGGCGCGGTACCGCGACCGGCTCAAGGGGCTCTGGCGGTGACGCGGATCGCGATCGTCGGGGCGGCGTTGGCCCTTCCCGACCGGATGCAGCCGGACGGCGTGCTCGTGGTCGAGGAGGGGCGGGTCGCGGCCGCCGGCAGCCGGAGCGCGGTGCCGATCCCGCGGGGCGCCGCCCGGGTCGACGCGCGAGGGTTCGTGCTCGCCCCCGGGTTCGTCGACCTCCACGTGAACGGGTTCGGCGGCGTCGACTGCTTCGGGGCAGGGAAGGACGACCTGGCGCGCATGGGCCGCTCGCTCGTGGCGACCGGGGTCACCAGCTTCTTCCCGACGCTCGTCACCTCCCCCTTCCCCGCGCTGTGCCGGGCGTTGGCCCAATTGGCCGACGGCGTCGAGGCGAAGCCGGTCGCCGGCAGCGCGGAGGCCGCCGGCGTCTACCTCGAGGGTCCGTTCCTCGCCGACGGCGCGCGCGGCGCCCATCCCTCGCAGGACCTCCGGGCCCCGCGCGCCGAGACGGTTCGGCAGCTCCTCGAGTTGAAGGGTTCGAAACCGTGGATCGTCGCGATCTCCCCGGAGCTGCCCGGCGCCTTCGATGCGATCCGGACCTTCGCGCGCAAAGGCGTCGTCGTCGCGCTCGGGCACTCGGTCGCGGACGCGGAGTCCTGCCGGCTCGCGGTCGCCGCGGGGGCGCGCCACGTCACCC
The DNA here is from genome assembly GCA_964372275.1 of uncultured bacterium. Classification (GTDB taxonomy): domain Bacteria; phylum CAYJRR01; class CAYJRR01; order CAYJRR01; family CAYJRR01; genus CAYJRR01. The sequence continues at coordinate 65,387 of CAYJRR010000004.1, forward strand.
ACCTGTACAACGCCATGGGACCGATCCACCACCGCCTGCCTGGGCTTGCCGGATTCGCGCTCGGCTCGGGGATGGTGACGGCCGAGCTGATCGCCGACGGACATCACGTCGACCGCTGGATGGTCGCGACCGCCTGGCGGGCGATCGGTGCCGACCGGCTGGCGCTCGTCTCCGACGCCCTGGCGCCGGCCGGACTGCCGCTCGCCGACGGCGCCGGCTACCGGCTCGAATCGGGCCTCGGCCGGGTGACGGTCCGTCGCGCTCCGGCCGACCGCGTGTCGCCCGCGGCCGCCGCGGCGCCGGTCGCCGTGGCCGCGAACGGCAAGCTTGCCGGCTCGCTCGCATCGCTCGCCGACGGCGTTCGCTTCGCCGTGCACGCCGCCGGGATCCCGCTGCACGACGCCCTGCGGATGGCGTCGGCGACCCCCGCACGGATCGGCGGGATCGCGAACCGGAAGGGATCGCTGATCCCGGGCCTGGACGCCGACCTCGTCCTGCTCGACGGTGGCCTCGAGGTGCGCTCGGTCTGGGTACGCGGCCGGCCGGTCGAACCGATCGCACCCGCGACCGGCCGGCAGCCGCCGCGCGCACGGCGGAGGGCCGCGCGATGAAGCCGCTGATCGGCCTGGCGATGGACGTGGAGGACGGGCGCGGCCCGCGCAAGAGCGCCGATCCGACGACCTTCGTCTTCGTGAAGGTCCCCTATGTCGACCGGATCCTCGAAGCCGGCGGAGCGCCGATCCTTCTCGCGCCGGTCGCCGACGACGCGGTGATCGAGCGCCTGCTCGCCGCGCTCGACGGTCTGGTCGTCACCGGGAGCGGGATCGACATCCCGGCCGAGATGTACGGGCACGCGCGCCACGAGAAGATCGGTCGCCTGTTGCCCGCCAAATCGGAGTTCGAGGTCCGGCTCATCCGGCGCGCGACGGCCCTCGATCTCCCCTTCCTGGGGATCTGCAACGGGATGCAGGCGATGAACGTCGCCTACGGCGGAACGCTGTTCCAGGACCTCCCGTCGGAGCTGGGGGTGGAGCACGCCGTCGAGAACGCCACGCGACCCTGCCATCCGGTGTCGATCGCCGCCGGCACGCGCCTCCATGCCGTGCTTGGACGCACCCGCTGCGAGGTGAATTCGTCGCACCACCAGGCGGTGCGCGACGTCCCGGCGGCGCTCGTCGTTTCCGCGCGCGCAGGCGACGGGGTGATCGAAGGGGTCGAGGACCCTACGCGTGAGTTCGCGGTGGGGGTGCAGTGGCACCCCGAGCTGATCCCGGAGCACGCAGGGACTCGTTCCCTCTTCGAGGCGTTGATCCGCGCCGCAAGCGATCGCGCGAGCCGAGCCGAGCGGCGTCGCGGGTGACGAAACCCGAGAAATGGAAAATGAAAAATGGAAAATGAAAAATGAAAAATGGGAAATGGGAAATGATCCGAACCGTCCGCCTCCGAAATTTTGAATTTTCCATTTTCCATTTTCCATTTTCCATTTTCCGGCTGCGCATTTTCGCAGTCTCGATGGCGCTCCTGATGCCCGGCTGCCCGAAGGAGGAGGCTTCGACGCGCGCGACGCCGGCCCCCGCGGTCTCCCCATCCCCCTCGCCCGCGCCGACGATCCCCGGCCCGCCGCCGACGCCCTCCCCGCTGACCGGCGTGCCGGCGGCGCCCGCCGACGTCGTCCGCTACGAGTGGAGTGGTGGACTCTCGATCTACGAGTACTACCGGCTCGCGATCGAGCGCACGGCGACCGGGGGTGTCGCGACCTTCGTGGTGAAGCCGCATCGCGCGCCGGAGGCGACGGTGACCGACACGCTCCCGGACGACGAGGTCACCGCGTTGCGAAAACTGCTCGACGAGGTCCGTTTCGCGGAGGCGAAGACCGAGCCGCGGAAGATGCGCGTCCTCGACGTCGGCAACACGGTCCTCACCTGGGAACGGAACGGATCGGTCGTCAACCAGGTGACCGAGAGTCCGACGGAGGTCGCCAGCCGCGATCTGCGTCCGCTCCGGCAGTGGCTGGAGGCGAAGGTCCGCCGGTACCTCGAACGGGCCGGCGCCGCCCACGGCCGCGAGGGGGGGCGCGACGAAAAGCCCGCTACCCCCAAATAGGCGTAGACGCGGTATTCTTTGCACGATGCACGTCTCCGGAGGGACCCCTCGCGTGCGAACGATCGTTGTCGCGACCTCGTTGCTTCTCCTCCTTGGATTCGGGACGGCCGGCTGTCCGAAGAAGGGGCCCTCGACCGATTCCCCAAGCGCCGCCGACCTGGCCGACATCGGCACGGAGCCGGGGAAGCCGTTCGAGCAGGTCCGGTACCAGCGCAAAGGGGGACTCTCCAGCTGCCGCTCCTTCTCCCTGACCTACGACGGCAAGGGGGCCGGCACCTTCGTGGTCCGGCCGACCACCGGCCCCGAGAAGACGATCGCGGTCACGCTCGAGGAGCGCGAACTGGCCGAGCTGCAGAGGCGCGTCGACGCCGTGAACCTGGAGAAGGTCCGCTCCGCGCCGCGCGAGCAGGTGCTGACCGACATCGGCCGGACGATGATCACCCTCAAGCGCGACGAGGCGAACGCCTTCAGCGTGCTCGAAAGCCCGCAGGAGGCGCCGACCGCCGACCTGGGCGTCTTGCGGAAGTGGCTCGACGCGAAGGTGAACGGGTACATCGCGCAGGCGACGGCGCCCGCCGCGGCCCCGGCCCCCGCCGTCGCGGTCCCCGCACCGGCCGCGGAGCCCGCTGCCGCACCGGCCACCGATCCGGTGGCGGAAGGTGAAGCCGGCGAAAGCGGCGCAGACACGAGTTCCACGGCCCGAGGCGAAACCGCCGCCGTGCCGGAAGCCGCCGCCGAGGCACCCGCCGCCCCCAAGCCGGCCGACGCGCCGGCCGCCGAGCCAGCCAAGGCCGGCGTCCCCGCCAAGGCCGCCGAGCCGTCGCCGAAGGCACCCCCCGAGCCGCCCGCGAAGCCCGCGCCCGAAGCAACGCCGGCGCCCGCGCCGACGCCGGAGCCGGTGAAGCCGGCCGATCCGGAGGAGGACTCGGGCAGCGCCGACGAAGATTGGTGGAGCGACGAGTAGCGCGCCGGGACGCTCACGGACCCAACCGGGCCCCCGGCAGCGTCGTCCCTAGGTGGTGGACACCGGCGAGACCGCCACCGCGCTCGGCGGTGCCCATGCGATCCCCGCCGCCGCGGCGCGGCGCGCCACCTCCTCGGCGAGCCGCTTGTGCGCGTCGCGTCCGACGATCCGCCGGGCCGCGGTCGGTGACGGGAGCGGACGGCCGGCGAGGAAGCGTCGCCGCGCCGCCGCGATCCGCCGCTCCGACGCGTCGATCCCCGGGAGGCGCCCGGCGAGCAGGCCGTCTGCGACGGCGTCGATCGCCTCGATCACGCGCTCGCGCGTCTTGCAAACGAGGAGGAGGTCGGCGCCGGCGGCGAGCGATCGGACGGCGGCCTCCCCGACGCCGTAGCCGTCGGCGACGGCGCGCATCTCGAGGTCGTCGCTCACCACCAACCCTTCGAAGCCGAGCTCCCCGCGGAGGAGATCGGTCAACGCCGCCCGGGAGAGCGTCGCCGGCACGCCAGGATCGAGCGCCTCGAAGACGACGTGCGCCGTCATGATCGAGCCGACCTTCGCGGCGATCGCCTTCCGGAACGGGACGAGCTCGACGGACTCGATGCGCGAACGGCCGTGGGCGAGGCGCGGCAACGCATGGTGGCTGTCGAGCGACGTGTCGCCGTGTCCCGGAAAGTGCTTGGCGCACGCCATCACCCCCGCGCGTTGCATCCCGCGGATCCACGCCACCGCGTGGCAGGCGACCGTGGTCGGATCGCCGGCGAAGGCGCGGATGCCGATCACCGGGTTGGCGGGGTTGGTGTCGACGTCGGCCAGCGGCGCGAAGTCGACGTTGAACCCGATCGCGCGCAGCTCGGCGGCGATCACCGACGCCACCTTGCGGGTGAGCGCCGGATCGCCGATCCGTCCCAACACGCCGTGCGCCGGAAACTCGGTGAACGGCACGCGCAGCCGCTGGACCGGCCCCCCTTCCTGGTCGACCGAAAGAAAGAGCGGCCGCCCGGCCGTCCGCCGGATGTCGCGAAGGAGCGCCGCCACCTGCCACGGATCGACGACGTTTCGCTTGAAGAGGATCGTCCCCGCGATCCCCCGGCCGAGGAGGTCGCGCAGATCCCGGGTCATGCGGGTGCCGTCGAAGCCGGCGACGACGAACCCCGCGGCGCGCGCGATCGCCTCCCGCCGGGTCGTCGGTTTCAACGTCGATCGCGTAGCGCGTCCCCGAGAAGGTTGAAGGCGAGGATCGTAAGCAGGATGGCGAGCCCGGGAAAGACCGCGATGTGCGGGGCCACCAGCAGGCACTGGCGGCCGCTGGCGAGGAGCGCGCCCCACGACGGCGTCCCCGGTTCGACCCCGAGCCCGAGGAACGAGAGGGTCGCTTCGTCGCGGATCGCCGCCGCGATGCCGAAGGTCACCTCCACCAGCAGCGGGCCGGCGGCATTCGGCAGGAGATGGCGGAACAGGATCCGCCCGTGACCGGCCCCGATCGCCACCGCCGACTCGACGAACGCCCGCTCCCGGAGCGCCAGCACCTGCCCGCGCGCGACCCGCGCGTAGCCGACCCATCCGCGGAGCGACAACGCGATGACGACCCGCCACAGGCCGCCGTGCGGGACGACGGCGGTGAGCGCGATCGCCAGCAGGATCCCCGGAAAGGCCTGCAGGAAGTCGAGCATCGCCACGAGGACGGCGTCGGCCCGCCCGCGAAACCAGCCGCCCACCATCCCGGCCGACACCCCGACCGTCGCGGTGATCGCGACGACCAGCACGCCGACGGCGAGGCTGGTGCGCGCGCCGACCAGCACCACCGACAGCAGGTCCTCGCCGTCCGGCCCCTGCCCCAACCAATGGGCCGGCGAGGGGCCGCGGTAGGCGTGCAGCAGGTCGATCGCGAACGGGTCGAACGGCGCGAGCCACGGACCGACGAGCGCGATCCCCGCGAGGAGCGTCAGCAGGCCAAGCCCGGCGACGACGCGCGGATCGGGCCGCGGACGGGGGACGGCGGCCGCCTCCGTCACCGGCGCACCCGCGGATCGAGCCAGGCGTAGGCCAGGTCGGTCAGGAGGTTCACCGCGACGTAGACGGCGGCGACGAGCAGCACCGCACCTTGGAACATCGGGAAGTCGCGCGCGCGAACGCTGCCCACGATCTCCCGGCCGAGTCCCGGCCACGCAAAGATCTCCTCCGTGACGAGCGATCCGGTGATCAGCGATCCGAGCTGCATCCCGGCGATCGTCACCACCGGCACCAGGGCGTTGCGCAGCGCGTGGCCGACGAGCACCCGCCACTCCGCGACGCCGCGCGCGCGCGCCGCGGTGACGAACTCCATCGGCAACACGTCGATCATCGATTCGCGGGTCATCCTCGCGAGAAGCGCGGCGAGCCCCACCCCCAGCGTGAGCGCCGGCAACACGACGCTCGCCGGTCCCCGGGCTCCGGCGACCGGCAGCCAGTGCAGGTGGAAGGCGAAGAGGAGGATCAGGAGCGGACCCAGCCAGAAGGTCGGCATCGAGACTCCGACCAGCGCCGCCGCCGTCGAGAAGCGGTCGACCAACCCGCGTCGGCGGACGGCCGACCAGACGCCGGCCGGGAGCGCGATCCCGACGGCGATCGCCATCGCCGCCGCCGCCAGGATCGCGGAGGAGGCGAGCCGGCGGAGCAACGTCGGAAGCACCGGCTCGCGGGTGTGGAGGCTGGTCAAGCGACCGGTGAAGAGGTCGCGTACGAAGCCGGCGTACTGCGCCGGCAGCGGACGGTCGAGGTGCAGCTCCTGGCGCAGCCGCTCCTTTGCCGCCGGAAGGGCCGTCTCTCCCAGCATGAAGTCGACCGGGTCCCCGGGGATCAGGTGCACCAACAGGAACGACGCGATCGAGACGGCGGCGAGGACCGGAACGGCGAGTCCGAGCCGGCGCAACACGAACCGCCGCGTCCCTCCGCCGGTCGGGACACGGGCCGGATGCGTCACCGACCCTCCGTCCGCTTGTGGGCGCGGGTGAGGCCGACGAACGATACGTGCCACAGCGGCACCACCGGTAGATCGCGCGCGACGATCCGCTGCGCCTCGGCGTAGATCGCCACGCGGGCCGCCGGATCGAGCTCGGCGGCGCCGTTCGCGAGCCACCGGTCGAGCTCGGGGTTGCGATAGCCGCCGCGGTTGGACGAGGAGCCGTCGGGGGGAACGTTCTCCGATCCGAGCAGCCAACGCAGGAAGTCGGGATCGGCGATCGCCGCCGAGGTCAGGGTGTAGATCTCGAAGTTCCCCGTCTGCACGTCGTGGAAGAAGACCCCCCACTCGGCCGGACGGATCGTGAGCCGGATCCCCACCCGCCGGAGGTCCTCGCGGATCACCTTGGCCACCGCAATCGCCAGATCGCCGGTGGAGGTCTTGTACTCGAGGGCGAGGCGCACGCCGTCCGGTCCCGGGACAAGACCCGCCTCGTCGAGCAGGCGCGCCGCCTCGGCCGGGTCGTACGGGGGGGGGCGCACGCCGTCCGCCGCCGGACCGGCGACCGCGAACGGATCGTCGGCGGCGAACGGAACTGCCGCGACGATCCCCTGTCCTTCCAGCTTGTGGCGCACCAACGCCTCGCGATCGATCGCGGCCGCGATGGCGCGCCGCACCCGCAGGTCCCGGAGCGACGGATG
>CAYJRR010000004.1:72102-88847 GCA_964372275.1 uncultured bacterium
ATTGCGGCCCGGCCGGCTCTCCACCACGACCGTCCCCTTGCGCGCGAGCACCGGCAGGAAGAACGGAGGCAGGTCGTTCTGCACCAGGTCGACCGCCCCGTGCGCGACCTCGAGCGCGCGCACCGTCGCGTCGGGGACGATGCGGAAGACGAGCGACCGGCTCGCCGGCGGGCCGCGCCAGTAGCGGTCGAACGCCTCGAGGCGCACCGACTCGTCGCGGCGGAAGCCGACGACGCGATACGGACCGGCGCAGACCGGCCGGTCGACCGCCTCGCGGGGGAGGCCGCGCTTCACGACGCCGGGACCGACCAGGTCCTGCAGCAGCGGCGCGGAGGGGGTGCGCAGGTGGAAGCGGACGTCGCGCGCGCTCGGCGTTTCGATACGCTCGATCTCCCCGAAGCTGGCGGCGAAGACCGATCCGGTCGCCGGATCGAGGATCGAACGCACGGTGGCGGCGACGTCCTCCGATTCGACCGGACTGCCGTCGTGGAAGACGAGGCCCTCGCGGAGCGTCACGCGCAACCGGGTCGGCGTCTCCCACGCCCAGTCGCCCGCGAGCTCCGGGACGAGCCGTCCGGCGGCATCGCGGGCGAACAGACCGGGGCAGGTCAGCTCGCCGATCTTGGAGGCAAGGGAGTCGGAGGCGAACCGCGGGTCGAGGGAGCGGGGGTTGGCGTCGACGGCGACCACGATCTCCCCGTCAGCCGTGCGATCCTGCACGGCGCACGCGGCGACCAAAATGGCTGTGAACACCGTGAGGAAAGCGTACTCGCGCAGGGCCTCTCCGGGGGTATGATCGGACTCGGGTGTTCCCTCTCGTCGCAGACGCTATCCCGGGGTCGGCGGCCGGTCAATCGCGGCGGTTCGCCCGGGTCGCGCACCTGCTCTTCGCCGCTGCCGGTGCGCCGGCGCTTCCGGCGGAACTGTCCCAACTGGTCGCCGAGGCGGAGCGCCAGCGGATGTCGGTCGGCCTCGCGGTCGCCGACGTCGACAGCGGCGATCTGCTCTTCGAGCACAACGCCGACGAGCCGTTCAACCCGGCCTCGGTCACCAAGGTGGTGACGACCGTCGTCGCGTTGAAGGTGCTGGGCCCCTCCTACGGCTTCACGACCGACGTGCTCCGCGCCGGCAATCTCGAGGGCGGAGTCGTGTCGGGCGACCTCGTCGTCCGCGGCAAAGGGGATCCGTCGCTCACGCTGGAACGGGTCTGGCGGTTGGCCTCCCTCGTGCGCGTCGCCGGGGTGCGCGAGGTCCGCGGCGATCTGGTGATCGACGACGGCTACTTCGACGCCGAGCGGACCGGATCCGGCTACGACGAGTTCGACGCCGACCGCGCCTACGCGGCGCCGCTGGGGGCCGTCTCCGCGACGTGGAACTCGATCGCGATCGTCGTCCGGCCGGGCGGGACGCCGGGGCTGCCTGTCGACGTGGCGCTCGATCCGCCGACCGGCTTCGTCCGCCTCGAGAACCGCGCGACCACCTCGCGCAAAGGACACCGCCGCCGACTCGCGCTCGCGACCGACCGCCGCACGTTCACGTTGAGCGGCACCTACCCGGTCGGGGCTCCGGAGAAGGTCTACTACCGTCCGATCGACGATCCGCCCGCGTACTTCGGCGCGCTGCTCCGCGAGAACCTGGCGAAGGAAGGGGTGACGATCCACGGGACGGTTCGCCAGGGGACGACGCCGGCCGGCGCGATCCCGCTCGTCACGCACGAGTCGGAGCCGCTCGGGACGATCGTCCGAGGCCTGAACAAGCTCTCCAACAACTTCACCGCCGAGCAGCTCCTGAAGGCGGTCGGCGCCGAGCGATACGGAACGCCGGGAACGCGGCAGAAGGGTCTCGACGCCGTGGCGGAGTTCCTCGGCGGACTGGGGATCCCGGCCGGGAGCTATTCGCTCCGGAACGGCTCCGGCTTGGCGCGCGATCACCGCCTGTCACCGCGGCTCTTCCTCCGGGTGTTGCAGGCGGCCTACGACGACTTCTCGGTGCGCGGCGATTTCCTCGCCTCGCTCGGAATCGCGGGACGGGACGGAACGATGTCCCACCGGATGGTGGGCCTCGCCGGCGCGGGCAAGGTCCGCGGAAAAACCGGGACGGTCGACGGTTCGACCTGCCTCGCCGGCTACGCCCACGCCGCCAACGGGCGCACCCTCGCCTTCGCGGTCCTGATGAACCGGGTAGGCCTGAAGACGGTGCGCGCGCAGGAGATCCAGGACCGGATCGGATCGGCGCTCGCGGCGTGGAGCGCCGATCCCGCACCCGTCGCGCCGCACGTCCCCTCGCCCGCCGTCCGAGCCGCCGACCTCGGCCCTCTTCCCTCGCCGTCCCCGGAGGCCCCTCGCCCGTGATCTCGCTTCCCGCCGCGGCCGTCGCGTCGATCCTCGCCTCCCCTCCGGCGGCGCTCGCCGCCACCACGATCGGCCCGGTGGCGGCCGTGGAGGAGTTCGCCGTGCCGGAGGCGCTCCGGCCGGCGGTCGACTTCTGGACCTCGATCTACGCCACCTACACCACGCGGCAGTCGGTGCTGCACGACAGCCGCTACCTGCAGATCGTCTACGGCGTCCTCGACTACTCGGCGCTCTCGGGACGGACCGACGGGCAGATCTCGGAAGCGATCGACAACGGGGTGCAGAAGGAGCGGGAGCGGCTGGCCGCGGTGCTGCGACGCCTCGCCACCTACAAGGACGCGATCCCGGCGGCGACGCTCTCGGCCGAAGAGCGCCGGATCCTGGAGATGTTCGCGGCCGTCGACGAGCCGGACAAGTTCAACCAGGCGGCCGAACGGATCCGCGGGCAGCGCGGGCAGCGCGATCGCTTCCTCCTGGGGATCGCCAACGTCGCCCCCTACATCGAACGGATGGAGCAGATCTTCCGCGCGCGCGGCCTGCCCGCCGACCTGACGCGGCTGGTCTTCGTGGAGTCGATGTTCAACTTGGAGGCCTACTCCAAGGTGGGGGCGTCCGGACCGTGGCAGTTCATGTCGGCGACCGGGCGCCGTTACATGACGATCAACCAGGAGATCGACGAGCGCCTCGATCCGATCCTCTCCACCGAAGCCGCCGCGCGGATGCTGCACGAGAACTACACCTACCTCGGGAACTGGGGGCTCGCGGTCACCGCCTACAACCACGGCGTCGGAGGGATGCGTCGAGCCGCGGCGGCGGTCGGTTCGGAGTCGATCGAGCGGATCGTGTGGGAACACGAAAGCCGCACCTTCGGCTTCGCCTCGCGGAACTTCTACGCCGAGTTCCTCGCCGCGCGCGACGTCTACAACCGCCGCCAGCACCATTTCGGGGCGGCGCTCGCCGACTACCCGCCGCGGTCGGCCGTCCCCTACGACGAGGTGGTCCTCCCCGACCACGTCGCGATCGAGACCCTCACCGCCTACTGTGGAGTCAGCGCCGCCGAGATCCGGGCGCTGAATCCGCAGCTCACCCGACACGTGATCCATGGACGGAAGTACCTCCCCAAGATGGTGCCGCTCAAGATCCCGGCCGGGACCTCCGGTCGGTTCGTTCGTTCCTACGCCGCGATCCCGCGGACGCTCCGCTTTCGATCGCAACGTCCGGACGAGTTCCACCTCGTGCGCCGCGGGGAGACGCTCCTCGGGATCGCCGCCCGGACCGGGATGAGCGTCGACCAGCTCGCCGACCTGAACGGGCTCTCGTCGCGAAGACGGATCCGCGCCGGCCAGAAGCTGCGCGTCCTGCCGCGCGGCAAGACGGCGGTCGCCGCGCTGAGCGGCATCCACCGTCCGGAGGTGAAGGTGCTCGGACTCGCGCAGCGGAAGGGCTCCGGGGAGTCCCCCGGGGCTCCCGACGGGCGCAACGATCCGCTCGAAGCCGACCGCCCGCCGATCCCGGAGATGCCGGCGGAGGAGGCGGCGCTGCTCGCCGCCGCCGAATCCCCGGCGGAGGCGGAGGGGCCGTCGCCGCTCGAATCGGTCCTGGGCTCGGTCGGAGTCGGCGCCGGCGCCGTCGCCGAACCGGTCGAGGTCCTCGCGCGACGCACCGCCGAGCGCGTCGAGCGGGCGACGACTCGACCGCCCCGCATCGCGCGCGCCGGGATCCCGGCGAAAGGGGCCGAGCCGGCGAAGGCGGCGCCCACCACCAAGCCGGTGCCGGCCCGACGACAGGCGATTCCGGCGGTGATCCCGGCGGCCGAACGCGAAGGGATCCGCGACGGGCGGCGCCTCCCGGGGACGATCGGAGCGGCGCCGTGCTCGCGGGACCTCTGACCGGACTTCGGACTTGACGGGGCTCCGGCGCGCGTAATAGGTCGGTCGGTCCGATGACCCGACCCTCGAGATTCGCCCTCGCCTGGTGCGCGTTCGCCGCCGCCTGCTCGTCGCCTCCGGCGTCCGGACCGGACTGGGACCCGGAGGCGGACGCGATCCGATGCGCGTCGACGCTCGACGCGCCGTTGCTCGACGTGGCCCTTGCCGACGCGGAGATGACCCGAGACCAGGTCGGTTTCGACGAAGAGACCTGGCAAGGGGCCTCCTACCGCTCGGTGCTCGACGACCGGTTCCGGCTTCCGTGGTTCCGCGAGACGCACTGGGACGCGATCGACGGGTCCCCCTGCTTCGCGGCGCAGCTGTCGTTCGACCTCGATCACGCGATGCGCACGGCGCACCCGGTGGCGACCGCCCTGGGAGAGGCGATCGACCGGCTGGGGCGTTCGCCGGGCGGGAAGCCGCTGAACCCGGCGACGGCGAGGCAGGATCTCGTCGACCTCTCCGCGCTCCCCGGCGAGCTCCGGTCGGCGCTGGTCCCGATCCTCGCGGCTCTCGAGCGCGTCGCGGCGTCCCGCGAGACGCTCGCCGGCGGAGCGCCGGCCTCCGCAAACCAGATGGTCCAGTACGGCCACGGCGGCATCCTGGTCGACTACCGGGCGCAGCCCGACCTCACCGACGCGGAGGAGCAGGCCTGGGTCCTCAATCGCAAGGGGCCGGCCGTGCTGTACGACCCTGCCCGCGAGCTCGCCTTCGCGGTGGAGCACGCGGACCTGGAACGATTCGCCGGCCTTTCCGTCACATTCGACGCGGAGAGCCCCGTCGGGCGGGTGGTGATCGCGGGTCCCGGCCCCGACGCTCCCGGCGACATCGGCAACGTCGCGCTCTACCTCGACCTCGGCGGGGACGACGTCTACGTGCACCCGGCCGGCGCCAGCGGAGCCGACGTGCCGGGCGCCGTCCACGTCGACCTGGGCGGGAACGACCTCTACACCTACGAGACGACCGACGAGACGTCCGGCCCGCTCCTCCCCGCCGACGCGGGGGGACGCTACGACGGTGACGGCTACTACGGCCGGTTCTCCCTTTCGCGCGTGGGTCGCCAGGGCTCCGGACGCTTCGGCGTCGGAATGCTCTTCGATCTCGGGGCCGGCGACGACCGCTACGAATCGCTGCGCGCCTCGCAAGGCTGGGGGGCGCTGGGCGTCGGCGTCCTCTACGACGACGGCGGGAACGACGCCTACCTCGGCGAGGCGGGGGTGCAGGGGGCGGCCTCGATGGGGATCGGGCTTCTAATCGACGCCGGCGCCGGCAACGACGTGCACCGGACCTTTGCGAACAGCCAGGGATTCGGATACCTGCGCGCAGTCGGCGCGGCGTGGGATGGCGGCGGCGCCGACGTGTGGTTCGCCGATCCGGGCGATCCGGACCTCGGCGGCACCCCGCTCTACTACTCGCCGCAGCTTCCGGAGGATGGGAACAGCAGCTTTTCCCAGGGGGCCGGCTTGGGGATGCGCAACGACGCCGCCGAGACCTTCCTGTCCGGCGGGCTCGGCGTGCTTCGGGACGTAGGGGGCGACGACGCCTACACCGCCAGCGTCTTCGGCCAGGGCACGGGCTATTGGCAGGGGACGGGGCTGCTCCTCGACGGCGAGGGGGCCGACACCTACGAGGCCCTCTGGTACGTCCAAGGGGGCGCCGCGCACTACGCGATCGGGGCGCTCCTGGACGGAGGTTCCGGGAACGACCGCTTCAACCCCACCTTCATGCCGCGTGGTGTGCACATGGGAAGCGGGCACGACTTCTCGGTCGGGTTGTTGATCAACGACGCCGGAGACGACACCTACCGCTTCTCGGTGCTGGCGGCCGGCGCCAGCAACTGCCAGGGGATCGGTCTGTTCGTCGACAACGACGGAGCCGACGCCTACCTCGCCGAAAGCGACTATGGCGTGGGGCTGGGCAATCACAGCGCCGAGTGCGACTCCTCCGCGCGCACCGTCGGACGCAGCGTCGGCCTGTTCCTCGACTCCGGCGGCGATGCCGACGCATGGACCTGGCCCGCGACCGACCGGGTCCCCGGCGACGACCGCACGTTCGGCCGCTCCTGGAGCGGCACCGGCGACGAGCACGGCGGCGCCGTCGACGGCGCCGGCGAAACGGCCTTTCGCGCGGCTCCGATCCGATGAGACGCCATCGGCACACGCACGCTGCACACCGTCCTCCTCGAAGCCCTGCCCACGAGCACCGCGCCGCCGGACCGCGCGGGACGACGGTGCAGATCGTGACCGTCTCCGACACCCGCACCGCCGCCGACGATCGCTCGGGGGCGACCTTGGCGGCGCTGTTCCGCGAGGCGGGGCACGAGGTGCGTCCGACGCGGATCGTCAAGGACGACGCCCGAGCGATCGCCGCCGCCGTACGGGCTGCGTCGAAGGACCCGGCGGTTCGGGCGATCGTGCTGAACGGCGGCACCGGCATCGCCCGCCGCGACACCACGATCGAGGCGGTCGCCCCGCTCCTCGACCGCGCGCTCCCGGGCTTCGGCGAGCTGTTCCGCCTCCTCTCCTGGGAAGAGATCGGCAGCGCGGCGTTCCTCTCGCGGGCGCTCGCCGGCACGCGGGGACGGCGGGTCGTCTTCGCGCTCCCCGGCTCGACCAACGCCGTGCGTCTCGCCGCCGAACGGCTGATCCTCCCCGAGCTCCCGCACCTGGTGCGCGAGCTGGACAAGTGACGCCCCGGCGCGGTCGGCGCCCTTTACAAACGCGGTCCGGTCCACCATCCTTCGGCCCCTTTTCGCCGTGATCGTCGACCTCCACAGCCACACCCAGGCGTCCGACGGACTGTTCTCCGCGGAGCGGCTGATCGCCGAAGCGGTGGAGCGGAAGGTCGACGTGCTCGCCGTCACCGACCACGACACGCTCGACGGGATCGCGGCCGCGGAGGCGGCGGCCGCCGGCACGTCGCTCCGCGTCCTGCCGGGGATCGAGATCACCTGCCACGTCGACGCCACCGAGATCCACCTCCTCGGTCTGGGGATCCGTCCGGCGGCCCCGGGATTGGCCGAATGGCTGCGCCTGTTGCGGGACCAGCGTGTCGAGCGGCTGCGCCGGATCGCCGCGGCGCTCGAAGCGTTGGGGATGGCGATCGACGTGACGCCGTACCTCGCGCCGGGCCGTGCCGGGACCGTCGGTCGGCCGCACATCGCGCGGCTCCTGGTCGAGAACGGGTACGCGCGCGGGTTCGACGACGCCTTCGACCGCTTCCTGAGCCCCGGACGCCCGGCGTTCGTCGAGCGGGTGCGGATGCCGGCCGACGAGGCGATCCGCCGCGTCCACGGCGCGGGCGGAGTCGCGGTGCAGGCGCATCCGGGACAGATGGGGGACGACCGCCACCTCGAGCGGCTCGTCGGGTGGGGGCTCGACGGCCTCGAGGTCTACCACCCGGACCACACGCCGGAGATGCGGCGCCGCTACGTCGACGCGGTCGACCGCTTCGGGCTGATCGCCACCGGCGGCAGCGACTTCCATGGCGACAAGGGGCACGGCGCGCCGCTCGGCGTCGGACGCACGCCGGACGCCGAATGGAAGAAGATCGAAGTCCGGATCTCCCGCGCGTCGCGCGATCCCGGGAACTCCCCGGCCTGCTAGACTCCCCGGATGACGCGCGCCTCGCGCCGGCGCGCGCGGGGGGTCCTGCATGCCGTCGTTCTCGCTCACCGTCAATGGCAGGCCGGTCACCGCCGACGCGCCCGCCGACATCCCGCTCCTTTGGTTCCTCCGTGAGACGCTGGGGCTGACCGGCACCAAGTTCGGCTGTGGAATCTCGTTGTGCGGCGCGTGCACCGTGCACCTCGACGGCACGCCGATCCGCTCGTGCATCACGCCGGCGGCGCCCGCCGCGGGAAAGTCGGTGACGACGGTCGAAGGGCTCTCGGAGGACCGGAGCCATCCGCTTCAGCGGGCGTGGATCGAACGGCAGGTGCCGCAGTGCGGCTACTGCCAGTCGGGACAACTGATGTCGGCGGCGGCGTTGCTGGCCCGGAACCCGGCGCCGACCGACGCCCAGATCGACTCCGCCATGTCGGGGAACCTCTGCCGTTGCGGGACCTATCCGCGGATCCGCGATGCGATCCACCGCGCCGCCGAGATGGCGCGCGCTCCGGCCGTGGGCCAGGATACCGCCGGGAAGGGGGAGCCGCGGTGAGCGGCCCGGCGCGCCCGGTCCGTCTCTCCCGCCGCGCTTTCCTCGGCCATTCGGCGTGCGCCGGCTTCGCCCTGGGCGTCGCCGTCGCGTCGCGCCGCGCTCCGGCGCGGGCCGCCTCGAAAACGAAAGCGTTCGTTCCGAACGCCTGGCTCTCCGTCGGCGAGGACGACGCCGTCACCGTGATGCTCGGAAAGTCGGAGATGGGGCAAGGGGTGATGACGGCCCTCCCGATGCTCGTGGCGGAGGAGCTGCGCGCCGACTGGCGCCGCATCCGGGTGGAGCCGGCGCCGGCCGCGAAGGCCTACGTAATGAAGGGGGACTTCGGCTACCAGGTGACCGGCGGCAGCACCTCGGTGAAGAGCTCGTGGGAACCGCTCCGGGAGGCCGGCGCCGCGGCGCGCGAGATGCTGATCGCCGCCGCGGCCCGCCGGTGGAAGGTCGACCCGGAGAGCTGTCGGGCCGAAGACGGGGTGATCCACGGTCCCGGCGACCGGTCCGCCACCTTCGGCGAGCTCGCGGCCGCCGCGACCCGCGTGCCGGTCCCGAGACGCCCGCGCCGATTCGCGCCGTCGTCCTACGTGCTCGTCGGTCGATCGATCGACCGGCTCGACGTCCCGTCGAAGGTCGACGGGTCGGCCCGGTTCGGGATCGACGTGACGCGTCCCGGACTGCGGGTGGCGATGATCGCGCGCCCACCCGCGGCCGGCGCCACGATCGCCCGGCACGACGAGAAGGCGGCCCTCGCCGTCCCCGGCGTCCGCGCCGTCGTTCCGGTCGGTGACGGCATCGCGGTCGTGGCCGACGGAACGTGGGCGGCGCGCAAGGGGCGCGAGGCGCTGGCCGTCGCCTGGAACGCCGGACCGAACGCCGCGCTCGACGACGCGGAGATCCGCCGCCGGCTGGAGACGGCGTCGAAGGGACGCGCCAAGGTCGTCCGCCGCGAGGGGGATCCCGACGCCGCCTTCGAGCGCGCAACGAAGTCGATCGAAGCGGTCTACGAGACACCCCTGCTGGCGCACGCCACGATGGAGCCGCAGAACTGCACCGCCGACGCGCGGGAGGGGTTTTGCGAGGTCTGGGGGCCGGTGCAGAACCAGACCCTCGCCCTGGAGACCGCCGCCAAGCACGCCCGGCTTCCCAAGTCGGCGGTCCGGATCCACACCACGTTGCTCGGCGGCGGCTTCGGGCGGCGGCTCGAAGCCGACTTCGTCGCCGAGGCGGTCCAGATCTCGCGGGTGATCCGGGAGCCGGTGAAGGTGGTCTGGACCCGCGAGGACGACATGCAGCACGACGTCTACCGTCCGCCGAGCCTGAACGTGATGCGCGCCGGACTCGACGCGGCGGGACTGCCTCTCGTCTGGACGCACGTCGTATCGAGCCCGTCGATCCTCCGGCGGATCGCGCCCTACGCGTCGAAGGTGATCACCGACCCCTTTGCCACCGACGGCGCGCGCCAGCTCCCGTACGACGTTCCGAACGTCCGCGTGGCCTGGGCCCGGGCCGACCTTCCCCTGCCGTTCGGGTTCTGGCGATCGGTCGGCTACTCCAACAACAGCTACGTCGTGGAGTGTTTCCTGGACGAGGTGGCGGCCGCGGGGGGGTTCGATCCGCTCGAGCTGCGCCGGCGGCTCTTGTCGTCGAAGCCGCGGCTGCGCGCCGTCCTCGAGCTCGCCGCCGCGAAGGCCGGCTGGGGAACGCCGCTCCCGGCAGGCCGCGCGCGCGGGATCGCGATCGCCGATTCGTTCGGGAGCGTGGTGGCGCAGGTGGCCGAGGTCTCCGTCGACGGGGGCGAGATCCGTGTCCACCGCGTCGTGGTCGCGTACGATGCCGGAGCGATCGTGCATCCCGGGATCGTCGACGCGCAGATGCAGAGCGGCGTCGTCTTCGGCCTCACCGCCGCCATGCGGGGGCGGATCTCGGTCGCCGGCGGGGCGGTCGCAACCTCAAACTTTCACGACTATCCGTTGCTGCGGATGAAGGAGTGCCCGGTGATCGACGTGCACCGGGTGCCGAGCGACGAGGAGCACGGCGGGATCGGCGAACCGGGGGTGCCGCCGATCGCCCCCGCCGTCGCCAACGCCGTCTTCGCCGCGACGGGAAGGCCGGTGCGACGGCTCCCGATCGTTCCCTGAACCACGGCACCGCCGTTCGTGTTACAAGCGGCGCCGGAGGTACGCATGAGGGGACCGAAGGCGATCCTGGTGGCGGTCGCGATGCTTCCTGTCGCGCCGGCAGCCGAGGCGAAGGAGTACGGTGCGACCGGCACGCTCGAGCTCGGCGGCGCGCTGAATGCCGGCCGCACGACGCAGGACTTCGAAGACAACACCGAAGGGTCGCGGACGTTCGTGCGCGTGTCGCCGATGGTCGGGTTGTTCCTCCTGCCCGGCATCCAGCTGGTCGCGACGGGCGAATGGGCGAACGAAAGCGAGACGTTCCCCGGCGACGAGGGAAGCAGCGAGGCCCGCCACGTCGGCCTCGGGGCGGGCGGCGCGATCCTGCTCCCGTTCGGGAAGGCGCGTCTCGGTCCGCAGCTCCTCCTCCACGGCAACAAGGTCGAGATCGAGACGAAGGTCGGGGACGAGACCGTCGACGTGGAAGGGACCGGGCCGGGCGCCAGTCTCTCGGGCGTGGTGAAGCTTCCGATCGGCTCCGGCGGGATCCTCGAAGGCGCCCTCGTCTTCCGCAGCGATCTGCTGGAGTACGAATCCGGCGGTTCGTCGGTGAAGAGTTCCCGCACGTCGATCGGAACGCGCGTCGGCGTCAGCCTCTATTTCTGACCGGACGACCCGAGCCTATCCGGACTTCCACCTCCGAGGATCCGAATGGACACCGCAACCGCCCTGATGGCCCTCCTGCTCTCGACCGGCGGCGCCGCCGTTTCGGCCGAGCCGCCCTCCGCCGCGCCCGCCGCCGTCGTCCCCCCCACGGCCGACGCCGAACCGGCCCGCCGTCCCCGTTCCATGGAGGACTACGCGATGCCGGGCCAGCTGGAGGCCGGTGGACTGTTCGAGCTCTCCAACGTCGTCGACGATCCCGAGACCGACGGCGACGACAAGCTCGTCACCAGCGTCGTTCGCGTGGCGCCGGTCGTCGGCTACTTCGCGACGAAGCACCTGGAGTTTCTCGGCGAGCTCGACTTGCGGACGGTGACCGAGCGGGACGAGGAGTTCAGCGCCCACTCGGTTCGGACCGACGTCTCCGTCGGAGTCGGAGCCGGGTACTTCATCCGCATCGGAAACCTGCACGTCGGTCCCCGCGCGTTGGTCCGGATCCACATGGCGACCGTGGTGGTGAGCGGCGCCGAGCCGACCGGGCAGGACCTTCAGGGACCCGGAGCCCACGTCGGGCTCCAGGCGAAGGTCCCGGTGGGCGGCGGCGGCGTGGTCGCGATCGGCGTCGGCGTCGACCGGGACCGGCTGCGCAGCTCGCTGTCCGGGTTCGGCGATCTCGACGACGACACCGGAACGCAGACGACCGTCGGGACCCAACTCGGGTTCCTGCTCTACTTCTGATTCGGGCGGTCCGCCGACCGTCCGACGCCGAACGCTGATTCAAGGCTCAATCGACGCGTTCCGGCCCTTCCGCGCCGTCGCGCAATCCCGTTCCATCGCCGCCGATCGGAGGGTCGGTCCATGGCGCATCGGAACGTCGTCGGTTTCGTCACGCTCGCGCTGGTCGTCGTCGCGGCCGCGGCCACGACCAATTGCGGTGGGGTCGCGAGCAACGCGACGACGATGGACGCGGATGGGGACGGCTGGGCGGCGGCCGACGACTGCGACGATACCGACCCCGGGATCCGCCCCGACACCTACGAGCGGTGCGACGACGCCGTCGACAACGACTGCGATGCGCTCGTCGACGACGACGATCCCGACTGCGCCGGGGAGCCGGACGGAACGCCGGACGAAACGCCGACCGCCAGCCCGACCTCCACCGTCCCCCCGACGCCGACCGCCACCCCGAGCGGCACCGCCGACCCGACCCAGACTGGGAGCGGGTGCCCCAGTCCCACCCCCACCTGAAGCGCCGAGATGGCCGGACCTTTGACGCGCCCGAGAGCCTGGGGTAGATCCCCCGGCTCCGGAGGTCCTCATGCGCGGCGTCGTCCTCGTTGCCTCTCCTCTCCTTCTCCTCGCCGGCTGTTCGCGCGACGCGACGAAGGAGGACCTTTGCCGCGTCGAGACGATCGACGACCTCGACCCCGACCCGAATGTGGTGGAGGTCGAGCTGGTGGCCGGACACCACGACTGGGATCCCGGGTCCGGAACCCCGATCCACGGCGTCGCCTACAACGGCTCGGTTCCGGGCCCGCTGATCGTGGCCGACGCAGGCGATACGGTGCGGGTTCACTTCCGGAACGAGATGACCGACATGGAGACGACCGTTCACTGGCACGGGCTACGGATTCCGGACGCGATGGACGGCGTACCCGCGATCCAGACGCCGGTGCCGCCGGGAGGGTCGTTCGAGTACGAGTTCGTCGTCCCCGATCCCGGCTTCTACTGGTACCACCCGCACATGGACGGCGATCAGCTCATCGACCGCGGCCTCTTCGGGCTGTTCTGGGTGCGCGATCCCGCGGAGCCGGAGGTCGACTGCGATCTTCCGCTGGCCATCGACGACGCCGAGCTGGACGAGATCGGGCAGGTGGTGATGGCGCGTGGCAGCGAGCGCCACGGAACGCACTTCGGGAACACCGTCTTCGCCAACGCGCGCATCGACCGTCGCGTGCCGATCGCGCCCGGGGGAAACGTCCTGCTGCGGATCGTAAACGTCGCCAACGCCCGCTATTTCGACCTCGAGCTCGAGGAGCACACCCTCACGGTCGTCGCCACCGACGGCGGTTGGGTCGCGCCGTACGAGACCCGAAAGCTTCTGGTCGCTCCCGGGGAGCGCTACACCGTCTGGGTGCGCGGTACCGGCGAGCCCGGACGGCGCTACGCCCTGGTCAACTGGCGCGAGTACGTCGGGATGATGGACGACGATCCGCTCGGCAGCGGACCGACGACGGTGCTGACCCTCGAGTACGGCGACGACCGGGTCGACGAGGCGTCCCCCGTCTTCCCGGCGCCGACCCTGCCGGAGGCGATCGCCGGCACGGTCGCGCACCGATACGAGCTCCAGGAGGGGATGCTCGACGGCAAGATGGTCTTCGCCATCGACGGAGCGGTCTGGCCCGACGCCGAACCGGTCGTCCTTCCTGGAAACGTCGAGACGACCCTCGAGTTCCGCAACGCCACGATGAGCCGCCATCCGATGCACCTGCACGGACAGCGTTTCCAGGTGGTGAAGGTGGACGGAGTGATGGTGGATCGACGCGCCTGGAAGGACACCGTCGACGTCCAGCCCGGCTCGAAGGTTACCGTCGTGACCCCGCTCGACAACCCCGGCCGCTGGATGTTCCACTGCCACATCCTCGAGCACGGCGAAGAGGGGATGATGTCCGAGCTCGTCGTTGCCCCGTGAGTCAGGTGTATTCGCGCGCTTCGAGGGCGGCGGCGCCGCGCCGGAGGGACTCCCCGGCGACGGCGGCGCTGACGAGGAGCACCAGCGCGTAGCTGGCGATGCAGATCGCCCATTGCGAGCCGGACAGCGCGTATCCGTAGAGCGCCGCGTCGTATAGGCGGTAGGTGGGATAGGCCTCCAGCGCGACGACCGCGCCGAGGTAGGCCAGGGCCGAGGCCATGTAGACCAGTCCCCCGAAACCGGCGGCGACCTTGGCCGCGTTCTCCGCCTTGAAGTCGGGCATCCGGGCGCCGTATCCGACGGCGAGGGCGCAGACCGTCGCCGCGATCACCAGCGTGGTGAGCGATCCGGCGACCATCACCAGCGTGGTGGAGCGCAGCAGCACGTTCGACGCGATCGAGATCACCTGGCCCAGGAGCGCCAGCGGCAAGATCCCGGCGCCGAACTTCGCCCGCACCAGCTCCCGCGCCCCCATCGGCGAGGCGCGCAGGATCCAGATCCCGCGCCCCTCGACCGAGACCGCCGGATACAGGAATCGCGCCGCGACCGCGGCCAGGACGAAGCCGCTCATCCCCAGATTCAAGAAGGCGACGGCGTTGCGGTAGGTGGCGGTCGGGAAGTCGAGCGCGTCGAACGGAAGGGCGTGGATGCTGAGCAGGTAGATCGCGATCAGCGCCAGGAGAAGCAGCAACTGGCTCCACTGACCGGCATCGCGGAAGAAGACGCGCGCGTCCTTGGCCAACACCGCCCCACCCCGGGGGCCGAGGAGACGCGCCGCCATCCGGGCGAGCCATTCGCCGCGGAAACGATGCAGGTGCGCCCGGCGGCCCTCCTGCGCTTTCGACCAGCCGGAGAAGTAGGCGGCGGAGACGATCCATGCCGCCGAGAAGACGGCCGCGCCGGCGGTGAGCAGGAGGTTCGTCGCCGGAATCAGGCTCCCGCCGCGCCCCCGCATCGCCAGCGTCAGCGCGCGCGACGCCCACGTCGAGGGGAACCACTCCTCCTGCGGCATCGACAGCTCGCCGATGAACTCCGCGAGGGTGGAGAAGGCGTTCGGGTCGACGAGCCGCTCCGGTCGGATCGCGCGGATCAGCAGGAAGACGCCGGCGAGGAAGACGCCGCTCAGGATCACCAGCAGGTCGCGGGCGCGCCTCGCGGGAAAGACGTTCACCAGGACGGTGGTGACGACGACCGAGACCGACGCGGGGATCAGGAAGTAGGCGGGGAGCACCGCCGCCGCGAGGAGATAGAAGCTCGAGCCCGACCCGTGCACGGTGCCGTAGGCGAACAGCACCGGCAGTCCGAACAGGAGGACCATCCAGGAGCTGGTGGCCACCGTCTGCGCCAGTCGCGCGTAGAAGAAGCGCAGCGGATCGATCGGCGCCGCGTTCACCATCGCCAGGTCGTCGGAGAGGTAGAAGGTGGCGAGGCTCGAGACGACGTTGGAAAAGAGGAGGATCCCGAAGAAGGAGAGGAGGAACAGCGACAGAAGCCGGTCGACGAGGAATTCGCCGAACAACTCGATCCCGTAGCAGACCTCGACCAGGAACCGGATCCCGAAGAACAGTCCGACCCAGACGGCGATCACCAGGATGGTGGCCGCGGCAACCCATCCGCGGCCGCGGCGGTCGAGGCGGCGGAGGCGGTTCGCGAGGGAGCGGACGTGCGGATAGAGGAGGGAGGACGGGGGGATGGGAACTGAAAATGGAAAATTCAAAATGCAAAACCGGCCAATGGAAAATGGTTCCGGGACGGGCCGCTTCTCATCTGCGGAAGATCGTTTCGGGACGCGCCGGCTCCCCGTGACGCGGAGCAGGGGTTCGGGTCGGTCCGGTTTTCATGGGCCGGTTTTCCATCCTCCATTTTCCATTTTCCATTTCCTCAGGTCCTCTCGTCCGGTTCCGCGGTCAACGCCAGGAACACCGACTCGAGATCCCCCCTCGTCCGCGCCTTCTCCCGCAGCTCCTCGACGGTGCCCACCGCGACGATCTCTCCACGAGAAAGGATCCCCACCCGGTCGCACAGCTCCTCGGCGACGCTCAAGCTGTGCGTCGAGAGGAAGACGGTCCGGTTCTGGGCCGCGACCGAGCGGAAGATCTCCTTCACCAGGCGCGCGCCGCGCGGGTCGAGGCCGACCATCGGCTCGTCGACGACCAACACCTTCGGATCGTGCACCAACGCCCCGGCCATGATCAGGCGCTGCTTCATCCCGTGGCTGTAGCCCTCGACCAGCTCGTCCCCCCAGCGCGAAAGACCGAAGCGCTCGAGCAACGCCTCGGCCGCGGGCCCGCCCGTCGCGGGCGCGACGCCGTAGATCCCGCAGAGGAAGCGCAGGTACTCCCGTCCGGTCAGCTTCTCGTAGAGGTACGGGCGGTCGGGGATCAGTCCCAGGATCGACTTGGCCGCGATCGGCTCGGAGACGATGCTCCAGCCGTTCAGCCAGGCGTTCCCGCCGGTCGGCTTGATCAGCCCAGCCATCATCCGGATCGTGGTCGTCTTCCCGGCGCCGTTGGGACCCAGGAATCCGAAGATCTCTCCGTCCGCGATCTCGAGCGAGATCCCCTTCACCGCGTCGAACGAACCGTATCGCTTGCGCAGGTCGAGCAGTCGGATCAACGAGAGGCCTCCACCGGCAGCGCGTCGACCGAAAGCCGCCCCATCAGCTTCAACAGGTCGACCTGCCGATCGAGACCGCCGACCTGGAAGCGCACGTGGCCCGGATCGGCGGGGAACTGGCCGAGAGTCGGCTCGACAGGATACCAGCCTTCCGACCTGTCGGCCCCCTACCCGGCGGGTCCGCGCGACGCCGCGCCCGACCGGCCGAGGAACACCTCGGGCC
>CAYJRR010000005.1:0-59366 GCA_964372275.1 uncultured bacterium
GAACCCGAAGATCGTCCCGATGTCGATGTCGCGCGGGGAGGTGACGATCTCCTCCGCGCGTGGAGATCGCCGAGTCGCTCGCCGCCGCGCAGGCGCGCGACGTCGGCGCCGCCGCCGAGGCCGCGGCGCGCGCCGGCGCCAAGGCCGACGCCCGCGGCGCTCACGGGCTCGTCGCCCGGGCCCGACAGGAAGAGGGATGGGCGCGGTGGCACCGCGGGGAGCTCGACGCGGCGATCGAGCTGGCGGCCGAGGCCGAGACGCTTTCGAACGAGCGAGGAGACACGAGCGCCGCCGCGCGGGCCGCCAACACCTCCGCCGCCGCCTTGTGGCAGCAGGGTCGCCTCGAGGAGGCGCTGGCCGCCAACGCCCGCGCGGTCGACCTCTATCGGCGCGCCGGGACGTCGCCGCAGACCCTCTCGTCGTTGGCATCGAACGCCGGTCTCGCCCATTGGCGCAAGGGGGACCTCGCCGCCGCGAAGGCGAAGTTCGAGGAATCGCTTCCGCTCTGCCCCGAAGGGGACAGCTACTGCCCCTCGTGGCCGCTCTACGGCCTTGGCCGCGTCGCTCTCCTGTCCGGCGACGCGGTGGCGGCGCGTGCGCGCCTCGACCGCGCGCTCGCCCTGGCGCGCGATGCCGGGGATCGGGTGCTCGTGGGCTATGCGCTGGCCGCGCTCGGCGAGCTCGCGCTCGCGGAGCGGAGGCCGTCCGACGCGAGGGCCCGCTACCAGGAGGCGGTCGCCGCGCACGAGGCGCTCGGGCTCGTTCCGTTCGCCGCCGAGTCACGCCTCGGGCTCGCCGAGGCCGCGCTCGCCGAGGGGCGCCTCGGCGACGCCGAGCGCGACGCGCGTGCCGCCCTCGCCGAGTTCCTCCGCGAGCGATCGCGCGACAACGAATCGCTGGCTCGCGCCGTCCTCGCCCGGACGCTCCTCATCGCCGGCCGCGCGGCCGAGGCCGCGTCGGCCGTGCGCTGGGAGGGGCCGGAGACCGAAAGCCACCCCGCCCGCCTGGCCCGCCAGATCGCCGAGGCCGACGTCCGCGCCGCGGGCGGCGACCGCACCGCCGTCGCGCGTCTCCCCGCCCTCGCCGCCGACGCGGCGTCGCGCGGTTACCGGCTCCGTCTCGGCGCACGGACGTCGGGTCCGCCGTAGCGTCCCGGCGATACGATCGACGCCGGGTCGAGGGCGCTACGGAGGGCGGCGACCGTTCTCCAGTACGGGAGCGTCGGATCGACGACGCCGTCCATCTGTCCGCTGCCGACGCGGTAGGGGAGGAGGCCGAGGCGGCGGCCTTCGTCGAACAGGGAGCGCCAACACGCGTCGGCGCGGGCCGCGGAATCGGGATCGTCGCGGCGGAACAGGATCGGGACGGTGCTGTCGAAGCACCGTTCCGACTGGCTGGTGAGCGTGATCGGCGCCTCCATACCGTGCGCGGCACAGACACGCTTGGCCATCCCGACGAAGGCGCGCACCGTCGCGGGGTCGATCGGGACGAGCGGCGGATACCAGAGAAGGCCGCAGCCATCGCGGGCGGGATCGATCGGCGCGCCGGACTCGGGGCGCCGGTGGGCGCGCCAGTAGGCGAGTGGGAGGGCGATCCCGGTCGGCTGTCCGGCCATCAGGTCGAGGCTCCCGGCGACCTTCGAGGCGGTGAGGTCGAGGCGGGCCGAGAGCGACGTCGGCAGGAACGCAATCAGTCTGCGGGCGCGCTGCAGCCAGGTCCGTTCGACGAAGACCAGGCGCCGGACGACGGGGCGGAGAAGGCGCCGGACCACGGTCTTGGCGGCGGCGGCGATTTCGCGGGTGCCGTAGATCGCGCCGGCGCCGGTCCACGGGCCGACCTCGAGCCCGCGCGAGAGGGAGGCGATCTGCGCGCGGGTCAGCGTCGCGCCGGGTCGTACCTGGCCTTCCGGGTAGTCGACCGACATCGCCAGGATCCGGACGTCGTTCATCAGGTTGATCCCGCCGACGACTCCGGGCAGTCGGCGGAGAACCTCGCGCACGGCGACGACGGCGGCCTCGAGGTCCTCGTCTTTCGCGAGCCAGAAGTAGAAGCCGACCGTCCGTTCGGGGCGCCGCGCCAGCGCGATCGAGAGCGACGTGACGACGCCGAACGCGCCTTGCGCGAACAGGCCGTCGAGGTAGGGGCCGATCCCCCACTTGTAGGCGCGGTCGGCCCGCGTCGCCCCCATCGCGGAAAGCGGCGTCCGGTAGCGCTCGCCGTCGGGGAGCACCGCCTCGACCGCGGTGACCGCCTGGAAATGGTCGGCGATCGGCGTGATGCCGTAGCCACGCTCCAGCGCGTTCCCCACCAGGCTCCCGTCGGGCCCCGCGCCGGTGACCGGGACGAGGAACGGCAAGCCCCGCGCGTCGAGCCAATCGTGCAGGTCGCGCTGGGTGACGCCGGGCTCGACCGTCGCCACGCCGAGCGCCTCGTCGACCTCGATCCGGCGCATCCTCGACAGGTCGAGGACGACGCAGCCGTCGGCGGCGGGGTTCGCGGTGCCGTATCCCCAATTGCGTCCGGTGGAGACCGGGTAGATCGGGACGCGGTGGCGCGCGGCGATGCGCACCGCCTCCGCGACCTGATCGGCGTCGGCGGGGCGGATCGCCGCGGGGATGTGGCGCGCGAGCCGGCTGGTGTCGACGGCGTAGCGTGCGGCGGCCGAGGCTTCGAGCACGTGCTCCTCGCCGAGAGCCGCGCGCCAGGCGGCGAGCGCCGACGTGAGCTCTCCGGAGGCCGGCGCGCCGACACTCATTCCCGGCTTCGCACTCCGCTCACAGCGTGCTCCGCAGACCGCCCAGACGCAGGAAGGCCTGCATCTGACGCAGGTCCTCCCGCCGCGGCGGCGGGAGCGAACGGGCCCGCTCCCGCAGTCTCGCCTTCGCCGGTCCGTCCACGTTTCGCACCGCGCTCTTCACCGCCACGATCAACGGACTCGGCCGCGTGGCGTAGACGCGCACGGCGGTCCCCAGGTGGCGACGGGCGTAGGTCGCCAGCTCCTCGACCGTGAAGGCGGCGCGCAACGACTGGTCGTAGTCGCGTGCGAGCAGCGGATCCTCGCCGGGGGCGGCCCGTTGCACGAAGTAGTCGACGGAGCGGAGGCTCTTCAGGCGCCCGAAGTCGGTGAGGTAGACGCCGCCGCCGGGCTTCAGCACCCGTGCCATCGCGGCGAAGCAGCGTTCAAGCAGCGCGCCGTCGGGAAGATGGTGCAGCGCCATCGACGACACCACGGCGTCGATCGAACGGTCGGCGATGGTGGCGAGCGTCGTCATGTCGTCGACCCGCAGCTCGATGTTCTTCACCCTCCGCTCACGCGCCCCCGCCCGTCCGTAGCCGAGCATCTCCTCCGAAAGGTCGACGCCGACGAAGCGGGACTCCGGCAACAGCTCGGCAACCAGACCCAGCAGCGATGCCGGACCGCAACCCAGGTCGAGGGCCGTCTCACCCGGACGCACCACCTCGCCGATCTGGTCGGCATGAAAGAGGTAGGCCCCGGCCAGCGCACCGTCGGCGCGCCCTGCCTTGACGTAGGCGGCGACGGCGCCGCCGTC
The DNA here is from genome assembly GCA_964372275.1 of uncultured bacterium. Lineage (GTDB taxonomy): Bacteria > CAYJRR01 > CAYJRR01 > CAYJRR01 > CAYJRR01 > CAYJRR01. Next base: position 3,552 of record CAYJRR010000005.1, read on the forward strand.
GCTCATCACGACGTCCTGCTCCGGCTGGCGCGGAAACCGCTCACGTGAGAACAGCTCGCGCAGCACCGTCCGGACGAGCGCGCCGTCGATCACGCCGCACCCGGCGTGGTCTGGCCGATCCGCGACGGGCGCGAGCGGCTCGTGCCGTCGGCGTGGAAGACGGCGTCGAGGAAGGGGTAGTGGTGCAGCAGCAGCTTCCCCTGCGCCGCCGGGATTCCGCGCGGGCGCGCGTCGAGCTGCTCGATGAAGTAGCGCAGGTCGGAGCGCGTCCACTCCGGCGGCGCCGCCGCATGCGACGCCGGCGGCAGCTCGATCTCCGGGAACGGCGCGTCGCAAAAGAAGCGGTAGAGATTGCGCGACGGGCGGGCGTCGGTTCTCCGGTCGTAAAGGGCGCGGAACCGCTCCGGCGCGCGTTCCAGGTCGAGGGAGAGGGGCGCCGACGGCGCGTCGGTGAGCGACGCGTAGAGCCGCACCGGTCCACGCGCGCGGAACCGAAGCACCGTTCCGTAGAAGTCGGCCGCCGACGGGTGGACGGCGATCGCCAGTCGACCGATCCCCCGATGCCGCTGCGCCCACCGGAACATCAGGTTGTACATCATCAACGCGATCCCCTTGCGGCGGCGCGGCTCCGACACCGCCAGCGCGCCGACCTCGGCGAACGTCGCCCCTTCGGCGCGCACCGCGGCGATCTCCTCCGGATGCGTCTCCTCCATCGGCACGCCCGCCGGCGTGTCTTCGATCAGGGTCATCGTCCCCAGCACCTGCTGACCGCGCACCGCCACGAACAGCGCCGTCGTCGGAAGCACCGAGAACGGCGAGAATCGCATCTTGTTGTCCTCGGGGGCGAGGATCCCGCGCCGTACGTAGGCGTCGTGCAGCAGGCGGAACGCCTGCTCCCGCTCCCAGCGCTCGGACGCGAGCCTGAACCGGACCGCCGCGATCTCCCGTTCGTCGAATCCCATCCCTCGAAGGTAGAACCACCGCCGGGCCGACTCGGGGAGCCGTCTCAGGAGCCGATCGCGAAGACCGGTACGCATCGGTGGGAGTCTACTCCCGCCGTCGCGATCGCAGGTGTGTCGAACGCCCGGGGCCGCCCGGCCGGCCTGCCTACACCTCGCGGAAGAGGTAGGGGCGCACGGCGTCGATGCGGTTGTCGAACCCTTCCGGGTAGAGGAACCAGAGCGCTCCGGTGAGCGACGAGAGGAGCGCGTTGCCGTCCTGCGGGGTGAAGCAGAAGCCGAGGATCTCGCGGTCGCCGCGGGTGGTGATCGTCGGGAGCGAGACGACCGTCTGGGAGAGGATCCGGCCGAAGAAGCCGTGGTCGCGGCCGAAGGAGAAGACCTGGTTCATCGAGGTCTTCTGCGTCACCGCCACCCGAGGGTTCTCCTTCAGGCGCGCGATCGCCTGGTCGCGCGTGATCTTCTCCTCGAGCGTCAGGTCGAACCACACCGCGTGCATGTACTGGGTGTTCAGCTTGATCGCGCTGGAGAAGAGGTTCAGCGAAGCCCCGAGCGTGCGGAAGAGGTGGTGCGCATCGCGCGCGTGGTGGGTGCCGAAGTCGCGGTCGTCGTGCTTCCCCGCCTTGGGCGCGGGCGAAAAGTCCTTGTCCTGGGAGATGTCGTTCGCGCGGCGCATGCAGACGAAGCGCCCCTCTTGCAGGCGGATCTTGCCGTCGGTCCCGGCGGCGAGCGACTTGATCAGCACCGAGAGGTTGTGGGTGTTGCAGGAGACGACGTGAAGGAACTTGTCCTCGCCGCGGGTGAGCGCCTCGTCGTTGATCCCGCGGGCGTACATCTTCCCGAAGCCGAACTCCGAGCCCTGGGCGATGAATCCGAGCGGCCCCTTGATCTTGTTGTAGAGCGACGCCTTGTTCTCGTTCCCGGCCGGGGTGCAGTCGATCACCACGCTCGCCCGCTCGAGCGCCTCCATCTGCTCGTAGACCGGCTTGTGGCCGATCTTTTCGAACTCGGCCTTCGCCTCCTTGTTGACGGCGAGCTTCGCCCCGCGCCGGCAGAGGTCCTCGACCTTGGCCCGCTCGTCGGGGAGCGGCGTGCGCTTGTGGAAGGTGACCTCGTCGATCCCGAACGGCTCCCGCAGGTCGGTGAGGAGGCCGATCAGCGGCTCGCCGATCGTTCCGGTGCCGACGACGTGGACGATCTTCTTCTGGGCCATGGCCTTATCCTCCCAGGGCGAAGGTTCGAGGGGGGGCGCAAGATCTAGTGGAGCAAGGCGCATTTGTCAAACGTGCTACCGTCGCCTTCGGCCGCGCGAGGCCGTTCGAGATGCTGCGCGAGATCTTCAAATCGAAGTTGCATCGCGTGCGCGTCACCGACGCCGACGTCGACTACGAGGGGAGCATCACCCTCGACCCGGAGCTGTTGGAGGCGGCGGAGATCCTGCCGAACGAGCTGGTTCACGTCTGGAACGTGACCAACGGGAGCCGGCTCCAGACCTACGCCATGCCCGGAACGCGCGGCGCCGGGGAGTGCATCCTGAACGGCGCGGCGGCGCACCGGAACAAACCCGGCGATCTGGTGATCGTCGCGACGTTCGCCCAGATGACCGAGGAGGAGGCGCGGCGGTGGATCCCGCGAATCGTCTTCGTCGACGACCGGAACCGCCCGCGCAGGGGTCCGGGGAGCGCCCCGGTATAGCCCGAAGGGCGAACCGATCCGCGGCGAGCGGGCCTCACGGTAGCGGATCGGGGACGAACGCTCGCTGCCGGCTGTGATCTTCGCCGGCCTTGATATGTGTGTCGATATGTGTAAGAATATGTGTAGTCATGCCGACCAATCTGCACATTGACGACACCCTCCTGGAAGAGGCGAGGCGTCTGGGAGGGAAGCGGAGCAAGCGGGAGACCGTGGACGAAGCGCTTCGGGAGTACGTCCAACGGCGAAAGCAGCGGCGGGTGCTCGGTCTTTTCGGCACCCTTCGCTGGGACGACCGATACTCCTACAAGGATGAGCGACGCCGTTGATCCTGGTCGATACGTCGGTCTGGTCGCTGGCGCTCCGCCGTGACCGCCCGCCGGATTGTCGGGAGGTTCACCGGCTCGAAGAAGCGATCTCGACAGGGGACACGGTGACCCTCACCGGCGTCATCCTCCAGGAGGTGCTGCAGGGCTTCTTCGACGAACGTCGATTCGCCGACCTTGAACGTCGGTTGCGGGCATTTCCGCTGATCGAGCTCTCGCGTGGGGACTACGTCTACGCGGCAGAACTCCGAAGTCGTTGCCGGACGAAGGGGGTTCAAGTTGGGACGATCGACGCGCAGATCGCGGCGGCCGCCATCGCCGCCGGTTGTCCGTTGCTCACTGCGGACGACGACTTCCGTCGCATCGCGGCCCAGTGCCCTCTGATGCTCGCGTAGCGCCTTCGGGGGCTGATAACGTCCGGCTGTGGCGCGCACCGTCCTTCGCGGGATGACGATCCTTCCGGTCGACGACCGGAACGCCGTCCTCCAGGGCGACCTGGTGGTCGAGGGGGGCCGTATCGTCCAGGTGGGCGGTGCCGCGACCCTCTCGGCGGGAGAGGTCGTCGTCGACTGCGCCGGGCTCGTCGCCATCCCCGGTCTGGTGCAGGCACACATCCACCTGACGCAGACGCTGTTCCGCAACCGCGCCGACGACCTCGAGCTGCTCGAGTGGCTCAAGGAGCGCATCTGGCCGTTCGAGGCGGCGCACGACGAGGCCTCCTCCCTCGCCTCCGCGCGGCTGGGATTGGCGGAGCTGGTCGACGGGGGGACGACGGCGATCCTCGACATGGGGACAGTCCGGCACCACGACGCCGTCTTCCGGGCCGCCGACGAGTCGGGGATCCGCTACACCGGCGGCAAGGCGATGATGGACCTCGCCGCCGACGGCGTTCCGCCGGGCTTGACCGAGACGACCGCCGAGTCGCTCGATGCGAGCGAGGCGCTCGCGAAGCGGTGGCACGGCGCGGCGGCGGGGCGGCTGCGCTACGCCTACGCGCCGCGGTTCGTGGTGACCTGCAGCGACGAGCTGCTCCGCGAATCGGCCCGCCGCGCGAAACGGCTCGGGACGCCGGTGCACGTCCACGCCTCCGAGAATCGCGCCGAGGTGGGGCTGGTGCGCCGGCGCACCGGAACCGGCAACCTCGCCTGGTTGGAGACGACCGGGGTCCTGCAGGCGCCGGCGGCGGTCGCGCATTGCGTCCATCTCGACGACGACGATCCGCGCCGCCTGCGCGAGGCCGGCGCGTCGGCGGTCCACTGTCCGAGCTCGAACCTGAAGCTCGCCTCCGGGATCGCGCCGGTCCCGCGGCTGCTCGAGGCGGGGGTCAACGTCGCGCTCGGCGCCGACGGGGCCCCGTGCAACAACAACCTCGACGGGTTCCAGGAGATGCGGCTCGCGGCGCTGCTCCAGAAACCGATCCACGGGCCGCGTGCCTTGCCGGCGGCGACGGTGCTGCGGATGGCGACCCAGGGGGGCGCCCGCGCGCTCGGCCTCGAGGCGGAGATCGGAAGCCTCGAGCCGGGGAAGCGCGCCGACGTGGCGATCCTCGACCTCGGGCTCCCCCACTCGGCGCCTTGGCTCGACGCGGCCTCGGCCGTCGTCTACTCCGCAAGGCCGGCGAACGTCCGCCACGTGCTGGTCGACGGCGAGTTCCTGAAACGCGACGGCCGCCTGGTACGGGTCGACGCCGCGCGAGCGGCGGCCGAGGCCTCCCGCGAGATCCGGAGGATCGCGCCGTGAGCGGGCGTCGCGCGGTCCGGAGATGCGCGCGGTGAGCGCGGCCCGCCCCGTGACCGGTGAATCGCTGGCTCTCACCGGCGGGGTGGTGACCGAGCTTCGCTGGGCGGAGGACGGTCTCCAACTCGACGCGCGGACGGTGGTGATCGAAAACGGTCGGATCGCGCGCCTGCTCCTGCCCGGGGAGCCCCACGGCGCCGCGCGCGAGATCGACTGCGCCGGCGCCTTCGTCTTCGCGGGGCTGTGTTGCTCGCACCTGCGCTCGCCACGGGCGCTGCTGCCGGGCTTGCCGTTCCGCGGAAAGGGGGAGACGGAGCGGGCGCGCGCCGCGCGCTACCTCGCCGGGCTCGACGGCGACTCGCTGTCGGCCGCGGCACGCGGGGCGGCGGCCGAGGCGGCGCTCGCGGGGACGACGCTGGTCTACGACCTCCTGGAGTGCCCGCGCGTGGAGGGGGCGATCGAGCGGGTGGCGGCGGCCTACGCCGAGGTCGGCCTGCGCGCCGTGCTCGCCCTCGACCTCTCCGGGCTCGGAATGGACGAGGCGCGCGGCGCGCTGGCCGGCCTCGCGCGCGCCGGGCGGACGCTCGACCCCGACCGGATCCGGTTGGGCGTCGGGATCGGCGATCCGTCCGAGTCGCCCTGGATCGCCGAGGCGGTCGCCGAAGCGCGGCGGGCCGAGCTGCCGATGCACATCGTCCTCGGAGGCGACGAGGAGTCCCGCCGGCGGATCGCCGAGCGGGGGGCCTACCGGCCGGGCTCGGTGGTGGTGGTACGCGCGGCGCTGGCCGACGAGGAGCGCGCGCTGCTGCGCGATCTCGGCGTCTGGATCGCGACCACGCCACGCGCCGACGCGGCCGAGGGGATCGTTCCGCCATCGCTTCGGGGGGTGCTGGCGCGGACGACGCTCGGCGGGTGGATGGGGCGCGCCGATCTGTGGGTCGAGCGGCAGGTCGCCTTCGCCGCGCGCCGCGCGGTCGACCCGGCGTTCGACCGGATCCACTCCTGGGGGATGGTCGTCCGCGCGTGGGACCTCGCCGCGAGCACCTTCGGAGCCCCCTTCGGCCGGTTCCAGCCGGGGGCGCCCGCCGACGTCACCGTCGTCGACGCGCCGGGGTCGAGCCCGATGACCGCTCCCTCGCTCGGCGGCCACCTGGAGCGGATGTCGGATCGGCACGTGCGGCACGTCGTCGTGGCCGGCAAGCCGGTGGTGCTCGACGGCCGCCTGGCGCGCGCCGACGAACGGGCGATCCGGGCCGCCGCGGCCGACCAGACGCGCCGCCTCTGGTCCCGTGCCGCCGTCGCATGATCTGCCCGGCCTGCCGGAAGAAGGTCCTCTTCGACGTGGTCGGCGACGACTGGTCGAAGCTCCACGACGGGACCTGGCTGCACGGCGGCCCGCCGCCCCCGCGGGGGGCGCTCGGCGACTGCCCGGCGTGCGGCGTGCGCCTGGCGTGGGAGGAGGGGGAGGAGCCCGGCGCGGACGAGGCGACGCCGCCGCGCGTCCACCTCTCGGCGATTCGCGCCACGCCGCGCCGCTTCGCCGGGCGCGAGCTGTCGCTCCGCGCGCTCCTGCTGTCGATCGACGGCCGGGCGCTCCTCTGCGAGTCGTGGCGGCTACGTCCCAAGGGCGGGCCGGCGGAGCACGACGCGGCGCTGGTCGCGCGTCTCCTGCGCGAGAACCGGCCGCCCCTCACCGCCCGCTTCGCGGACGACGCGATGGCCGAGCGCGTCGGGGCGGTCGCGAAGCGGTTGGCCCTCCCCGAGTCGCCCGCCGCCGCGTGGATCGAGGCCGACGGCCGCTTCGAGACGCGCGGACGTGCCGGGACGCTCACGATCCAGCGCCTACGATCGGTTTGGCCCGCCGACTGAAGCTCTGGTAGGTTCGCCTGCCGGAGGAGCCCTTGATCGAAGAGTTCGTCATCTCCAGCCGCAACCGGGAGTTCCTTCCCGGTGAGAAGCTGCTCGCGGAGCTGTCGGCGAAGGGGTTCGAGCCGCAGATCGTCGGGGAGATCGATCCGCCGCCGAAGAACGGCGGCTCCTGGGTCCTGCGCGACAGGCGCGATCGGCGGCGGCACGAGGACGGCGGGGTCTGGTTCTCCTGGTCCCGGCCGCGCGGGTCGGAGGGGCGCAGCGGCTTCCCCACCCAATACGTCGTCGAGATCTTCGAAGGGCACAGCGGCTACGACTGGTTCCTGTCGATCGCGCTGGCCGGCCTGCTCGCGCAACACGGACGCGGCCGCATCAGCGTCGATGGCGGCGCCGAGAAGGAGTACGACTCCTTCGCGAACGAGATGCGAAAGGATCCGCAGACCGCCTTCCACGGCCCGGAGTCGGTGGTCGACTGGGAAGCGGCGAACCTCGAGGTCGAACCCGAGGAGGGGGAGGCACCGGAGCGGGCGGACGAAGGCGAGAGCGACGAAGACGATTCGGAGCCGGGCGGCGAGGACGAATAGCGTGGCGCGGACGGAACGACGGGGGATGGCGAAGAAGACGAAGGCGACGAACGCGCCGAACGCGACGAACGCGGGGACGGCGCCGCTGATCCAGCGGATCGCGCGCCGGGCGTTCGTCCACGCCACGAAGATGATCTTCGACGCCAATCACCGCGACGACGCGGCGGAGGGCGATCCCAAAGTGGGCGGACACCCGGCCGCCTGCTCCAGCTCGATCCACATCCTGGCGGCGCTCCATCTCGGGATGCGTCGGGCGCAAGACCTCTTCGCGGTGAAGCCGCACGCTTCGCCCGACGACCACGCGCTCAACCACCTGCTCGGGCTGATGCACGAGCCGTTCGGACGCCGGTGGCTCTCGGTCGAGGAGTCGAAGCAGGCCATGTCCCGGCTGCGCAAGTTCAGCCAGCAGGGGGAGCCGGTCTTCCAGAGCTACCACGCCGAATCCGATCCGGACGGAGATCCCTACCTTCCATCGGGCTCGGTCGGCATCCCGCCGGTGGTCTCGGTCTACACCGCGCTCGCCTACCGGTACGCGAAGGACCACGGACTGACCGTCCCCGAGGAGGCGACCTTCTGGTCGTTGATGGGCGACTCCGAGTTCCGCGAGGGGTCGCTGATGGAGGCGATGCCGGACGCCGCCGAGCGCGAGCTCGGGAACGTCATCTGGATCGTCGACTACAACCGGCAGAACCTGGACGGGACGCGCATCCCCAATCCGCGCGGCCTGCACGGCAACGACGGGCAGCGGATGGGGCGGGTCGGCATCGCCAACGGCTGGGAGGTGATCCAGGTCGCCCACGGCTCGAAACGCTTGGGCCTGTTCGGCCGTCCCGGCGGGGAGGCGCTGAAGCGGCTGCTGGAGGGCGGTTTTTCCGACTACGAATTCCAGATGCTGCTCCTCAAGAAGGACGGCGCGGTGGTGCGGAAGCGGCTGCTCGAGCTCGACCGCGCCGTGGGGCCCGTTCTCAAGGGTCTCACCGACGATCGCCTCTACGAGGCGTTTGCCGACCTGGGCGGACACGACTGCGCGGTGCTGCTCGACGCCTTCGCGCGCGCGAAGAAGGACCCGCACACGCCGACGCTGGTCATCGCCCACACCATCAAGGGTTGGGGGCTGGAGATGTACGCCGCGCCGGGGAACCACTCGGCGCTCCCCGACGAGGAGGAGGTCGACCGGCTGCTCGCGAGCGAGGGGCTCTCCAAGGAGGACCCGTTCGCGCCGTTCCCCCCCGACTCGCTCGAGGGGAGCTTCCTCTCCACCCGCGGCCGCGAGCTGCGCGAGGGGATCGAATCGATCTGGGCCCTCAAGGACCGGAACGCCGATCAGTTCCAAAAACGCGTCGACGAGGTCGGCGGGCTCCCCGACACGATCGGCGTCGACCTGAAGCTCCTGCCGTTGGTCCACACCCAGTACGTGTGGGGCCAGCTCGCGGCGAAGCTGATCCGGATCGGCAACCGCCACGAGACGCACCGCAAGACCGGCGTCGCGGCGAAGGAGCTGACCCCCGACGAGCGGCGCTGGGGTCCGGCGGCCGACCTGGTGCTGACGATGGCGCCGGACGTCGGTACCTCCACCAACATCAACCCGGCGATGGACGAGCGGATCTACGGTCCCGACCAGCCGGACTACGAGCAGGAGCTGGGGCTGCGAGACCGGCGGCGGCCCGGTTTGACGCCGCACGAGGAGGCGTGGACGCGGCACATCCGGTTCGAGATCGCCGAGGCGAACTGCATGTCGGCGGTCGGGGCGTTCGGCAAGCTCAAGGACCGCGTCGGCATCCCGTTCCTGCCGGTCATGACGATCTACGACTTCTTCATCAAACGGGCCTTCGACCAGCTCTACTACAACCTCTACTGGCGGTCGGGGTTCGTGGTGATCGGAACGCCGTCGGGGGTGACGCTGTCGCCGGAAGGGGCGCAGCACTCCTGGAAGAGCGACATCCAGATGCCGAACCTGATCACCTGGGAGCCGTACTACCCGATCGAGGTCGACTGGATCCTCTCCGAGTCGGTCCGCCGCCACTACCTCGGCGAGAACGAGGGGCGCTCCGGCGTCCTGATCCGCGGGGTGACCAAAGCGATTCGTCACGCCGAGATGCTCAAGCGCCTGAAGGGGGCGGCGCGGTTCGAAGGACGGTCCGATCCGGAGATCCTGGAGGCGACGCGCCGGGACGCGCTCGCCGGCGCCTACTACCTCGTCGATTGGCGCGGGGCAGCCGACTATCGGCCGGGAGACAACGTGGTGAACCTCTTCGCCATGGGGGCGATGGGGGCGGAGGCGCTCAAGGCCACCGACCGACTGCGGGCCGAGGGGATCTTCGCCAACGTGATCGTGGTGACCAGCGCCGACCTCCTCTGCGGGAACCTGGCCCACGCCGACGGCTACCGCCACCTGCGCGAGGGGCTCGCAATCGACGGAACGCTCCATCTCCAGCGTGGCGGTGGCAACGGCCACGCCGTGCCGGCGATCGACGGTCCGGCGGATCTCGTCACCCTTGCCGGGCGCCGCGTGCCGATCGTGACGGTCGTCGACGGAGAGCCGGGGCTGCTCGACAACCTCGGCAGCGTCGTCGGGGTGAAGTCGGAGGACCTGGCGGTGCGCAAGGCGTCGAAGTCGGGACGTCCGGTCGACGTCTTCCACTACCTGCACCTCGACGCCGACGCAATCCACGAGGCGTGCGGCAAGGTGCTGTCCGAGACCGCGCTGGAGCAGGTGCGGGTCGCCCGCGACGTCGCGGAGACGTTCGCCGGCGCGGCGCCCCGGCCGGCGGTGACCGCCGAGGAGCTCTGGCCTCCGCGGCGATAGCCCGTCGCGATCGGGGTGGATAGCGCCTGTGCCGTGACCGTCGCGATGGGACCGGCGCGGGTCAATTCTGAGCGGTAGATCAGTCCGGCGACGATCGACGGGAGCGTCCGGACCGACGTAGATTCAAGGGGATGGACGGCACCTCCGCCGGCCGCAGCACCCGGCGCGGCTCTTGCTCCTGCGGCCGGCCGACTTCGGAGGATCCCATGAACGACCGCGCCCTCACCGCCTCGCTGATCGTCTTCGCCCTGCTCGTTCCTCCCGCCTTCTCCGCGTGCGAAGGGGGGCCGGTCGAAGGGAACTCGATCGAGGCCAGTGGCGACGACGACGACACCGCGGGGGACGACGACGACGACGACGGCGCGGGCGATGACGACGACGACACGCCGCCGCCGTCCGGAACGGTCGTCGACCAGGAGCCGAACAACACCGAAGAGGAGGCGCAGGCGATCTCCGGCTCGGGGGCGCGCTCGATCGAAGGGACGTGCGGCGCCTACGACGAGGAGAACGGCGGCGACGGTGACTACTACGTGGTCGAAGCCGGAGCCGGCACCCTCTCCGTGTCGCTCGCCTGGGACGATTCCCAGGAGGCCGATCTCGATCTGATGGTCTTCGACGCCGACTACACCGTCGAGGCGTACGACGACGGAGTCCCGCCCGAGGACAGCCCGGCGGAGCTCACCGTCGAGCTCGAGAGCCCGATGAGCCTCTACGTGATCGTCAGCTGCTACTCCGCCCCCGAAGGGCAGACCTACGACGCCACGGTGCAGATCCCGTAGCCTCGTTCGATCCCGACACCATCGTAAAAGCCTGTCGGCGGAGGGGCCGTGGGCGCGACGGACGGGCGGTCGGTGGAGCGGCTGCGCGAGCTGCTCGAACTCGAGTGCGAGGCGGTGCGGCTCTACGACCGGGTCCTGCCGGGGATGGACCTCCCCGGCCCGGCCGACCAGGTCGCCCAGTTCCGCAACGAGCACCGGCAACACGTCGAGATCCTTTCGGAGTCGCTCGACCGGCTGGGCGCCCATGCCGAGAGACCGTCCTTCGATCCGGCCGCCCGCTACGAGCCGCCGGGCTCGCCCCATGGAACGCGCGACGGTCTCCACGCCGCGCGCCGGATCGAGACCCGGACGGGGCTCGCGTGGACGCGCGTCCGCTCCCGCCGGCTGCCCCCCGCGATCGCCGCCCTGGCGAAACGGTTTCACGCCGACGAGCGGCGCCACCTGCGCTTCGTCGAGGCGTTGATCGACCGACGCGTCTGGGAGCGCGCCGCGCTGTGGCCGGAGCTCTCCCCGTCCGAGGTCGAAGGGAGCCGCCCGCGCGAGTCGGAGCCGTAGCCGGCGACTCGACCGTGTCGTCGTCGGCGCCCGCGCGGCGCGCCGGATCGTTGTGGGATAATCCGCGATGCGGCGGAGTTCGGTCCGGGGGAGGGGTCGATGCGACGAGGGCTGGTCGTACTCGCGGCGGCGCTGTCGGTCGGGGGCTGCATCCCCTACAAGACCGGCTACCGGATCGACCCGAGGAGCCAAAAGGTCTTTACGCGCCCCGCGCCGGGGAAGGAAACGGTCGGCGGCTACCAGCTCGCGATCACCGGCGCGCCGACCGCCGCCAATCCGGCGGCGCCGATCTCGGTGAGCGCGCTCGAAGTCTGGTCGGCCGCGGAGCAGGAGGTGACGACGGCGCAGGAGCACCGTTACCGACGCTACTGGAGCCCGTTCCTGATCCCGGTGGGGATCTTCATGACCGTCTTTCCGATCACCCACGTGGTGATCTGCGCCGGGGTTGAGGGGCCGAAGTACTTTTCGTTCAAGGACAACGAACGCAACTCCTGTCCGGAGCCCAACGTCGGCCTGCGACACTGGTTGGGGATGGCGGTCGGCATCGCGCCGCCATTCAAGGCTTGTTACGAGCCGCTCGACAGCCGCCCGTACGAGCGGGTTCGCTCCACCGGCAAGACGTTGTCCGGGACGCGCCCGCTCCTCAAGTCGGCGACGATCCGCACCACGCTCGTTTCGAACGCCGGCGCGCGCGTCGTGATCGCCGACGGCCCCTTTCCGCTCGATCAGTGGGGCGGGAACTTCCAGCTGGGTGGGATCGGAGTCCAATTCGGGCAGTTTCCGCAGACGCCTGCGTCGGTGACGATCCGTCAGGAGCTGCTCGCGCCGGGTACCGCCGTGGCCGAGGCGACGCTCGACGCCGCCACCTGCGAAGCGCTCCATCGGCCGTGGCGTGATCGCTGGGCGAGCGAGGCGGCGGAGAAGGCGGCGGCCGCGGCGGAATCGGCCGGCGACCTCGCCGGGGCGCTCGCGCGCGCGTCGGAGGCGTTCGCGCTCGCGGTGGCGACCGACCGCGAAGCCGGGCTCTGGAAGCGGGTGGCCGACCTCTATCGCCGTCGCCCGGGCGAGCCCGCGGTTCCGGAGGCGGCGCGCAAGCTCCTGGTGCAGGCCGAGCACTTCATGGGGACGAACGACCCGGCGTCGGCGCGTCGCGCGCAGGCCGACGCGGTTCGCCAGGTGCCCTGGCTACCGGTCGGCCACTACAACCTCGCCTTCGCGCACGCCGCGCTGAAGGAGTTCCCGCAGGCGATCGCCGAGATGCGGCGCTACCTCGAGCTCGAGCCGGCCAGCCCCGAGGCGGCGGCGTTGCAGGACCAGATCTATCGATGGGAGACGGGGCGATGAGACGCGGTGCCACCTCTTGGATCGCGTTCGCGATCGGATCGCTGCCACTGCTGGCCTGGGCGATCTGCTGGTGCGGCGCCACGCACAGCGGTCCGGCCGACTACTGCGCCGCGCATCCCGGCGATGCGAACTGCGGCGGAGGCGGCGGGGTGTTCATTCCCAACTTCGGATCCGGACAGCAGGACGAGGAGCGCCGCCGCCGGGAGCGGGAGGCGCAACAGCAGGCGGAGCGCGAGCGGGCGCGCCTGGAGGAGGAGCGGCGCAAGGCCGACGAGGAGCGCGCGCGGCAGGAGGCGATCCGTCGCGAAGAGGAGCGGATCGAGCGCGAGCGCCGGGAGGCGCTGCGTCGCGAGGAGGAGGCCCGCCGCGAAGCGGAACAACGCGCCCGCAGCGCCGAGGCGCGCTCGAAGATGAAGTCGGTCGGTGCGAGCGGCACCGGCTGGAAGCCGCAGAACGGCGCGGGGACGCCCGGCTGGGCCGCGCAAAGCGGCGGCACGCTGAAGCCGTTCCCGTCGCCGAGTCCCGGGGGCGTCGAGCTCGACGGGGAGGCCGAACGGTCCCACCGCAAACAGAGCGACGGTTGGGACTCGACCGGCAAGATCCCGGGAAAGAGGGGCTCGCTCACCCCGCCGGAGGCGGGGATCACCAACCAACGGCCGGCCGTCCCGCCTCCGACCAAGCCGCTCGTCGAGATGAACGCCGAGGAGTTGATGCAGCTCGAGGACCAGTTCCTGGTACACATCGACCAGAACGTGAAGGGTCCGGTGAAGCAGGAGGTCTCACCCCATGTCGACGCGCTGAAAGAGCAGCGCCGCAAGCGCGAGGCGGCGGAGCGTGCGCTGGCCGAGGCGGAGCGCAAGGTGGAACAGGCGCGCGACCAGGCGGCGTTGGAGGAGCTGCGCCGGCAGATCCGGGCCGAGAGCAAGCGCGCGAGCGACGCGCTCGCCGCCGAGAAGAAGAAGATGTTCGAGATCATCGACGTGCTCGACCGGGGCGGGCGCGCGGCGGCGCCGCCGGCGCCGCGCTGACGGCATGCGAACGCCGCTCCACATGCGCATTCTGGTCGGGTTCGCGGTCGGCGCGGCGGCGGGGGTGACGGCGCACGCGGCCGGCGCGGGGACGGCGGTCGAGTGGGTGGTGGCGAACCTGACCGAGCCGGCGGGGAAGCTGTTCCTGCGGGCGTTACTCCTGACGGTGGTGCCGCTCGTCTTCTCCTCGCTGGTGCTCGGCGTGACCGGACTCGGGGACCTTCGAAAGCTCGGGCGGGTGGGGGCCAAGACGGTCGCCTACACGCTGGTGGTCAGCTCGGTCTCGGTCCTGGTCGGGTTCGCCGCCGCCAACGGCGTCCGTCCGGGGGAGCGGCTCGACCCCGAGGTGCGGGCGCGGCTGGTGGCGCGCTACGAGGGGAAGGCCGGGGAGATCGCGGCCAAGGCGGCCTCCGAGCGCCGCGGCGTCGGCGCCGCGATCGTGGAGATCCTCCCGGAGAACCCCCTCGCCGCCGCGGCAAAAACGCCGCCCGACATGCTGGGGCTGATGCTCTTCTCGGTCTTCTTCGGCGTCGGCCTGGCGCTTCTCGCCCCGGAGCGCGCGCGGCCGCTGCTTTCCGTGCTGGAGGCGGTGTTCGACGCCACCTCCGCGATGATCCGCCTGGTGATGTGGATCGCGCCGTTCGGCGTCGCCTGCCTCCTTTTCACCATGACTGCGCGCTTCGGGTTCGAGCTGCTCCGTTCGCTCGGGGCCTACGTGCTGACGGTGCTGGCGGCGCTCGCCTTCCACCAGTTGGTCGTCTATTCCGCGATCTTGCGGGGGCTGGCGGGGGTCTCGCCGCTCGCCTTCTTCCGGCGGATCCGGGAGGTGATGCTCACCGCCTTCTCCACCTCCTCCTCGAACGCGACGCTGCCGACCGCCCTCAAGGCGAGCGAGGAAGCGCTCGGCGTGCCGCGCGAGATCGGAAGCTTCGTCCTGACCGTCGGCGCGACCGCGAACCAGAACGGGACGGCGCTGTTCGAAGGGGTGACGATCCTCTTCCTCGCACAGGTGTTCGGCCAGGACTTGGGCGTGGCGCAGCAGATCCTGGTGCTGGTGCTGGCGGTGGTGAGCGGCATCGGGACCGCCGGCGTTCCCTCGGGCTCGATCCCTTTCGTCGCCGCCGTGCTGGCGATGGTCGGGATCCCGGTCGAAGGGATCGCGATCATCCTCGGCGTCGACCGCCTGCTCGACATGTGCCGCACCGTCCTGAACGTGACGGGCGATCTGGTCTGCGCCGTCGTCGTTGCCCGCAGCGAAGGGGCGCCGGTCATGGCGGCATCGCCCGGTGGCGCCGCTCGATAACGGAACCCGGTCAGGGGACCTCGGCCGCGGTCTTCCCGCCGCGCTGCTGGAGCAGCCGTTGCGTTCCGCTTCCCGCCGGCGCGAGATCGAACGGGGTGGAGCCGCCGAGCTTCTTCTTTTCGATGCCGAACCAATCGACCAGAACGACGTCCTCCGCGATCTTGGCGTTCGCGTTCGCGCCGTGATCGAGCAGCACCGCCGCCACCGCTCCCCAGTCCGACTGCGCCGCGTAGTGGAGCGGCGTGGCGCCGAATTCGTCCCGGGGATCGACACGAGCCCCGGCGCGCAACAGCGCCTGGACCCGCTCGGGATGGCCTTCGCGCGCGGCGCGGTGCAGCGGCGTGCGGTCCCGAAGGTCGTTGCCCTCCAGCCCGATGCGGCGCTGGAGAAACCACTGGAAGAGCGCCTCGTTCTTCGCGTCCATCGCGTCCTGCAATGGATGGCGGAGGCTGGACGCCGCGCCGCCTTCGAGCAACGCCTCCGCGAGGTCCTCCCGGCCGAGGGTCAGGGCCTCGAAGAGCGGCGAGCGTGGAGGGCCCTCGGCCCGGGCGCCGCGCGTCACCAGGAGCTTGATCGCAGCGACCGATCGGGCCTGGTGCAACGGCGATCTCCCGGAGGTGTCGCGGGCATTCGGATCCGCGCCTCGGTCCAAGAGAGCGGCGGCGAGCTCCAGGAGATCGCGTTCCAGGACCAGGGAGAGGAGCGCCGTCCGCTCGGAGCTTCCCGCCGGATCGCCGCCAGCGCCCGCGGCCAGTAGCGCGCGCGCGGCGTCGAACTGACCATGGCCAAGGGCCCAGCCCATCGCCGATTCATCCTTGGTCGTGCGTGCGTCGACCGGCGCCTTTCGCGCGAGAAGGAGCCCCACGAGCTCCGCGTCGCCGCGACATGCCGCCCAGTGGAGGGCCGTTCGCCCCTCTCCGTCCTGCGCCCCCGGATCCCCTTTTCGATCGAGCAGCTCCCGGACGAGGTCGCGGTTCCCGCGGCTCGCGGCGTAGACCAGGACCGGCTCCGACGGTGGAATCCGGCTGTTCGGGTCGGCGCCCGCGCCGAGGAGTCGCCGGACCATTTCGACCTGTCCGCCGAGGACCGTCTCGGAGAGCGGGGACCGGCCTTCCCGGTCGCGTGCGTTCGGATCGGCCCCCGCGCCGAGGAGCCGCTCCACGACCTCGCGGTCCCCACCCCCCGCCGCGTGCCAGAGGAGGGTGGCGCCCCCGGCGTCCGGCGCATGGACCGGCGCCCCGCGCGCGAGGAGGAGGTCGAGGATCTTCATCTTCGCCGCGATCAACGCCGCCGACCTGTACCCGGCGTATCCGCTCCCACCGCCGCCGGAACTCTTGTAACGGCTGCCGTCGTAGCGGAACGTGGAAGGGATCGAAACGGTCGAGCTTCGTTCCTTGGGAACGGGCGGAGGCAGCTTGTCCTCGCACTCCGGGGAGGTGCGGCGCGCGGGTGTGTGGCTCGCCACCAGCCGATGGAGCGGCGTGCGTCCCTCGGGATCCCGCGTGTCGAGCGCGGCGCCCGCCTGTAGGAAGGCCTCGACCGCCGCGACGTCGCGCTGCGCCACCGCCTCGTGAAGTGTGGCCGGTTTCTTGTTCGGACCGGCCAGGCCGGGAGAACCCAGGAGCGAAAACGCGGTCACCAGTCCGAGCGGTCCACCCATCGAAATCCTCCTCGCGCCTGCTCGATACTACCGGGCTCCGCCGTGGACGGTCAGGTCCTCCGCCGTACCCAGGCGAGTCGGTTCAGAGCACCCGCCACCAGGGGGCCGCCAGGACGTCGGGGGTGATCCATTCCGTGGCTCGTCCGGTGTGAAGCAGGAGCCCGGCGCGGCAACGTTTTCCGTACTCGGCGCGAAACGATCGGAGATGCGCTGCATCGCCTATGCGCGGTCGCGCCGTCGCTTTGACCTCGATGGGCAGAAGGCGCTCGCCGGCTTCGATCACGAAATCGACCTCCTCCCCTGCGGCCGTGCGCCAGTAGAGGATCTCGACGCGCTCGATCCGCGCGTCGCGCCAGCACAGGAGATCGTGCAGGACCAGGTTTTCCAGGTGGGCACCGCCGGGCTCCGGCGATCCGGCGAGGTGCAGCGCAAGGCCTACGTCCCCCCAGTACAGCTTCGGCGTCTTGATCAGCCGCTTGGTGCGATTCACCGAGTAGGCCGGTAGGCGCACCAACAGGTACGACGTCTCCAGCAGGTTCAGGTAGCGGTGCGTGGTCGGCTGCGGCAAGGCGGCGTCCCGTCCGAGCTCCGTCTGGTTCACGAGCTGGCCGAGCCGGTGGCAGGCGGCTCGCATCAGTCTCCGGAAGTCGGGGAGATTGGAGATCGATGCGAGGTCCTGCAGGTCCCGCTCCAGGTAGGTCCGCACGTAGCCGTCGAACCAGATCGCCCGGTCCGGGTCGGCGCCGAGCGACAGGGCTGGCGTCGGAAAGCCCCCTCGCCGCGCGAGGAGGCGCCAGTCCTCGGCGTCGTCCGGCTGTCTCGCCAGGATCTCCGCCCATTCCGACTCTTCGCTCGAGAGCAGCTCGTTCCAGACGCCGCATCTTCCCTCGCCGCGCTGCTCCCTTCGCGTCATGGGCCACAACGTCAGGTAGCTCGCGCGCCCCGCGAGCGATTCCGAGACCTGCCGCATCAGGAGGAGGTTGGCGGAACCGGTGAGGAGGAATCGTCCGGGCGTGCGCCGCCGGTCGATCGAGCGCTTCACGGCCCGCAGGAGGTCCGGCTCCCGCTGGACTTCGTCGATCGTCACCGGCCGGGTATCACCAGTCAGCGCATCGGGGTCGCGTCTTGCCAGATCGAGGGCGTCGAGGTCGTCCAGTGTGTGGAAGCGCCGCCCCGAGGAGACGAGCTCGCGGACGAGCGTACTCTTCCCCGTCTGCCGTGCCCCGGTGACGACCACGGCGGGCATGACTCGCAGCCGCTCGTGCAGCGATTCCTGGACGAGTCGGGGGAGCGAACCGGAATTCATAGCGTGAATGATATCCATTCACTATGTGAATTACAATCAGACGCGTCCGCCGAATCGCGGCCTTGCGCAGCTCCGGTCCGGTCCGCTATTCTCCCGCGCCATTTTTTCGCCCGAGATACCCGGAGGCCGTTCATGCGCGTCGTTCGAATCCCGTTGTCGATCGTCCTCTCCACGGTCCCCGTCGTGGCGATGGGCGCCATGACCTACGCTCCCGACACCGGGACGACCGCCCGATCGCGGGGGGGCGCCTTCACCGCGGCGGCCGACGACCCGATGGCGATCGTCTACAACCCAGCCGGCTTCGCCGACCAGAAGAGCCGCCAGGCGTACATCGACGTCAGCTACATCGACCTCAACACCACGTTCGAACGCAGCACCGGACCGTCCTCTCCGTACGAGGCGGTGCACAACGAAGGGGCCCCCAAGATCAGCCCCAACCTGGTCTACAGCCAACCGTTCGGCACGAAGGGGAACTGGCACGTCGGCGCCCACGGCGGGATCGGCGTCAACATGAAGTACCCGGAGGACGGGGCGCAACGGTTCACCACCATCCGGCTCGAGCCGACGCAGCTGATGTACACCGGCGGGGTCGCGTGGAGGTTCAACCGGTTCGTCTCTGCCGGCTTCACCGCGGGGGGGATGCTCACCGAGAACGTCACGCGGGTGAAGACGACGATCAACAACCTCACCTCCACCGAACCCAACGAGGACCCGGCCTACGACCGCGCGGCCGAGCTGGACGTCAAGGATCCGTTCACGCCGGTGGCGATCCTCGGCGTGAAGGTGACGCCCGTCGAGAGCTACGAGATCGGAGTCTCGTTCCGGCCCAGCGTCACCACCGAAATGGACGGCACCTACAAGTCGGACGACGGCTCGGTCGACGAAGAGGTCACGCTCAAGGTCGTGCTTCCGACGATCCTCCGCACCGGCGTGCGCAAGGTAGGACAGAAGTGGGACGCGGAGATCGACTTCGTCCTGGAGGACTGGTCGGGCAGGAAGGAGGACCTGATCATCGCCAAGGACGGATCGATCGTCGGCAGCGAGGAGATCGCGATCGACCGTGAAGGGAAGGCGGCCTTCTCGGTCCGCGTCGGCGGCAGCTACGACGTCAAGACGAACATCGAGCTGCAGGCCGGCGTGATCCACGAGACGGCCGGGATCCCCAAGCAGCGCCTGAGCGTGAACGTCTTCGACGCGCCGAAGACCGGACTCGCGCTCGGCGCGACCTACAAGATCGGCGAGCGCTTCGCCGTCGCGGGGAACCTTTGCTACACCGTGTTGAGCGAGACGTCGGTCGACGACAGCGATGTGAAGCAACGCAGCGCGTTTCCCGACAACCCCGAGGCGTTGGCGGTGACCGGCAACGGGACCTACTCCGGCGCCTATACTTTCGCGGGGCTCTCGTTCCTGGCGAAGTTCTAGATGCGAACCGCCCGTCGCCTCCTCGCCGCCGGCGCCGCGCTCGTCGCCGCGCGCGCGGCCCACGCCGCCGGCTACTACGTACCCGATCTGGGCACCGTCGCCCGCGCGCGCGGCGGTGCCTATTGCGTCGCGGCGGGAGATCCGACGGCGATGGCCTACAACCCGGCGGGACTGATCGGTACGGCCGGACCGGACGCCACGGAAGGCGTGTCCGGCCCGGAGGGGCGGCGTGGGCGGCGGATGCTGGTCGATCTCACCGGACTGTGGATGCACGCGCGGTTCGAACGCACCGGGATCCCGGAGGACAGCGTCGCCGGTTCGACCGCCACCAACCGTCCGCCGGTCCAGATCGTCCCCGCCCTGATCTACGTCCACCCGGTCGGCGAGCGCTGGTCGTTCGCCGGCGGCTTCCACGCGCCGCTGGGGCCGCGCACCCGCTTCGCGGCCGACGGACCGCAGCGCTTCACCAACACCGAGCTGTTCAACAGCGAGCTCTCCTACGGCGTCGCCGCTGCCTACCGGCCGCATCCCAAGGTCGCGCTCGGGCTGACGCTGGAAGGGGTGATGGCCGGCGTCGAGCAGGACTCCGTCGCCACGACCAACCTCGAAGCGCCGCCGAAGGAGTCGCCGGAATACGATTCGCCGCAGCGCCTCTCGGTGATCGACCCGTTCAGCCCGACGGCGATCGTCGGCATGACCGTCGCGCCGCTCGAGTGGCTGCAACTCGCAGTTTCCTACCGTCCGGTCACGCACGTCGATGCCGCCGGGACGGTGCTCGACCTGAACTCGGGCTTCGAGGACGACGTGCACTTCCGTTTCACCCTTCCGTCGATCCTCCGCGCCGGCGCGCGGATCGTCCGTCCGCGATGGGATGTGGAGCTCGACGTCGTCGTCGAAGACTGGTCGAGTCACGAGGACGAGGTGCTGACTGCGGACGACGGCGTCTTCACCGGGGGCGAAGGAAGGATCGTCGCGCGGCGCGACTTCCGCTCGGCAACCTCCTGGAGGCTCGGGGGGAGCGTCGAGGCTTCGACGCGGCTCCGCCTCCATGCCGGGGTCTATCGCGAGCCGTCCAGCGTCCCGACGAGCACGCTCGACGTCAGCACCGTCGACGCCCCGAAGACCGCGCTCAACCTCGGCGCCTCGTGGAAGATCTCGGAGCGTCACGCGCTCACCGGCGCCTACACCCACGCGTTCCTGGAGGCGGTCGAGGTGACCGACTCCGGGACCCGCCAGGTGAGCCCCTTTCCGTTCGTCCCGCCGGAGGCCCTCTCGGTCGTCGGAAACGGAACCTACGAAGCGAGCTACGACATGGTCGGGCTCGCCTACGAAACGAGCTTCTGATGGATCGGCGGCCCCCGCGATGGATCTGAAGGCGCTCGCCGAGCAACGTCGAGCGTCCGCGCGCCCCGCGCCGGAGATCCGCAACCTGCGCCCGTCGATCAAGGAGTTCGCCCGCTACGTCACCACCCGGCGCGAAGAGCTGGCGGTGATCGGGGAGATCCGCGCCTTCGATCCCGACAGCGGGCTGCGCGGCGCCGGGGAGGTCGCGCGGCTCGCGCAGGCGATCGCCGCCGGCGGCGCCTACGGCGTCTCGGTCTGCGCCGACGCCGTGTGGGAGGGCTCCCTCGACGACGTCCGCGCGGCGGCGGGCGCGGTGCAGATACCGGTGCTGGCCCGCGGACCGTTCCTCGACGAGGCCGATCTCTATCGCGCGCGCGGGGCCGGCGCCGACGCGGTGGTCCTCTACGCCGCCCTCTTCGATGCCGAGCGCCTGACGCAGCTGCGGCGCGTCGCCTTCTCGATGAAGATGGAGGTCGTCGCCGAGGCGGGGGACGACGCGACGCTCGATCTCGTGCTGCGCTCCGAGTGCCCCGTCGTCGCCATCGCCGGCTGCGATCCGTCGGGGCGGCCGGATCTCGCCTCGGCCGACCGGCTTCTCGCGCGCATCCCGAAAGGCCGCACCCCGATCCTCGCCGGCGGCGTCGCCACGCTCGAGGAGCTTCGGCCGCTCGTTCCGCGGGTCGACGCGGTGATCCTGGTGGAGCCGGTGACCGTCGCGTCCGCGTTGGGGTATGCGGAGGTGTCGGCGGTCGTCGAGCCGTTCACGACCGCGGTGGAGTGAGGCCGACGCGGCGACACCTCCGTCGCGTGGATCCGTGCGTACCGCTCCTGCGACCGCAGACGTTGACTGAGGTATCGTTCACGACCCGCAACTCCGCCCCGGTCGCCGCTTGGAGGGCGTGCGCTCGCTCCGGTATGGTGGGCCGCTTCTTGCGAGCCCCTACGGGAGGAGGATCGAACGATGCGCACGCGACTCTGGTCGACCCTGGGAACCGCCGCGCTCCTCGGCGCCGGCTGCAACGACAGCTCGAAGATCGAGGACGCCGTCGACCGGCGGGTCGACCTCCCCCCGGAGCCGGAGAACGGCGTGCAGTTCGTCCTCCCGGAGATGGAGATCGAGGCCAGCACCGAGAAGATGGTCTGCTGGTACACCACCTTTCCGTCCGAGACCGACCAGTGGGTCCAGACGTTTCAGGTCTTCCAGGGGGAGGGGGGGCACCATCTGGTCGGGTTCCTCACCTTCGCCAGTGAGGACGACGGAACGGTGAAGGACTGCTCCTCGCCGGCCGACATGGCGACCTGGCTTCCGCTTCTCACCGGCGAGTCGGTGGAGGGGTTCGACCTGCCGCCCGGATATGCGGTGAAGGTGCCGGCCGAGGCCAAGCTCGTCTTCCAGGTCCACTACGTCAACGCGAGCGACGACGCGATCCGCGTGCGCGACGTGGTCAATCTGCACTACGCGCCGGCGGACGAGACGATCACGCCGGTCGGCACCTTCGTGCAGACGACGCTCGACTTCGACGTCCCCCCCGGCGCCTCCAGCGTCACCTTCGAGTGTCCGGTGGAGCAGGCGATCGGCGTCTACCAGGTCTTCGGCCACATGCACGAGGCGGGGGCCTGGATGACGATCTCGGCCGGACCTCCCGGCGGACTGGAGACGATCTACGACGTCCAGGACTGGGATCCGTCGTACCGCGACCGCGCGCCGATCGCCGAGTGGGAGATCGACCAGCCGCTCCTGCTGGGCCCGGGGGACGTCATCCGCGTCAACTGCAACTGGCAGAACGACGGTACCGAGACGCTCGGGTTCCCGGCGGAGATGTGCGCATCGCTCTTCTGGTTCCACCCCGCCCCCGAGCCGCTGGTCTGCACCAGCAGCGCGCTCTAGCCGAGCCTCGGTCTCACGGGGTCGTTCCGCCCGCCGGATCGGTTCCGGCGGAGGGCGGTGTCGCGTAGGCGGGGTTGTCGAAATAGTGCGGGGCGTGGGGATCGGGCAGCCCGTCGAGGAAGAAGCGGCGGGCGACGGCCAGCCCCAGGATGATCGCCGCCGCCAGGAAGAATCCCCAGCGCATGCGGCCGCCGGGATCGCTCCGGAGGCTGCGCCGGGCGTCGACGTGGCCGGCGGGGCAGCGCACGAAGACGTCCGGTCGCGCGACCTCCACCGCCAGGCGCGCGCCGCACTCCGGGCAGGGCTCCGTCACCTCCGAACCGGCGAGGAACTCGTGGGCCGCGTTCTCCACGGCGCGGATCCGGGCGAGGCTCTTCGGGTCGGGTTCCATCGACGGGCTCGAAACGGCCGGCACCTTACCATACGCTCCCCAGTCCCGTGAGCGACTCGCCCGGCCCGAGCGATCCGAACGCCGCTGCGCCCGACGGCGCGGAGCCGTGGCGACATCTCGACGTCTTCGCGAACGGACGGCGTTTCCACGTGGTGACCGCCGGCTCGGGTCCTCTGGTGCTCCTGCTCCACGGCTTTCCCCAGTGCTGGTACGCCTGGCGCCACCAGCTCCGGGCGCTCGCCCCCCGCTTCCAGGTGGTCGCCCCGGACCTGCGCGGCTACGGCCAGAGCGACAAACCGTCGCGCGTCCGGGACTACCGGATCGAGGTGCTGGCCGCCGACGTGGTAGAGCTGATGCGGGCCTTCGGATCCCCTCGCGCGCGCGTGGTGGGGCACGACTGGGGGGGGGCGGTGGCGTGGGCGACCGCGGCGTTGCACCCGGCGGCGGTCGAGCGGCTCGCCGTCCTCAACTGCCCGCATCCGCGGATCCTGCGGCGGGCGCTGTTCCGCGATCCGGCGCAGCTCCGGCGGAGTTGGTACATGTTCGCCTTCCAGCTCCCGTTCCTCGCCGAGTGGCGCCTGACGAAGGACGGCGCGGCGCTCCTGGATCGCGTCTTTCCCGGGACCGCGGTGCGGCGCGAGGCGTTCACGCCGGAGGACCTTCGCGTCTACCGGGAGGCGATCCTGCGGCCCGGTGCGGCCCGCGCCGCGGTCCATTACTATCGGGCGGCGATGCGCGGATCGCTTCGCCTGCCCGTGGGCGCCGTCGAGGCGCCGACGCTGCTGATCTGGGGCGTCGGGGACCGGTTCCTCGGGGAGTCGCTCGTCCACGGCACCGAGGAGTGGGTGCGCGCGCCGTTCCGCCTGGAGCGGATCGAGGGGAGCGGGCACTGGGTCAACGAGGAGGCGCCGGAGACGGTCGATCGCCTCCTCCTGGAGTTCCTATGAACGCCAAAGCGGCGGACGTGAAACGGTGGCGCGATCGGTTCCCGGGACGGCGCTTCGTCGAGGTGAACGGCGTCGACCTGCACTACGAACGCCAAGGCATCGGTCCGCCGGTGCTGTTGGTCCACGGTCTCGGCGACTCGCTCGCCACGTGGCGCGGCGTCGCCTCCGCGCTCGCCGCGGAGGGGTTCGACGTGATCGCGCTCGACCTCAAGGGAAGCGGGCGGTCGGAGCGTCCGTTCCCGTCCGACTGGTCGACCTCCGCCCTGGTCGAGGAGATCGCCGGGTTCCTCGCCGCGCTTCGGGTCGAGCGGGCCGCCGTCGCGGGCGTCTCCTACGGCGGGTTGCTTTCGCTGCTGCTCGCGGCGCGCCATCCGGAGAGGGTCTCGAGTCTGGTGATCTGCAACGCCCTCGCCTTCCCGTATCCGCGCCGCACGCCGATCGGGCTGTCGCTCGCGCGCCTGCCCGGGGTCGACCGGATCGCGCCGTGGCTCCTGAGCCGGCGCGGTCTGGAAGCGATCTACCGCGAATGGAACTTCTCCCCCGGCTACCACGGAACGGTCGAGCGCACCGCGGAGCATTGGCGCCACTTGTCGCTGCCGGGCGGCCGCCGCGCCTTCCTGGCGTTGATCAACGGCATCGACCCGCGCGACGTGATGGAGGCGCCCGAGGTCTATCCGGAGATCGACGCGCCGACGTTGATCCTCTGGGGCGACCGCGACCGGTGGTTCCCCCTGGAACAGGCGCATCGCCTGCGGAAGACGCTGCCCCGCGCGGCGCTCCGGATCGTCCCCGGCGCCGCGCACCTCTTCATGGAGGAGGATCCGCCGCTGTTCGTCCGGCCGGTGGCGGCGTTCCTACGGCGGGACGCCCCTTCACGCCGGATCGCCGCCCGGACGGCGATCAGTAGCAGTAGGCGTAGGACTCCTTCGTACCGATCGTCAGGTTCGATCCCGCGTAGACGATCGTGACGGTGCCCGTCCCGGGGATCGGGTCCTCGACGTCCAGGTCGGTCAGCACGCCGGTGAAGGTGCCGCGACCGTCGGTGCCGATCACCGTCTCGAAGTCGTCGTAGTCGAGGTAGGCCTGCATCGAGGTGTCGGTGAAGGCGACGGCGTCGCCCGGCTCGGTTCCGTCGACGTCCATCAGGAAGCTCCCCTGCTCGGCGATGCCGGCCGCGACGTAGTCGCCGCTGTCCGGGTCGTAGCCGTACATGAAGATCCCCCAGTTGTCGTCGTTGTTGAGTCCGTACTGCTGCGTGCCGGTGGTCCAGTCTTCGATCAACAGGTCGGCGAAGTAGATGTGCTCCAGGCCCGCCGTCAGGCTGGTCGAGGACCAGAGGATCCGGCAGAACTCCGGCTCCGGCGGCGGGGGCTCCACGATGTCGCCGGTCCGCTCGAGATGGAACGAGACCTCCGACTCGCAGGGGATGTCGATCTCCAGCCCGTAGAGGTCGGCGACCGCCTCTTCGCACTCCTCGCCGTCTTCGACGGTGAGCGTGAAGAGATAGTTGGCGTCGAGCGCGTTGTCGCCGGGGATCGTGCCGTCGATGGCGTTGGAGATGCCGAGTACGCAGTCGTAGCCGAAGTCGTTCAGGTCCTCGGGCTCGTCGAGGGCCATTTCGACCGTCTTCGCGGAGATCGAGCCTTCGAGGTCGAAGAAGGTGATCGTGTCGTCTTCGACCACGACCGTGATCTCCTCCTGGTCGAGCGTGAAACCCTCGTCGTAGATCTCGCAGGCGTCCGACTTTTCGTTCCACTCGGAGACTTCGTACATGCCGGTGTGCAACGTGCCGCCGGCCGGTCCGTCGTCGTCGTCACCGCCGTCCGGGCAGCCTGCCGTCAAGAGGCACGTCGAGAGGACCAGGCACGCGGCGAAACGCGGGGAGGTGAACATCCGCGGATGCTACGCCGCGAGCGGACCGGCCGCCAGCCCGGGATTACAGCGTCCGTTTCATATCCGAAAGCGGGAGCTTCCAGACCTGGACGCCGCAGTAGCGGGGACCCTCCGGGCAGACCGGCTTGGTGCCGGCAGTGAGGCGCAGATGGCAGGGGGCGCCGAGGTGACGGGCGATCCGCGGGTGGACCCGGCCCACCTGCCGCACCTCCTCCAGGCAGTTGCGCCAGATCTCCTCCTGGGCCGTGTAGCAGAGACGGGTGGTCCACTTGTGATGGAAGTTGAGCAGGTCCCCCGACTCCTCGAAGCGGATCGGGAAGGCGTTCGGCAGGAGGTAGAGCGCGTGCTCGGCGGGGACGCCGTCGGCCAACAGATCGTCGATCGCGCGCCACGTGACCCGGGCGACCTCCATGTAGAGATCGAGCGCCTCGGCGTTGCCGCGGACCAGCTCCGGCACGATCACGTCGGGCTCGCCGCCGACGTAGTGCGCCGCGAGCATCGGGCGCGAGGCCGGCGTCATGCGGTGTCGCTGGTCCTGGCTGTCCGCGGTGTGCGACAGCTTCTTGCGGAAGCTGTAGTGCGGGTGGTGGAGAGCGCGCGAAAGCTTGGAGAGGGTGGTGAGGTTGAGCGCGCCGCCGAGGTAGCCGTTCTGCGCCGGGGAGAGGACGCGATCGATCGCCGCGTCGTCGGACAGACGGTCCCGTGTCAACCCGAGCACGGTGCGGACGGCCTGGGCGACGCTGGCCTCGGCGTTCTGCGACCAGTCGACGAGCTTGCTGGAGAGCGTCCCCAGGTCGGCGTCGAACTCATCCCGGAAGGCGCGCGCCGATCCGGGGGCGGCGGCGAGCTCCCGCAACGACCGCCATTCGATCGTCTCCTCGAGCGGGATCCCGTCCTCGATCTCGCGGAAGAAGAGGGGGTCGTGCGCGGTCACCGCGTCGACCATCGCCTGCACGACGAGGCGCGTCTCGAGCGGCACGTCCGAGATCTGCGACGCGCGGTGGTAGCGATGGATCGTGAGCCCGGAGACGGTGTGGTAGAGGTGCGCGTGCGTCGCCACCGGCAGCACGTAGCGGGCGATCTCCTGCGCCTTCTTCTTCAGCGCCGGCTGCCACTTCTCCAGTCGCGGGGCGCGACCCGGGTAGATGCCGACGTAGGCGGCCCGCACGTCGGGGAGCAGCAGCTCGATCAGGCGGTGGTAGGCCGCCATCTGCCGGTCCATCACCTCGAGGTAGCGCCGGCGGTGCGGTTCGGCGAGCGGCGGAACGGTGAAGTTCCCGGGCTTCACCTCCACGTAGCGCTGGCTCACCTGTTCCGAGTTGTAGAAGGGGTGGGCGTGGAGGAACGACCACAGGAACTGGCGGGAGACGCGCTCCAGAACGAACTGGAAGGTGGCGTGCTGGATCGTGGTGTGGTGGCCGGCCTCGTAGGTCGAGCGCGCGATCTCGTCGCGGAGCGCCACCGCGCGGTCGTCCTTCACCACGTCGGCGGCGGTGATCACCTTCGACGAGTAGCAGGTGCGGGCGGTGGCGATGGCGTTGTTGAACGGCTCGCGGAAGGCGTTCTCCAGCCGCACCACCGGCGGCGCGGAGAGCAGACCCTCCGGCCCACTCTCCGCGGGATTCACGCGGGCCGCGAACATCAGGCGTCGTCTTCCTCGTCGTCGTCGCCGCCGGCCGCCGCCTTCCCCTCCATCCAGGTGGTACCGTCGAGGCGCCACACCTGGAGCGATTCGCCGTCGAGCGGGACGTCGATCCACCAGACCGTCTCCTCGAAGGCGTACTTGTAGCGGTAGGCGTTGCCGAGCTTGGGATGGAGGTAGTAGCGCTTCTCGATCAGCGATCCACCCCGGACGATCTTCTCCACGTAGGGGGAGGCCGGCTGGAACCGGTAGGTCGGTCGTTCCGGGATCTGCTCCATCGGCGTCTGCGACATGCCCGGAATCTATCATTCCGCGCGTTCGCGCTCCAGCTGTCGCCTTGGGCCGGCCGACGTGGTACACAGTGCGGCATGTCGGTCGACCATACCGTGGGGCTCGGCGGGGACGTGCTCACCGAGTGCAACCGGTGCGAGCTGAAGCTCTGGCACACCGTCATCGCCAAGGCCGACGGGCTGATCCGGCGCGTGAAGTGCAATACGTGCAAGACCGAGCACAGCCTGCGCGGCGAGGCGAAGCTCCCCTCCCACAAGCGGGTGGCGGCGAAGCCGGCGCTCACGAAGGTGGTGCTGGTGAAGGAACGCGTTCCGCACAAGCCCTGGGAGGAGATGATCGCCGGGCGGGACCTGGGCAGCGCCGTCCCCTATTCGGTCACCGTCACGCTCGAGAAGAACGGACTGGTGCAGCACCCGAGCTTCGGCGTGGGGATCGTCACCGAGCTCTCCGACGACCGGAAACGCGCCATCGTCCGCTTCGAGGCGGGTGAAAAGGTCCTCGCCGCGAATCGTTAGGATCGGGGGGCCGCGCGCCCGCCGCCATCCTCGGCCTATTCACCGTCCCAGTCGTCTTCCTGGGTGCGCGGGAGGCCGGCGGTGATCGTCTCGCGGGTGGCGGGGCGCTCGACGACGAGCGTGCAGATCGACCCCTTCGCGCCGCCGAGCCGCTCGAGCGCTTCCCAGCTCGGCAGGGGCGTCACGTCGACCCCGTCGATCGAGAGCACGCGGTCGCCGCCGAACAGCCGCCGTCCGTCGGCGGCGGGGGCGGAGTGGGTGACGACCAGCCGGTCGTCGATCTCCTCGACCAGCAGCTCCGGGTACCAGCGATCGAGCTCCTCTCCCGGTTCCGCCCACTCGGACACCCCGTCGTCGGACAGCGGTTCGCCGTCCCCCCCGTCGGGCAGCTCCCATCCCTCGCCGTCGTGCTCCACGAACGGCCCCTCTCCGTCCGCCAGCGCCCCCAACGGCCCGGGCGAGCCGGTGCTCGCCGTCAGCTCCACCGCGACCGTCTCCCCGTCGATCGCCACCGTCTTCGGCGCGGTATAGGCGAGGATCGGCTCGTCGCCGAGGTCGCCGCCGTCGATCTCGACCGACGCGTGCAGCAGGTACTCCCCGGGCGGCACCGACGGGAAGAGGAACCGGCCGGAGGGATCGAGGTCGGCCGACAGCCCCGAAGGGGCGGCGCCGTAGAGGTAGACGGTCCCCTCGGCGATCGTCCGGCCGTCGTCGGTTCGCACCGTACCCGCAATGCGACCCGATCGCCGTCGGTCGGGGAGCGCGACGTCGAGACGCGCCACCCCCCCTTCGACGATCCGGACGCCGTCGAACTGGGCCATCGCGTTTCCGATCAGGATCGTCACGCGGTAGGTCGTGGGGGGAAGTCCGTCGGCTTCGATCTCGCCGTATCCCTCCCGCCCCGATTCGCGTTCGACCAGATCGATCTGGCCGACGTACCGCCCGCGAGGATCGACCGTACCCGACGGAGACTTCGCTTCCCGACCGCGGGGGACGCCGGTCGCCAAGGCGATCCCCCCCTCCGGCGCACGGTCTTCGGGGGTCGAGAGATAGAGGTCGGCGATGATCGGCAACGAGTCCCCCGCCTCGTCGTCGCCATCCGCGTCGGGCATCGCGCCGACGGCGGCGAGGTCGACCCGGAGCGTTCCCCGCAGCGAACCCCCTCGAGTCATGCGGATCGTCACGGGCGGCCCCCCGGCGACGACCTCCCATGCCTCCGCGGGCCGGAACGTCGGCGCGGTGGCGGTGACGACGTGCGGCGTCGACGGCAATCCGCCGATCTCGAACTCGCCGAGATCGCCGCTCGTGTCCTCCGCGGTCGAGATCCCGTCTCCGCCGACCGCCTGCGCGGCGACGCGCGCCCCGGCGACGGGTCCCCCGGCCGCGTCGACCACCCGGCCGCGGATGACGTAGGCGGGCTCGAGGGCGATCCGCAGCGGCGTCTCCCGGCCGGGGAGAACCTGCACCGCCCGCTCCGTCGCGGTCCGGAACGACGTCGCCTCCACCTCCACGTTGAACGCCCCCATCACCCGCAGCTCGATTCGGAACGCTCCGCGCGCGTCGGTCTCCACCTCCGGATCGCCCGCGATCAGCGACTCGTCGTCCACCCCGAGCGAGGACCAGGAGGAGACGGCGACCCGCGCGCCGGCGACCGGGCTCCCCCGCGGATCGACGACCGTCCCGGCGATCGCCCCGCGCTCCGCCAGCTCGACCTGGACCCGCACGCGCGCCGCCGGCGGCGAGCCGCCCTCGGCGTCGGCGGCGGCCGCCGGATCGAGCGAGACGAGCGGGCTGATCCCCTCGCGCCCGCGGTCGTCGCGCGCGAGGAAGACGACGTCGACCTCTGGCGGCAGCGTGGCGAGGAAGCGGCCGTCGCGGTCGGTGCGACCGCTCGTCGTGGCGGCGGGAAGATCGTCCGGCTCCGCGTCGATGCGCGCCTCGACGGTCGCCCCCTCGACCGGACGGCCGTCGAGGTCGACGACGCGCACCTCCACCGGGACCGGAGGATCGGCCGGCGCCTCGGCCGGCCCCGCCGGTCCCCGGTCGGCCGAGCGCCACGGGAGCCACGACGGTCCGGTTCGCGCCGGAGGCCCGCCGCCGGTCCCGGTGGCCGGACGTTCGGGCGGCGGCTCGCGCCGCGCGAGGAACAGGACCGCCGCCAGCGCCGCGAGGAGGGCGCCGGCGAGGACGATGGCGCGAGGCCGGATCGGGCGCATTCGACTGCCCGTTATCCTAGCGTCACGATTCGAGGCGATCGAGGAACGCGCGCGTCGCGGCGGCGGCCGAGGCAGTGTCGACCAGGGCGCGCTGCGCGGCGACGCCGAACGCGCCGCAGGCGCGCACCCGGGCCACCTCCTCGGGGGTGATCCCGCCGATGGCGAAGACCGGCATCTCCCCCGCGGCGGCGCAGGCGACCGACAGCGTCGCCATCCCCTGCGGCGGTCCGTGCGGCGATTTGCTCGGCGTGCCGAAGACGGGACCGAACAGCGCGAAGGTCGCCCCTTCCTTCGTCGCCCGCTTCACCTCGTCGACCGAGTGCGTCGATCGTCCGACCCACGCCCCGGCCGGAAGGCAGGCACGCGCGGCCTCCGCCGGGATCGACTGCACGCGCAGCTGCACGCCGCGGGCGCCGACCGCGGCCGCGATGTCGGCGCGGTCGTTGATCAAGAGCGGCGTGCGGTGGCGGTCGAGCCGCTTCTTCATCCGCTCCGCGAGGTGGAAGAGGGCGTCGGGGGAGAGGTCTTTCTCGCGCAGCTGCACCGCGATCCGCTCCCCGCCCGCCTCCGCCGCCGCCTCCACGCGGTCGAGCAGCGCCGCCTCCCCGCCGGCGATCGAAAGGTCGGTGACCAGGACCAGCCGGAAGGGGAGCGGTTTCGCCCGGCTCATCGTCGCAGCGGATCCATGATCCCGGTGATCGGACTCGACGCCGACGCGTGGAGTCTGGCCGGCATGCGGCCGGCCCGGTAGGCGAGACGCCCGGCCTCGACCGCCAGCCGCATCGCGGTGGCCATGCGCAGCGGATCGGCGGCGGCGGCGATGGCGGTGTTCATCAGCACCGCGTCGCAGCCGAGCTCCATCGCGATCGCCGCATCGCTGGCGGTGCCGACGCCGGCGTCGACGATCACCGGCACCTTCGCCTGCTCCAGGATGATCCGCAGGTTGTAGGGGTTGCGGATCCCCAGGCCGCTTCCGATCGGCGCGCCGAGCGGCATCACCGCCGCCGCGCCGGCGTCCTCGAGCCTCTTGCAGACGACCGGGTCGTCGGAGACGTAGGGGAGCACCACGAAGCCGTCCTTCACCAGCGTGGCGCACGCCTCGACGGTGGCGGCGTTGTCGGGGAAGAGCGTCCGCTCGTCGCCGATCACCTCCACCTTCACCAGGTTGGTGTCGAGCGCCTCGCGCGCAAGGCGGCAGGTGTGCACCGCGTCCTTGGCGGTGTAGCAGCCGGCGGTGTTGGGGAGCAGGGTGTAGGGTTTGAGCGCCGCGAACAGGTCCTTGCCGGCGGAGGAGCCGAGCTCGACGCGCCGCATCGCCACCGTCACGATCTCCGCGCCCGATGCCTCGATCGCCCGGATCGTCGTCTCCAGGTCCTTGTACTTTCCGGTGCCGACCAGCAGTCGGGAGCGGAAGGTGCGGGTTCCGAGTCGCAGCGTTTCGTCGCTCATCGTCAGGCTCCCGATCGGATCGTTCTAGCCGCCGCCGACGGCGTGCAGGATCTCGACGCGGTCGGCGTCGCGCAAGGAGATCGTGTCCCATTCGGCGCGACGCACCACCGCCTCGTTCACCGCGACGGCGACCCCGGGCCGCCGCAGGACGAGCTGGTCGAGAAGCGCCCCAACCGTCGTCCCGGGCGCCAGCGAGCGCGCCGCGCCGTTGACCAGCACCCGCGCGTCGACGGCCGCCGCGTCGATCGACGGCGTGCCGCGAATCGACGGCCGCCGCGGGTCGAACGGCGCGAGGTCGATCTCCGGCTCCACCCCCTCCGCGAGGTCGGCGATGGCGCGCGCCACGGCCGGGGCGAGCAGGATGCCGTTGCGGTAGAGGCCGGTGGCATGGAGCAGCCCGTCGTCGCCGAACCCCAGGCACGGATTCCCGTCCGCCGTCGCCGGACGAAGCCCCGCCCAGGCGTGGACGACCGCGGCCTCGCGCAGTCCCGGCAGCGCCGCCCGGAACCCGGCGGATAGGAGCGCCACCGCCTCCGGCGTGACGCGCTTGTCGAAGCCGGCCTCGGGTTCGGAGGTCGTCCCCACCGCGATCCGGCCGCCACCGCGGGGGACGGCATAGCCGTCGCTCCAGCGCACCACGTGGCGAAGCGCGTCGGCGCGCGCCGCGAGGAGTCCGAGCATCTGCCCGCGGACCGGCGAGACGATCGGCCCGGAGTCGATCTGCGAGGCCCAGGCGCCGGCGGCGTTGACCACCACCGCGCCGTCGACCCGCCGCTCGCCGTCCTGCACACCGCGCACCCGACCGCCGTCGCGCCAGGGCCGCGCGCGCCGCGGGACGATCGCCACGCCGCGCGCGCGAAGGGCCGACTTCAGCGCCGCCAGCACCGCGCGTGCGCTCACCGCGCGGTCGTCCGGCAGCCGCCACGCGCCGGCGATCGTCTGCGGCAGCGCCGGCTCGGCGGCCACCGCCTCGTCGCGCGATCGCCACTCGACGCGCCGTCCGTCGGCACGCGCCCAGCGGAGGCGGCTCTCGATCCGCGCCGCGTCGTCGACGTCCCGCGCCGGCACCAACGTCCCCTCCGTGCGCGGGAGCAGGTCGACCCCGACCTCCGCCCCGAGCCGCTCCGCGAATTTTTCCCACATCGCCCGCGACCGGACCGCCAGCGCCGCCAATGGCGACGGCCCCTCGAACTCGTAGTCGGCGGCGAGCATCCCCCCCGCCGCCCACGACGCCTCCCCCCCCGCCCGGGGATCGAAGACGACGACCGCCCGCCCGCGCCGCGACATCTCCTCCGCCACCGCCAGCCCCGCGATCCCGCCCCCGACGACGAGGACGTCCGCGCTCGCTCTGGAGGCCGCCTGGAGCATGCGCGGATCATCGTCGCGAGGCCTCAAAAGCTCAAGGCGCCGATCGGCGATTGGACCCGGCAGGACTGATTTCTTGACTGCGAGAGAACGGTATGGACCTATTTCTTATATGTGAGAGAATGGTCCATCCGTGGATTTGCCTCGCATCTACGACGCGATACTCCGAGACCACCTGTCGAGGCGCCGTCAGATGGCGCTCGTCCCCGGTCCGCGGCAGGTTGGAAAGACGACGACCTGTCGGGGAATTGCGGAGGCCGGCGCGTATCTGAACTGGGACGATCGAGAGCACCGCCGCCTGATCCAGCTGGGCCCGAGTGCGGTGGCCGGGCGCCTCGGGATGGACGTACTCCGCAAGGCGCCTCGCGTCGTCGCGTTCGATGAGCTTCACAAGTTCGGCAAATGGAAAGGCTTTCTCAAGGGCTTCTTCGATCTCTATGAGCCGCGCTCCCGCCTCCTCGTGACCGGAAGCGCACGTCTCGACGACTATCGACGCGGAGGCGACAGCTTGATGGGGCGGTATTTCCTGTTTCGGATGCACCCGCTCAGCGTCGCCGAGCGGGTCCGTCAGGATCTTCCCCGGCGAGAGATTCAGAAGCCCGCGCGTATCGCGACCGCCGACTACGACGCGCTCTGGCAGTTCGGCGGGTACCCCGAGCCGTTTCGACAGCGGTCCCGGTCGTTCCATCTGCGATGGCGAGACCATCGCCGGCAGCAGCTCGTGCGCGAGGACATCCGCGACCTGACCCGTGTGCAGGAGCTGGGTCAGATCGACACGCTCGTGACGTTGCTCGAGGAGCGCTCCGCGACCCAGCTCGTCTACAGCAACCTCGCCGGGGAGATCGGAGTCGCCGTCGAGACCGTGCGGCGGTGGCTGGACGCGCTCGAAGGCTTCTACTTCGGGTTTCGAGTTCGGCCTTGGTATGCGAACGTCGCCAAGTCGCTAAGGAAGGAACCCAAGTGGTACGTCCTCGATTGGTCGATCGTCGACGATCCAGGCGCCCGCGCGGAGACCTTCGTCGCATGCCACCTGCTCAAGGCCGTTCAGGGCTGGACCGATCTCGGCTTGGGTCGGTACGAGCTCCGGTACCTGCGTGACAAGCAGAAGCGCGAAGTCGACTTCGTCGTCGTGCGCGACCGAAAGCCGTGGTTCCTCGTGGAGGTGAAGACCGGCGACACGCGTCTGTCTCCGTCGCTGGCTCACTTCCAGAAACAGGTTGCCGCCCCTCACGCCTTCCAAGTCGTCACCGATCTTGCGTATGTGGATGCGGACTGTTTCGTCCATCACGATCCAGTGGTGGTGCCGGCCCGGACGTTTTTGTCGCAGCTTCTGTGAGTCCCTGGCCGATCGTCGGCGGAAAAGGTCCGCGTGGGCCCTGAAGGCCGGCATCGGCATGCGCGGATCATCGTCGCGAGCCGCAAAAGCGAAATGGCGCCGGGCAGATCACGGCGCCGCCAAGACCGGCAGCCGGCGAAGGCCAATGCTCGCCGACTTGACAGTATGGAGCGACCGGCTCGGTCCGTAACGGGCGCGGCGGTATGTGGCGGCCGTAAGATCCCGGCATGTTCGCGATGGCGGTGCATGGCGGAGCGGGGCGGTGGGAGGCGGAGGCGCACGAGGCGGCGGTGGCGGGGGTGCGCGCGGCGCTGGCGCTGGGGGTGGCGCTGCTGAAAAAGGGGATGCCGGCGATCGAGGCGGTCGTCGCGGCGGCGAGGCACCTGGAGGACGATCCGGTTTTCAACGCGGGGACCGGAGCGGCACTCAATCTTCGCGGCGAGGTGGAGTGCGATGCGTCGGTGATGGTGGGGGAGGGGCTTCGCGCGGGCGCGGTGGCGGCGGTGCGCGGGGTGAAGAATCCGATCCTTCTCGCGCGGCGGGTGATGGAGGAGACCGACCACGTCCTCGTCGCGGGGGAAGGGGCGGGGGAGCTCGCGGCGCTCTGGGGATTGCGGGACGGCAACGAGCCGACGGCCGGCCGCCGGCGGAAGTGGGAGGAGGCGAAGCGCGCGCTCGGGATCGAGGACGACCCTTCCACGGCGCGGCTGGTCGCGTTGCTGAAGCGCCATCCCGAGCTCGCCGCCTCGCGGCGCGGAACGATCGGTGCGGTCGCCGTCGACGCGCGCGGCGGCGCGGCGGCGGCGACATCGACGGGCGGCGTCACCCTCAAGCTCGCAGGCCGGATCGGCGATACGCCGCTGCTCGGCGCCGGCACGTACGCCACCGCCGCCGGCGCCGCCTCGGCGACCGGGCGCGGCGAGCTGATGATACGCGCGCTCACCACGCGGACGGTCTGCGACCTCCTGGCGCGCGGCGAGTCGGCAGACGGCGCCGCGCGCGCAGCGGTCGCGGAGACGGCCCGGAGCGTCGGCGACGACCTCGGCGTCATCGTCGTCGACCGTCGCGGCGGGATCGGGATCGCCCACGGCACGCGCTACATGCCGCACGCGTTCCAGGTGGAAGGCGGCACGCCGGTCGCGAGCCTTGCCGCGCACACTCCGAGCGGGTGAGCGCACCGGCGCGGGTCAGCCGCCCGGCGTCGCCTTGAGGCGGTTGGCGATCGCCTGCAAGGCGACGACGACGGCCGGACGGTCGACGAACTGCACGCCGATCCCCACCGGAAGCGCCGGCGAAGACCCCTCCTTCGGCTCGGAGCGGTGGACGACGCGGGCCTGGAACGCGGCCGACGGGGGCTCGGGCGCGGGGAAGAGGAACTGGATCGTCACCAACTGGTCGACCGGCGCGAGACGCGCCGTCTCGACGAACAGGGCGCCGTTCTTCACGTCGCTTCGGATCGTCTGCTCCAGCATCGCGGCGCTCGGGAATCGCACGCGATACACCCCGTCGTCGGCCGGTGGCCGCGTCTCGGGGGCCCCCGGGCCGGCCGGGATCTCCAGCTCGCCGCCGGGCGGGAGGAAGGGGCGGATCAGTTCGGGGACCGGCAGGAACCGCACCCCCATCCCGGCCTGTTGCACGCTGCGCAGCTCGATCGGGACGGCCTTCGACTTCACCACCACCGCCTCGACGGTGCAGGCGTAGGTTCGTTCGGTGAGGTCGATCTTGAGCCGCGTCCCGACCGGCTGCACCTGGTCGGTGGCGATGAACATCCCGCCGGCGGAGATGTTGGTGGAGTACGCCGAGAGGGTCTTCGGTGGATTCCCGAGGGTCACCCGGATCGAGATCCGGCGCGGAAACCGCTTCGTGCGGCGACGCTCCACGGCGCGATCATACGTCAGCCGCCGTAGCTCGCCTTCACGTAGGCGGTCCGTTCCTTCCGGAGCCGATGCAGCTCCTGGCGGACCGCCTCCTCGGCGGAGAGCTCGGCGGCGTAGTCGCACAGCGCGAGCGCGAGCGCCTCCTCGCCGGCGAGGAAGTGCGTCCCCGCGAGCTCGCCGAGCGCCGCGACCTTGCCCTCCGCCTCCTTCGCCGCGTCGAACGCGAGCAGGAACTCCTCCGCCGCCGCGCGGGCCACCTCGACGATCCGGTCGGCGGGCCCGCGCACCGTCGCCTGCCGCAGGCAGCCGTATCCGAGCTCCCAGGCGTACCGGCTTCGCACCGACGGATAGACGGCGACCCCCGCGAGCAGCCGGGCCAGCTCCTCCTCCTCGCCGACCGGATCGGCGCCGACCCCTTCCCCCTCCTCGCGCACCTCGCCGTCCTCGTCGAGCAGGTCGAGGTAGAAGCTCTGCCACACCTCCGCGTCCTTGCATCGCCGCCGGACCTCGGCCGCCACCCGGTCGAACCGCGCGGCGAAGGCGCCGTCGCCGGTGTCGAGGAGCGCCACCCACCGGTCGGGGGGCAGCGTCCGGGCGGGGGCGCGCAGCCGCGCGTCGACGCGCGCGCGCCGGTCGGGATCCAGCGGCTCGAACTCGACCGGCGCGAGCCGGGGGAACCAGGCGCGCAAGCGGGAGAGCACCGTCACCAGCCCCAAGCGTCTCGCAAGTCGCGGTCGGGGCGGGCGAAAAAATCTCCGGTGCGAGGGACCCGCCGACTGCGAAAAATCTCTCGGGTTGGGGTACGCGCGCCCGGGTTGCGGCTGTCGCACGCGCCGCCGTACGGAACGTAACCGACCGTGTTTCCATCGGTTCCGGACGATCGGGGGGCGGCATGCGGCTTGCGAGATTCGGCCCCAAATCGGGCCCCGTCTGTTCGATCGGGTCCGGCCAAGGGGGAAGGCTTCGATGAAGACGTCGCGCGCCATCGTTTGTGGACTGGGTCTGGTCGGCTTGCTCGCCGCCGCCTGCGGCGGGACCGAGGGGGTCTCCAATTCGGGGGTCGGCGACGACCTCCCCACGCCGACCCCCACCCCCGAGCCGACGCCGACGCCGGAGCCGAAGCGGTACAACGTGCGGATCACCCTCACCAACATCCACGTCTACGGCCACACCGACCCGTTCGGCACCAACGCCGAGCTGTTCGCCACCTTCGCCGTCAACGACACCGTCCGATACTCGACCGAGATCTCGGCGGCGAACAACAGCGACTACGACCCGGCGCTCTACGGCGTCACCCCGATCGACGTCACCGCGGAGGAGGGGGAGCCGATCTTCATCTACTGCGACGTCTACGACTACGACCAGCCGAGCGCGAACGAGCCGCTGGGAACGGTGAACACCGGGTGGTACGCCGGTGACGAGATGATCGGGACCCACTCCGTGGCCGCGGAGAACCCGTATCTCTACGACATCACCTACGTGATCGACTACCAGCAGTAGGGTATTCCCTCGGGCTACTCGGCGCGCCGCCGCCGGGGGATGATCGACGGCGCATGCGCGGCGTCGACCTTCGCTCGCTTCGTACCCATCCGGACTTCCGCCTCTTCTTCGCGGGCCAGCTCGTCTCGCTGATCGGTTCGTGGATGGCGGGGGTCGCGCAGGCGTGGCTCGTCTACCGTCTGACCGGCTCCACGCTCACGCTCGGGGCGGTGGCGTTCGCGTCGAACCTGCCGGTGCTGCTGTTGAGTCCCGTCGCCGGGTGGGTCGCCGACCGCTATCCGCGGCGCCGCACGGTCGTCCTCACGCACCTGCTGTCGATGGCCCAGGCGGCGGCGCTGGCGGCGCTGACCTTCTCGGGGAGCGTGCGGGTGGAGCACCTCTTCGTCCTGGCGGTGGTGTTCGGGATCGCGAACGCCTTCGAGATGCCGGCGCGCCATTCGATGGTCGGGGACTTGGTCGGACGCGCCGACGTCGGGAACGCCATCGCGCTGAACTCCTCGATGATCAACGTGACGAGGATCGTCGGACCGGCGGTCGGCGGCCTGGTGATCTCGCAGATCGGCGAGGCGTGGTGTTTCCTCATCAACGCGGCGAGCTTCGTCGCGGCGTTGGTGACGCTGATCCGGATCCGCGTTCCGGACCGGACCGACGCGCGGCCGTCGCGCGGACCGGTGCGGCAGGTACTCGAGGGGCTCTCCTACGTCCGCTCCCAGCCGGCGATCGCCGGCCTGCTGCTCCTCCTCGGGATCGCGAGTCTGGTGGCGATGCCCTACGCCGTGCTCCTTCCGGCGTTCGCCGACCTCCTTGCCGCCGATCGCGGGGCGTCGGCCCTCGGGGCGTTCCAGTCGTCCGCCGGTCTCGGCGCGCTGATCGGCGCGCTCCTCCTCGCGTCGCAGACCGGGACCGGCGGTCTGGGCCGGGTGGTGGTGATGTCGCTGATGATCGCGGGCCTCGCGTTGATCGCGTTCGCCGGGTCGCGGTGGCTGCCGCTGTCGATGCTGCTCCTGGTTCCCGTCGGCTTCGGGCTGATGCGCCACATGGCGGCTACCAACACGTTGCTGCAGACGCTCGTCCCCGACGAGCTGCGCGGCCGGGTGATGAGCTTCTACTCGATGATGCTCGTCGGTCTGGCGCCGTTCGGGGCCCTGGCGGCGGGGGCCCTCGCGGAAGGGATTGGCGCGCGGTGGACGGTCGCGGTGTTCGGGATGATGGGTGCCTCCGGGGCACTCATCGCGCTGTCGTTCCTGCCGGACCTCCGGCCGTCCGTTCGGTGATAGCATCGGATCCGATGGCGATCCGCGGAACCGGTCGCGTGCGAGAGGAGCCGCGTCCGCGGATCCTGGTGCAGGCCGGGGCCGGGTCCCGGGCCCGCTGGCTCGACGCGCTGGCGGCGCGTCCCGACCTCGCCGTCGACCGGATCGCCGAGACGCCCGACCCGCCGTCGCTGCCGCCCGAGAGCCGGCTGGCGATCCTCGAGCTTCCCGCCAACGATCGCATCCGCCGCGTGCGCACGGCGGCGCCGGAGATGGCGATCATCGCCGTCCTGTCGACGGAGGACTCGCCGCTGCCCACCGGCGCCGGCGAATCGGCGGAGCGCGCGCGAGAGGAGGCGTTCGCCGCCGGGGCGACCGACGTCGTCTTCCTTCCGGACGACGCCGACCGCTTCGAGGAGGCGATCTGCCATTTCGCCGGGGTCAACGCCCGGCGCTACACCCGCTACCGCGTCCGCCTTCCGGTGCAGATCCAGCCCGGCGACGAGCCGCTGCGCGCCGTCGTCGAGAACCTCTCGGTCGGCGGTCTGCAGATCCGCGTCACTGGACCGATCGAGATCGGATCGGTGATCCGGATCGCCCTGCCGATCCGCAAGGGGGACGCCCTCCTCGACACCTGGGGACTGGTGCGCGGGGTGCTCAACGGATCGAACAGCGCAATCGCCCGGATGCGCTTCGTCGGGATGCGGTCGAGCGAGCGCGCCGAGCTCGAGAACTACCTCGGGACGTTCGACGCATCGTCCCGCAGCATCGAGCCCGCCGACGCCATCGTGTCGGTGCGGCGGCTCGACGCCGCCTGGCTCAAGGAGGCTCTCGCCGAGCCGCAGCCGAAACTGGAGTGGCTGACGACCGCGCTGCCGTCGTTGAGCCCCTCCGAGCGGGCGGCGATCTCCGCCTCCGGCGATGGGGCGTCGGACGAATCGCGCACCCTGTGGGCCGATGTCGGCGTCGCCCGGTGCCAGGCGGCGGCGTTGACCGAGGCGCTGGAGA
Organism: uncultured bacterium; assembly: GCA_964372275.1. Taxonomy (GTDB): domain Bacteria; phylum CAYJRR01; class CAYJRR01; order CAYJRR01; family CAYJRR01; genus CAYJRR01. The sequence continues at coordinate 43,837 of CAYJRR010000005.1, forward strand.
AGTACGATCCGGCGCTCGACGATGAGCCGACCGCCGTGCGCGAGGCGGTGATCGAGACGGTCCGCCGCCTGCGCACCGCGGCCAACCGCTTCGACCGGTGGTCGGAAGGGCAACCGGGAAGCGACATCCGGCCCGTCGCCGACGCCTTGATCGAGCTCTCCGGACGTCTCGACCGCGCCATCGCCGCGCGCCTTCCGCACCTGAGCGGCGCCTTCGACCGGGTGAGCGGGCTGGTCCGCCTGGAGCACCTGGAGCGGCTCGAGAACGAGGGGCGCGACCTGGACCGCTTCCGCGCGCGCAACCGCCTGATCGCGGCGCTGGCCGGCGTCCTCCTCGGCGGCGCCATCGTCTACGCCGTCGTCGCCACGCTCGTCGCGCGACGCTAAAGGGGCGGGGGCGCCCCAAAGCGGGGCGAGTGACCCCGGCACGCCTCCAACCGTTACAGGCGCCCCGAAGCGGCGCTCTAGCTAACGTTTGCGAAGGATCTCGTCGATCGTCTCGGCGAACCCCTCGCCCCCGCGCTTCGAGGCGATATAGGCCGGCGGGTCGACGATCCGGTCCCGGAAGTCGGCGATGTTGGCCATCCCCACCGAGACCGGGAAGCGGCGGAACATCGGCTCGTCGTTCGGCGAGTCGCCGGCGAACAGCACCGTGGCGGGGTCGGCGTCGGCGTCGATCGAAAGCTCGTCGCGCAGGAAGGCGCGGATCATCCCCTGCTTGTCGTACGACCCGAACCACCCGTTGACGTGGATCGAGGAGACCTTGGCGGTGCATCCGTGCCGCTCGAAGATCGCCACGATCCGGTCGACCGCCTCGCGGGGCAGCGGCGGGACGTCCTCGCAGAAGTCGATGGCGAGGTCGAACTCGCGGCAGAACTGGTCCGAGGCGATGGCCGCGCCCGGAACGCCGGCGAGGATCTCCTCCGCAATCCGGTCGAGCTTGCGACGGTTCTCCGCGCGCGCGTCGGGGGGGAGGATCCATCGCCTTTCGATCCGGGAACCGGCGTGGCGGAAGTAGAGTGCGCCGTTCTCGCCGACGACGCCGTCGACCGGCCACATGCGCGCGATGTGGTCGCACCATCCCGCGGGTCTTCCCGTCACCGGCACCACCGCCAGCCCCGCTTCCTTCGCCCGCCAGAGCGCGGCGAAGGCGATGGCGGGGATCTTCCCGTCGGTGGTGACGGTGTCGTCGATGTCGCAGGCGATGACGCGCAGGTGGCGGCAGGCGGCGGCCGGGATCTCGGCTACCGGCCGGGCGCGGGAGAGGGGATCGTCGGGGGCCATCGAACGGCCGACGATCGCGCGACTTCGCGCGCGCCGCAACCGCGATCTCGCCGCCGGGTATCTCGGCGGCTCTACGCGCGGGCGGCGTCGGCGATGTGGCGGTGGAGCGCGTCGAGGCCGTCGGTCAGCGCCGCCGGCCCGGGTTGGAGGATCAGCGGCGACTTGATCTCGTGGATGCGCCCCGCGGCGACCGCCGGGACGCGATCCCAGCCGGCGCGGGCGGCGATCCGCTCGGGGCGGACCTTCTTGCCGCACCACGACGCGAGGATCACCTCCGGCGCGCGCTCGACGACCGACTCCGGCGACACGACGCGGCCGGGGCCGTCGTGCCGCGCGCGCAGCTCCGGGAAGACCTCCTCGCCACCGGCGATCTCCACCAGCTCCGAGACCCAGCGGATCCCGGAGATCAGCGGCTCGTCCCACTCTTCGAAGAAGACCCGCGGCCGCCGAGGCAATTGCGCCGCCCGCTCGCGGATCCGGTCGAGGTTCTCCTCCAGGCGGGACGCCAGCCGTTCCCCTTCGTCGTGGAGTCCGACCAGCGCCGCCACCTGCCGCACCACGACCAGGATCTCCTCCACCGAGCGTTGGTTGAAGCCGACGACGGCGTGCCCCCGTTTCATCAGGTCGCGGACGATGTCGGCCTGCAGGTCGGAGAAGGCGAGCACGAGGTCCGGCCGCAGCGCCTCGATCTTGGGCACGTCGGCGGTGAGGTAGGCCGACACGCGCGGCTTCCGGCGCGCCTCCTTCGGGCGCACGGTGTATCCCGACACGCCGACGACCCGATCGCCGGCCCCGATGGCGTAGAGGATCTCGGTCGTCTCCTCGGTGAGGCAGACGACGCGCGTGGGATGGCGGCGCACGCGGGCCTACAGGTTTCCGGAGAAGGGGCCGCGCAGGACCTCGCCCGCGTCGAACGCCGGCACGTCGAGCGCGACGAACGGGAACACGAGGCGGCGCCGTACGATGGCGCCCCCCGGGTAGAGGCCGATCGTCATCCATGCCTCCTCTCCGGTGACGGGCACGATCGAGAGCGGGAACCCCGTCTCCGGCGGAATCGACGTGTCGTCGGTGAACGCCTCGGAACCGACGAGGCCACCGTCGCCGTCGACGGCGAGCAGGTCCCATTCGTAGAAGCTGCTGTTGCGCACGGTCGCCACCCAACAGGCTTCGTTCCCCGACGAATCCCCCCAGGTCGCGACGTAGGCGCCGTGGAAGCCGCCCGCCGCCGACGGGGCCGTCGCGATCGCCGACTCCCCGCCGCCGTCGGTCTCGACGAGCCGCACCCGGTAGAGGTTGTCCGACCCCCACGTCACCAGGCACAGCCGTCCGCTTGCCGGCATCGTTGCCGCCCACGGCGAACCGGGGGCGAGGTCGACCCCCGACTGCTCCGCGGCGTCGAGCAGGGTCAGCACCGCCGCCGACGCCCCGAAGCCCGAGTCGACCGTGAACACCTCGTAGCTCGTCCGGTCGAAGGTCCAGACGAACGACCCGTCCGGAACCGCGGGCGCGAACAGCATCGTGCCCGGATTCCCCTCCGACCCGAGGATCGAATCGAGGATCCGGTCCTCGACGCCGGTCGAAGGGTCCGAGAGCCGACCCGTGACGCGCGGAGGATCGACCCGCAGGTCGACGCGGAGAAGCGACCGCTCGGTCGGGGAGTCGTGGAGCGTGGCCAGGAACAGCGTGGCGCCGTCGCCGCTGACGCGCAGCGCGTCGAACAGCGGGAGAGCGACGTCGGCGCCACCCTCCTCCCGAAGGGTCCTCACCACCCGGGCCGTCCGACCGTCGGGCGTCGTCGCCACGAGGCCCCGCGGCTGGTTGTCGACGTATTGACCCAGTGCGACCGCCGACCACAGCCAGCCGGTCGAGGCGTCGACCGTCGCGATCCCCCCGGGAATCGGCGTCGCGTTGTGGAAGACGGTCCCGTCGGTGCGTGACGCATGGACGCGGAGGAACCCGCCGCCGCCAGGGATCCAGAGAAAGCCGTCGGGGTCGACGAACTGCGGAAGGTCGGGCCAGTCGCTCGGATCGAACGCCCGGACGGAGCCGTCCGTGTCGACGAGGCCGAGGACCTCCGGCGCGATCCCGTCGTTGTCGACGTTCAACGCCCAACCGGCGCCCCGAACCGGATCGACGACCAGCCGGTCGACGCCCGCGAGCTCCGGCGCCCTCCACAGGATCGCCTCCTCGATCGGCGCTCCGGCGTCCCAGAGCCCGATGTCGAACTTGACGACCCCTTCCGCCACCGAGGCGACGAGAAGTTCGTCGCGCGAGATCCACGCGAGGTCGCTCGGCGTGAAGGGGAGGCGCAGCGTCGTCGGAGGGGTCGCGACGTCGTCGGGATCGAGGTAGACCTCGAGCTGGGCCTCGGCGTCTTCCACCTGCGAGAAGGAGAACGGAGCCGCCCATGCCTGGTTCGCCTCCGGCCGGACGGCGACCGACGCGTAGGCGCGGTCGTCGTGTTCGCCCGGATAGCACTCCGAGTCGTAGGTCGGCGCGCCGGTGCCGGTCGCGTGGATCTTCGCCGCTCCGGAGAGGGTGATCGTGCGCAGGTCGCCGGTGCTGCGGCTCGCGATCCAGACGCCGCCGTCGAGCCTTCCGGAAAGGGCCGGCGGGACGCTCTCCGCGCAGTGGTCGTCGGAAGATTGGAGCGGAATCGTCGCGTCGACCGCGAGCCCGCCGTCGGCGCCGGCGTCGGCGCGGAGCTTTCGGAGCTGGAAATGCGCGTCTCCACCGCCGTCGACCCGCTCCAGCGCCCAGATCCACCCTTGGCCGTCCGAGACGGCCCCTTCGATCGTCCCGGAGACCGTTCGCGGGACGCCCGGAAGGACGGCCTCGGGATAGGGTGCGAGCCAGAGGTTCGACGAGTCGTAGAAGAGCAGCCCCGGTCCGTTCCCGGTCGTTACCGACCAGGCCGCGCTGCCGAAGCCGATCCCCGTCGGTCGCGGTTCGTACAGCCCGATCGAAGCGTCGACGGCACCCGACGCGTTGCCCGCAAACCACACCGATGGCGGTCCGATCCAAACCTCGGACGACGCGGGCAGCGATCGCGTCTTGCCGTCGGTGACGACCAGTCGGGCGGCGAACCGGCCCGAGGCAGCGGTCGCGACCGGCTTGGTGAACGCCGGGTCGTCGGCGTCCTCGTGGCAGACCTCCACCGTTTCTCCAGGGAAGGTCCAGCAGTAGTCCAGGTCGTCTCCGTCGGGATCGTGCGACCGGCTCCCGTCGAAGAAGACGGGGACGGTGCCGGTCGGGTGCCACGGCCACCCACCGAGTGGAAGTTGACGCGTCGGGTCGGCGACGGCGGTCGGACGACCATTGAGGAGCACGAGCGACACGGCCGCGGTGCCGGTCGAGCCGTCGTCGTCGGTCGCGGCGACGACGATCTGAAGTTCGCGATCGATCGGAGGGCCGAGTCGCCACGACGCGTCGAGTACGAGGATCGCGCCGGTGGTCGACGCGACGCGCGCGGGGCCGTTGCCGGTGTCGAGGGTGAAGGAGAACGAGAGCGATTCGAGGGTCCCCCCCTGCGGCTCCTCGGTCGCCCGCGCGTCGACGGCGAGGCAGCGGCCGCGGCCGACGGCGACCACTTCCGGCCAATCGCGGTCGCTGACGTCGTCACGACCGGCGGGGTCGCCGCACTCGGTGGAGTTGGGTTTCGTGAAGTCGATCAACTTCGCGCGGACGAGGGGGCGGTTCGACGGGTCGTGCGGATTGTCGCGCTCCGGAAGGCAGGCGACGGCCGGGATCGACGCGAGGAACAGGAGCGTTCGACGGCGCCAGGCGCCCGGGCGGTCTCCGGGCGAACGCGACGGAGCGAGCATGACGCGGAGTCTACTTCAGCAGCACGTACATTGCCCCGGCGCCGCCGTCGACCGGTCGGGCGGTGGCGTAGGCGAGGATCCAACTGCGCAGCACGCCCCGCCGCAGCCACCGCTGCAGCGCGAGCTTCAGCACCGGAATCGAACCCTCGGAGTGGTGGCCGCGCCCGTGGACGACGAGCACGCAGCGCAGCCGACGGACGCGGGCGTTCGCGAGGAAGCGGACGACGGCCGCATGGGCCTGCTCGCGGATCATGCCGTGCAGGTCGAGGTGCGCCTGGACGGCGAAGTCGCCGGCCACCAGCCGCGGCAGCAGGCCGGCGTCGGCGTCCGGGGCGATCCACTCGGTATGCTCCTCGCTGAACTCGTGCCCGAGCGGTTCGGTGCCGTCGACCATCGCCGCCAACCGCGCCAGGGCTTCGGCCTCTTCGTCGTAGAGGGGCGCGGTGATCGGCTCCGGGCGCGCCGGCGCGATGCGGTCGCGGCGGGGCAGCGCGCGCACCGGACCGACCGCCTGCGCGAAGAGGTCGGCATCGGAGTCCGCGGGCGGCTCACCGGCGGCGTTCGCGGCTCGCGCGCCGTCGTCGGATCCGGGGTCGGGCCCGCCGTCGGAGGTCGGCGGCATGGGGGCCGGCACCGTGGCGCGGAGGAGGCCGGCCGCCTCCGCGAAGGGACTGTTTCGTGGGGCATTGAGCTCGCCGCTCCCGCGGGAAGAGGCGGGCTCCGGCGGCGGGTCGTCGCGGCGGCGCTTTCGGCGGGGCACGGTGCCCTCCACTGTAGCGCGCCGGGTGCGCTTCGCCGAGGCGTCCTAGTCGGCCGCCGGCGTGACGAGGAGCCAGTCGGCGTCGCCGTTGCGGACGGCGCCGGCGAGGTCGGCCGGGCGCCGTCGGGTGGAGGCGATCGGCAACACCACGCGCGTGCGGACCCCCGGCACGCGGCGCTCCACACGCGACGGGATCCCCATCCGCCGGATCAGGTGACCCGTCCCGGCGATCACCATCATCGGGCGTGTCGCGGGTCGCTTCGGGTCGAGCTCCGGCTCGCCCGGCCGGGTCCGCATCGCCAGGACCGTCCGTTCGGCCATCGTCTCGTCCCAAAGCACCTGCACGGCGTAGAAGCGGCGGAACGTCTCCTCCGGCAGCGCGTGGTGGTGGCGGAACGCCTCGCGTACGAACTCCCGGTGCGCCGCGTTTTCGAGGTCCATCTCCGGATAGGTGGACCGCTCCTCGGCCGCGAGACCGTCGAGCCCCGCTTGGGAGAGGCGCCGGACCATCGGCTCCGGCGCGTTCAGCGCGAAGATCCGACCCTTGCGATCGCGGGCGAGCTCGAACAGCGGCGCGTAGAGCCGGATCGGGAATCCCCAGGTCGTCTTCCACTCGGTCGCGGCGGCAAGGACGTCGAGGTCGATCTCGCCGCGCGTGAACCGGTCGACGGCCTCCTGCCGCGACCACGGAAGCATCTCGATCCCCAGCGCCAGGTCCGGCTTCAACCCGATCAGCGCGTCCGCGATGCGGTGTTGCCACCGGTGGTGATGCCGGTTGTCGTGGTCTTCGCCGACGAAGACGACGTCGGCCTGCGCCAGGTCGTCGATCAACGCCGCGAAGGTCCGTTCGGCGCCGCTCGAACCGTCGACGATCAGGTCGGCGCGGCGGGGCCAACCGGCGGGGGTGCCCGGAGGGCGGGGAAGGCAGCCGGCGGCGCCCACGCTCGCGGCGATGAGAACGAACGCGAGGAAGGGGCGCACCGAGGAACGATAACACGCGGGGAGAGGCGGCCATCGCCGAGGGGGGGCGGAGAACTGAAAATGGAAAATTGAAAATGGAAAACCGGTAAATGGATTCCGGCCATTGATCGGTTTTTCATTTTCAATTTTCCATTTTCCATTTTCCGTTCAGGATCTCGCCGATGACTCCCGTGGTTCGGAGAGCTCTGCATGCGACGGCGCTCGCCGCTGCCGCGTGTTCGCTACGCGAGCCCCCTCCGGCAATCGCCCCCTCGCATCCGGTCCGGATCACCATCCTCGGCGTGAACGACTTCCACGGGGCGCTCGACGAGCGGAAGGTGCTGGTCGCGACCAGCGGCGGCTCGTTCGCCGAGCTCCGCGTCGGTGGCGCGGCGCTCCTCTACGCCTACGTGCAGAAGCTCCGCGCCCTCGATCCGGAGGGGACGATCGCGCTTTCCGCCGGCGACATGTGGCAGGGATCGATGGAGAGCAACCTCTTCGAGGGGCGGCCGGTCGTGATGCTCGACAACGAGATCGGCTACGACGCCGCCGCGCTGGGGAACCACGAGTTCGACTACGGCCCGTCGGGACCGGTCTCGCTGGCCGGCCGCGCCGACCCGCCGGACGAACGGTTCGGCGCGCTCCTCGACCGCATCAAGGAGGCGCGGTTTCCGATCTTGTCGGCGAACGCGCGCCCGGTGGAGGCGGGGGCGCCGTCGTTCCAGCCCTGGGTGACGATCCGGCGCCGCGGTCTCAAGGTAGCACTCGTCGGCCTGTCGACGGAGGACACGCCGAACACCACCCAAGCGGCGAACGTCGCCGGCCTGGCGTTCGATCCTCCGGCCACGGCGTTGGTCAAAGCCTCGGAGGAGGCACGCGCGCGCGGCGCCGTGCTGGTGATCGCGGTCGCCCACCTCGGAGGTCGATGCCGTCCCGGAAGCGATCCGCGGGACGAGTCGGCCTGCGCCGCCGACGAGGAGGTCGCGCGCGTGCTGCGCGATCTCCCGCCCCGGACGGTCGACGCCTTCGTCGCCGGGCACACGCACCAGACGATCGCGCACTACATCTCCGGCGTTCCGGTCATCGAGTCGGGGGCCTACGGCCTGGCCCTGGGCCGGATCGAACTCGACGTCGACCCGGCGACGGGGACGGTGCTGCGCTCGAGCGTCTTCCCTCCGCAGCCGATCTGCCGTGACGTCCTGGTGGAGACCCAGAGCTGCTTCCCCCTCCCGGATGGACCGGCCCCGCGCCCGTCGGTCGCTCCGGCCTCTTTCCTCGGGGGCCCGATCGTGCCCGACGCGCGCATCGACCGGATGCTCGCGCCGTTCCGCCAGGAGGTGCTCGGCGTGAAGTCGGAGGTGATCGGGGTGGCGGCCCGCACGCTCGGGCTCTCGCGCAGCGAGGCCTCCGATGCCGGCTCCTTCATCGCCGACGAGATGCGGGCGGCGACGCGGCGGCTCCCCGACGTCCCCGACGCCGACTTCGCCCTGCAGAACTCGGGCGGGATCCGCGCGCCGATCGCCGCCGGACCGATCACATACGGCGCGCTCTACGAGACGTTGCCGTTCGACAACGTGCTGTCGACGATCGCCCTCACCGGACTCGAGATCGAGCGTCTCCTGACCGCCGTGGCGCGGACCGGGAGGGTTTTCCAGTCCTCCGGGCTCTACGTCGAGATCCACGGCGCCGGCCTCACGGCCCAGGCGAGAGCGTTCGACCTCGCCACCCGGAAGCCGCTCGATCCGAAGCGGCGCTACGTCGTCGTCTGGAACGACTTCCTGGCCGCCGGCGGCGACGGTGTCCGCGAAGCGCTGGCGACCGCGCCCGCACCCGAGATCCATCCGTCACACCGGCTTCGCGACGTGGTGGCCGACGGACTCCGTGCGCGCGGCGGGAGGCCGATCCACTCCGAAGAGGAGCCGGCGCTCGACCCTCGCCGGCCGCGGCTGAAGGTGGTAGGAAGGCGCCTTCCATGACGGGCCCATTGGCGGGGAAGGTGGCGTTGGTGACCGGCGCCTCGCGCGGGATCGGCGAATCGATCGCGACGGCGCTCGCGGCAGCCGGGTGCCGCGTGGCGCTCGCGGCGCGCACCACCGCCGAGATCGAGTCCCATGCCGCGAGGATCGGCAACGGGGCGTTCGCGCGCACGCTCGACGTGACCGATTCGTCGGCCGTCGACCGCGTGGTCGACGAGGTGGCCGCCACCGCCGGCGGGCTCGACATCGTGGTGAACAACGCCGGGCTCTCGGAGCGATCGTCGATCGCCCGCGGAAGCGACGAGTGGTTCGACCGGGTCGTTCGCGCGAATCTCACCGGCACCTTCTACGTCTGCCGCGCCGCGCTTCGCCACCTCGGCGAAGGGGGGCGGGTGGTGAACATCGCCAGCGTGCTGGGGATCTTCGGCGTCACCGACTCCGGGGCCTACGTCGCCGCCAAGCACGGCGTCATCGGGCTCACCCGCGCGCTCGCGGCGGAGGTGGCGCCGCGCGGCATCACGGTGAACGCGCTGTGTCCCGGCTGGGTCGAGACCTCGATGGCCGAGCGCGGATTTCAGTCGATCGCGCGTGGCCGCGAGGTCGACGTCGCCAGGGCGCGCGCCGACGCCCTCGCCGCGGTTCCGATCGGACGGATCCTCGCCCCGTCGGAGGTGGCCGAGTTGGTCGTCTTCCTGTGCGGCCGGGAGGCGAGGGGGATCCACGGGCAGGCGATCCGGATCGACGGAGGAACGTGCGCATGGTGAGGCGTCGGCGAGGAGGGGGAGGTTCTCCGGGCGGAAGCTCGCCCGGCGGGCCGTCTGCGGCGGAGAGGATCTTCGAAGACGTCTCCTGCTGGGAGGCGCGGACGATCCAGGTGGCGACGGCGCTCGACCTCTTCACCTTGCTGGCCGACGGTCCCGCGACGGCGGAGGACGTCGCCGTCCGGATCGGCGCCGACCGGCGGGCCACCGAGCTCCTGCTGAACGCACTGTGCGAGGTCGGCTATCTCTCGAAGCGCGCCGACCGCTACGCGAACGCCGCGCACGCCCAATCGCACCTGGTCCGGGGGCAGCGCGGGTACGTCGGCTGGAGCGTGCTGTTCGAAGCGTCGTCGTGGGACCGGTGGGGGAAGCTCGAGGAGGCGATCCGTACCGGCAAGCGGCCCGCGGGGTCGAAGCTCTTTTCCGAGGACGCCGACCGGTCCAAGACGCTCCTGCGCGCGATCCACGCCCGCGCCGAGGCGCTCTTCGTCCGGCAGGTGGTGGAAAAGGTGCGCCTCGACGACGCGAGCTCGCTGCTCGACCTGGGCGGCGGGGCCGGGACCTACGCCATCGCGCTGTGCCGCCGATGGCCGAAGCTCCAGGCGACCCTGCTCGACCTGCCGATTGCCATCGAGCTCGCGCGCGAAACGACCGCCAAGACCGACGTCCACAAGCGCATCGCGCTGGTGGAGGGGGACTACCACGTCGATCCCTTCGGCGGACCGTTCGACGTCGTCTTCGCCTCCAACGTCGTGCACATGGAGGGGGAGGCCGGACTCAAGTCCCTCCTGAAGCGTGCGTTCGACGCGCTCCATCCCGGAGGGAGGCTGGTGATCCGCGACATGCTGCTGGCCGACGACCGCACCGGCCCGAAGGGGGCCGTCTTCTCGCTCAACATGCTGCTGCAGACCGAGGGCGGCCGCTGCTACTCGGCCGGAGAGCTGTCGGGATGGTTGCGCGAGGCCGGGTATCGCGACGTTCGCGCGCTGGAGCCGCACGTGCTGCTGGAGGGGCGAAAGCCAGGCCCGCGTCCCGCCAAGGCGGAGCCGGCGAAGACGGACACGGCGACGTCCGACGGGGAGTCGAAGGCACCCGCGTCGCCCGGCGATGCGACGACGGGAGAGTCGAAGGCGCCCCCGACGCCCGGCAATGCGACGACCGCCACGCCTGCCGGAGCCCCTCCGGCGGCGCGGACACCGGAAACGGCTACTCCCGCCGGAAGCGGCGAAGGGTCGTAAGCGCCTTGGCGGCGGAGATCTCCGCCCCCCCTTCCACCTCGTAGCAGACGGCGAAGGAGCGGGAACCGGTCTCCGGATCGCCGCCGATCGTCATCGTGGCGGCCGTTCCGAGGGTGATGTCGACGAAGGCGACGTTCTCCAGGTCGAGCGGATCGTCCGGGTCCTCGCTGGAGAAGTTCCCGTCGAACAGGCCCTGGTCGTTCACGCCGATCAGCGACGTCCCGGTGCCGAAGACGCGAAGGTCGTTTGCGTCGGCGTCGTCGTAGATCACCTTCGCCCCTGCGGTCGGACCGTTGACCGTCAGGTTGAGGGTGAACTCCCCGTCGGTGGTGACGACCCCGACCGTCGCCGAGGTGGTCACGATCAGTACGTCGTTCGGATCGACGGAGTGTCCCTCGTAGACGACGGCGGTGGCGAAGACCCCGAGGAAATCGTCGAAGCCATGGGTCGCATTCCCCCACCACAGCTCCCGCGGGCCGTCGACGGCGAACAGGTCGATCAACGTCCCGGGCTCGTCCGGATTCGGCTGGGTCCAGACGATCTGGCAGCGCGCCTCCACCTCCGGCTCCGGCGCCGGCGTCGGCTCCTCCTCCGGAGCCTCGAAGAGATCGCCGTCGTCACCGGGCACGCATGCCGCGATCCAATTCACCGCCGCGACCGCGAAAAGCGCCGCCAAGGGGGGAACGATCCTTCGATGGGCCATTCTGTCTACTCTCCTCGTGGTTGGCGCGGGTCATACCACGAGCGCCGTCGAGGAAGAAAGAAGGGGCGGAGCGCCGGCCAATTCCGGACGCCCCGCCCCCGGGGAGGAACTTCGAATCGTCGAAACGATGGTGGAGCAACCGGCGTACCGCGCGCGCCCCGCGAAAATCCGTTGGAATCACGGGGCGAGGCGCGCGTTCGGACGGCCCCAGGTGGGTACTGTCCTACCGGCCGAGGGGCGCCGAAGGGCGGACGGGCTAGCCGTTGCCGCCCGCCGGCTCCTCGCGGAGCGTCGACTCCAGGACCGAGAAGTCGATCCCGGTCCGCTCGGCCGTCCGGCGGATGTAGTCCGAGAGCTTGTTCTGGTCGAGCACCGGGCAGATCGCGGTCAGGGTCTCGGCGATCCGGCGCCCTTCGCCGGCGTTGAAGGAGGCGGCGGTGAGGGCCTGCATCGAACGGCAGAACTTCTCGATCTCCTTCACCGAGACGCCGTCCTTGGCGATCTTCTTGAGACGGCGGAAGTCGGCGGAGTCGTTCTTGCCGGTCGGCGCCCACGCGAAGTCGGGGATCTTGTCGCCGCGGGGCTTGCCCCATTTCGCCTTGACGATGTTCCCCTCGTCGTCGGTGTACACCTTCATCTTCCAGGAGAGCGGAACGAGGTTGGTCTCGCCGCGGGCCGCGTAGTGGCTCTCGGCGACGTACTCCAGGTTCAGGTCGACCTCGAACGCCTTGGTGGCGCCGCCCGGCAGCCGGCCCCGCGATCGGCCGGTGAGCTCGGTCGCCGTACGCTTCCAGGAGTAGATCGCCTGGTTCCAGACCTCGACGCCCGGATCGACGTCGAAGACGATCCCCGGCTTGTCGGGCCCGACGTAGGTCTCGAGCAGGGTCAACAGGTCGACCGGGTCGAGGTTGTCGCTCGCCGACTCGCGGCCGTAGTTTCGGGCGCCGTAGAACTCGGAGTAGGGGCGCGGGTAGAACCAGGTGGTCAGCTCGCGCAAGTCGCCGATGCCGAACGGCACGTCGGCGTAGATCTTGTCCAACTCGACGACGAAGGCGGACGCGGGGTCGATCCCGGCAGGGGCCCAGTTGTGGCAGAAGCCCTCCCAGCGCTTCGCCTTCTTGTCGTACCCGGTCCGGTTGTAGTTCTCGGTGAGTCCGGGGTTGCGTCCTTCCGAGGCGGTCATCGCCACGTCGAACTTCTCGCTCGTCGGCTTGGCAGCGTTGTCCTTGATCACCTGGTGGACCAGGTCGCAGTCGCCGTAGCCGCGTCGCAGCATCCGCTCGATCTCCGTGTCGCGCTCCCGCGCGAGCGGCCCTTCGTAGCGCGGGAGGTAGGACGAGGAGTAGGGCTGCAAGTCCATCTTCGCCGATACGTCGCCCGCGGTGATCGTCGGCTTCGCGAGGTCGTCGACGTATCGTCCGGTCTGGGCCGATGCCGTTCCGGCCAGAAAGATCAGACTGCTCGCCGTGGTCAGGCGTGTCGCAAACATGGACATCGAAGCCTCCTCCTACGCGCGCCCACCGTCGGGCGTGGCGCGCGTGTGGAGCAGGAGGCGTGCCACGGCGCGTCGAGATCATCTCTTTACTTTTCAAGGGCTTGCCTTGTCATGCCCTGGCAAGTGTCGCATCGATGTCTCGTCTGAATGTGGTGAGTCGTTGTTCATCAACGATGACCGAGCTCTCCATGTCCCAGCCCGTTCGTCGCGCGATCCGGGTGTAGGATCCGGCTCCGATGAGCGATCGATCGAACGCCCGACCCGGTTGGGACGAGTACTTCATGGGCTTCTCCCTTGCTGCCTCGCGGCGCGCCACCTGCGATCGGAAGCATGTCGGCGCGGTGATCGTCGTCGACAAGCAGGTCGTGGCCACCGGATACAACGGCTCGGTGCGTGGGATGCCGCACTGCGACGAGGCCGGACACGACATGGTCAACGGGCACTGCGTCCGGACGATCCACGCCGAGATGAACGCCATCGCCCAGGCGGCGGCGCGGGGCGTCTCGGTGAAAGGCGCGAGCATCTACACCACCGCGAGCCCCTGCTGGGACTGCTTCCGCGTGCTGGTGAACACCGGGATCCGGCGCTTCCTCTACAACGAGCCGTATCGCGAAGGGGAACACCGGCGGCGGATTTCGGAAGTGGCCGACCGCCTGGATCTCGAGGTGAAGGCGCTGAACGGCGGCCAAGGAGCTTGACGAGTTCCCGGGCCGCCGTTCGCACCGCCGCCTACGTCACGCCGGGCTGGGCGAGCTGCCGTCCGCCGGCGGTGTTGCCGGCGCGGGCGCCGGTTCCGCCGTCGGGGCAACGTCCTCGTGGGCCGGCGTCTCGCTGTGCAGCATTCCGTCCAGCACGCTGTAGTCCTGGCCGGTGCGCTCCGCCGTCTTGCGGATGAAGTCGGCGAGCTTGTTCTGGTCGAGGACCGGGCAGATCTTGTCGAGGAGCCTGGAGAGCTTCTGCGCCTCCTTCTTCTTGATCCTTCCGTTCGGAAGGGCCGCCATGCGACGGCAGAACTCCTCGATGTCCTTCACCGAGATCCCCTCCTCGGCGATCTTCTTCATCTTCTCGAACTCGGCATTGGTGGATGGCGCGCGCGGGATCCACGCGAAGTCGGGGATGCGGTTGGAACCGTCCCAGGCGCTGTCGACGATGTTCCCCTTCTTGTCGGTGTAGAGGTAGGCGTCCCAGCTGGTCGTTCGCTCGATCGTGTCGCCGCGGTACCCGTAGTGCCCTTCAAGGCCGTAGGTGGCGTTGATCTTCACCTTGTAGACGCGCCCCTTTTCCGGCGGCCGCTTGGGACCGAACTCGGCCGGATTCTCGATGCGCTTCGTCTCCATGTCCCACTTGTAGACGGGCTGGTTCCAGACCATGTAGCCCGGATCGACGTCGAGCACGATCCCCGGTTTCCCTTCGTCGACGTAGTTGTCCAGGATCGTGATCAGGTCGACCGGATCGAGGCTGTCCTCGATCTTCTCCTCCGAGTCCTTGTCGTTGTGGCGCTTGCCGAACCAGGCAACGTTCCAGCTGTCGGGGAAGTTGAAGGTCATCAGCTCGCGCATGTCCGCGATGCCGAACGGGACGTCGGCGTAGATCTTGTCCATCGAGACGATGAAGTTGATGTTCTGGTCGAGTCCGGCCGGCGCCCAGTTGTGGCAGAAGCCGGTCCAACTCTCCGCTTCCTTGTCGTACCCCTCGCGCAGGTAGCGCTCGCGGAACCCGTCGACGCCGACCGCCTCGAACTTCGCCGCGGTGTCCTTCTTGGCGTTGTCCTTGATGACCTGGTGGACGAGGTTGCACTCCCCGTTGTTGAAGCCGTCGGTGACCATCCGACGGATCTCGGCGTCGCTCTCCGAATTGGCGAGAGGACCGCTCGAGCGCGGGAGGTAGGAACCGGAGTAGGGCTTGAAGCCCATATCCCCCCTCTTCTTCCCCTGGCGGATCTTCATCACCGATTCACCCGCGCCGCGCACGAAGCGACCGTTCTGCTTCGGAAGGGGGGGCGCCGCCGGAGTGGCTGCCGTGGTCGAAGTGGCCGCCGTCTCCGTTTCGGTGACCGGCTGCGCAAGCGCGCTCGCGTTCCAGACCAGGACCGCGGCGAGGCCGGCGATCGACGTACGTGTGGTATACATGTCCGCTCCTTGGTTCGGTTCTGAAGGTCGATTCGAAGGTGAACGTCGGTCGGCGGGACATTCAGCAACCGCTGTGCCCTGCACTATCCACCCCGCGATATCATTGATAAGTGGCTGTCAATTAATCGCTTTGTCAGTCCTTCGTGAGTGAGTCACGGAGATCTCACTCGGAATCGCCTGCTGTCAGTCACCCCCAGTTTGTGGGATTGATATGTCCCGAAGGGATGTCGGTCTCCCATCGGACGGCCCCCTGACTGGGTCTTCGATAGGAGGTCAACGACGTCCCACCGTCAGGCGGGTGTCGAGCCTGACTCGCTGTCCGGCGTGGAGGCGTCGCCGGGCGCCGGCTCCGGCGGAGGGACTTCGGCGTGTGCATCGGTCTCGCTCTTCACCGCCGCGTC
>CAYJRR010000005.1:59466-82765 GCA_964372275.1 uncultured bacterium
GCTCCGGCGGAGGGACTTCGGCGTGTGCATCGGTCTCGCTCTTCACCGCCGCGTCGACCACGCTGTAGTCCTGCCCGATGCGTTCCGCCGTTGCGCGAATGAAATCGGCGAGCCTGTTCTGGTCGAGCACCGGGCAGATCTTGTCGAGCAACGCCGAAAGGGTCGCCGCCGTCTCGTCGGCGATCGGTCCCTGCGGAAGCTCCGACATGAGGCGGCAGAACTCCTCGATGTCCTTCACCGAGATCCCCTCCGACGCGATCTTCTTCAGGCGGTCGAAGTCGGCGCTCCGGCCGGGCATCAGCGCTGCCCATGCGAAGTCGGGGATCTTGTTGTAGCCGTCCCACGCGCTGTCGACGACGTTTCCGGAAGCGTCGGTGTAGATCAGCGCGTTCCACGTGGTCGTGCGGCTGATCGTCGGTCCGCGGTAACCGTAGTGCCCTTCGAGCCCGTAGGTCGCGTCGATCCGGGCCTTGAACACCTTGCCCCCCTGCGGCGGCTTCTTCGGACCGAAGGCCGTCGGGTCGGTGATCTCGGTCGAGACCATGCTCCACTTGTAGAAGGGTTGGTTCCAGACCATGTAGCCCGGGTCGACGTCGAAGACGATCCCCGGCTTCCCCTCGCCGACGTAGTTCTCGAGGATGGTGAGGACGTCGATCGGGTCGAGGCTGTCCTCGATCGGCTCCGTCTTGTCCTTGTCGTTGTGTCGCTTGCCGAACCAGGCGTGGCCCCAGGCGCGCGGCAGGTTGAAGGTCGTCAGCTCCCGCAGGTCGCCGATCCCGAAGGGGACGTCGGCGAAGATCTTGTCCATCGACACCATGAAGTTGATCGAGCGATCGAGACCGGCCGGGGCCCAGTTGTGGCAGAAGCCGGTCCAACTCTCGGCGGAGCTGTCGTAGCCTTCGCGCAGATACCGTTCCCGGAAGCCGGCGCTACCCACCGTCTCGAACTTCGCCGCGGTGTCCTTGGCGGCGTTTTCCTGGATCACCCGATGGACGAGGTTGCACGCGCCGTCGCTGAAGCCGTCGACGATCATCTTGCGGATCGTCGAATCGCTCTCCGAGTTGGCGAGCGGTCCGCTGCTTCGCGGAAGGTAGGACCCGGAGTACGGCTCGAATCCGAGGTCGCCGCGTCGTTCGCCGGCGGCGAACGGGCGCACGGTTTCGCCGGCGCCGCGGACGAACCGTCCGTTCTGGACCGGAAGCGGCGTCGGCGTCGGGGCCGGCGTGGCGGCGGCAACCGGGGCCGGAGATGCGGTGGTCGCAGGGGCCGGGCTCGTCGTCGGCTCCGGGGGCTCGGCGTGGACGACGTTCCATGGGGCCAGCGCTCCGGTCAGAAGGAGTGCCGCGACGGGGACGAAGGGGACACGTGGGGTCGGCATGCTCGGCTCCGAGTCGAAATGAACGACGAATGTTTCGCCGGGTGAGCAACGGATGTGCCGCCGGGGCAACAACGCCACGCGAATTCGCAAGGAGCGAGGAAAGTAGGGGAAACAGCGCTGTGCTAGCCATGTGACAGAGAAGTCCGAGGTCTCAAGAATCGGACCGATGTCGCAATGCGTCGGGACTCAAATATCCCGTTGGGATATCGGTGTCCGTCAGATCGTCGACGAGGTCGGGGGGAAGGCCAACTTTCCCCGCCGCGCGGATTGGTAATGCAAGGTGCACAGGCCGCGCGCCGCGTGCGGACGATGGCAACCGGCCATCGAACATCGCTTCGGCGCCGGTCGATCGGCCGCCGCCTCGGGAGCGTCCGCCGGGCGCTCGCCGTTTCGCAGCCCGACCAACGCCTGGATCAAGGCCGCGCGGTCGATCCCTTCGGACGAGGTGCGGGGCGTCCGCGGGGTGGTGGCGTTGGTCGGAGGAATCTCCTCCAGTCCGGCCCGCGGCATCGAGCCGGCGGCTTCCAGCGCCATCCGGACCGGCTCGACCGATCCCTCGCTCAGGATCAGGATCTCCGATGTGAGGTTCGCCACCACGCGCTCGCCGATCTTGGGATCGGACTTGGCCGCCGCGGCCGCCGCCGCATCCCGACAGACGAGCAGGGTCGGATTCATGAAGTAGTACTCGCCGTACGACCGCGACCACTCCTCGAGCGAGATGCGCACGTTGTCGGGCAGGCTGCCGGCCTGTTGCTCCAGGAACGCGATCACGCTCTCCAGGGGAAGCGATCCCTTCATCGCCTGCAGCAGGGCGCGCTTGTCGAGCCGATACGAGCGAACCGGACCCGACGGTCCGGGCTCGGCGTCGGCGAACACCTCCAGTTGGTACCGCGCCACGAGCGAGGCCGACGCGGGAAGGATCGCCTCGAAGGTGGGGAGCACCGTCAGGCGGCCCGTCTCCGCCGTCGATCCGTCGTTCAGCGGGTCGTCCGAGAGCAGGCGGAGCCCGAGAGGCGTGAGCGAAACGGCGTCGGGGAACAGCTCTTCGGGAGCGACGGAGGCCACGCCGAGGTAGCAGAGGTAGGTGGCGCCGCTCTGCACGCGCGCGCGGAGCATCTCCGGGCGGCAGCCGAGGAAGTCGGGGTGGTATTCGAGGGCGCGCGCCAGGTCGTCGAGGTAGGCCCAGTCGCCGGGACGCCGCTCCGACAGGAGGTCGGCGACGGCGGACAGCTCCCGCTGGTAGCGCCACGGCTCGCGGCGAGCCGCCTTGAGCAGGTCGCGACGGACGCGGTCGGCCGGGCGATCGAGCCACTCGCGGACGCGCCGGTCGTCGACCCGTACCTCCGCCGGTTCGAAGCGAACGAAGAGCAATCGGCGGATCAGTTCCAGGGCGAAGCCGAGACGGCTCGGAAACAGCTCTCCGCCCGCGGCGACGGTGGCGCCGGCCGGCGCCGCCGGCCCGGCGGGGGCGGGTCCGGAGGGCGAAACGCCCGGAACGTCTTCCGGATAGACCAGCCGCGCGGCGAGCCGACGCAGGTCGGCGGCGTGCACGGCGCCGCCCCGCGTGATGCGGAAGGCGCCCCGGCGCAGGAAGGCAAGCGTCGTGACGACGTCGTCGAGGAAGGCGCCGCCATGGTCGGCGGTCGGGCCCATGGGCTTGGGCGAGGTGGCCGGAGCGATCGCGTCCCGGCGCGCGGCGGCCTTGATCCGCGCCGAAACGTCGGGAGGGACCGAGTAGCCCGGCGTGAATTCGCCGTCACGCCAGAGGAGGATCCCTTCGCGCTCGAGACGCGCGAGCTTCCGGTCGATGTCGGCCGGCGAGAACCTCCGGTCGAGCGCGCATCGGACCAGCGTTCCGCGGCCGATCCGTGGCCCGGCGGTTGCCGCGCGAAGCAGGGTCCGCTCCAGCGGATCGGCGGCGGCCCACATCTCGTCGATCCGCCGGTCCACCTCCGCCTCCACCCGGTCGGGCACGTCAAACGGCTTCGATTTCATACCGGTATCCCTGCTCCGTCAGGAAGAGCTGCCGTCGCGCGGCGTAGTCGAGCTCGACCGTGTCGCGCGTGACCAAGGTATAGAACGTCGCCGCGGCCGCCTTCGGGCGAAGCACACGGCCCAGGCGCTGCGCCTCCTCCTGGCGGCTGCCGAACGTGCCGCTGATCTGGATTGCGACGTTCGCGTCGGGGAGGTCGATGGCGAAGTTCGCCACCTTGCTCACCACCAGTCGCGGGATCTCACCCGCCTTGAACTTCTCGTAGAGCGCCTCGCGCTCCCGCTGCGGCGTCTTTCCGGTGACCAGCGGACAGCCGAGCCTCTTCGCCGTCCGCTCCAGCTGGTCGAGAAACTGCCCGATCACCAGCACGTGGTCCTGGCGGTGAATCTCCGCCAGGCGCGCCGCGACCTCCACCTTGATCGGATTCTCGGAGGCGATGCGGAACTTCTCCCGCTTCCCCGCGCCGGCGTAGCCGATCCGGTCGACCTCGTCCTTGAACGGCACCCGGATCTCGCGGCAGGTCGCCTTGGCGATCCACCCTCTCCGCTCCAGATCCTTCCACGGGACGTCGTACTTCTTCGGTCCGATCAGGGCGAAGACGTCCTCCTCCTTGCCGTCCTCGCGCACCAGCGTGGCGGTGAGCCCCAGCCGGCGGCGCGCCTGCAGGGAGGCGGTCGCGCGGAAGACGGGGGCGGGCAGCAGGTGGACCTCGTCGTAGACGATCAACCCCCAGTCCTGCCGGTCGAACAGCGGCAGGTTCTCCATCTCCAGGGCCGTCGATCGGCGGTGCGTCAGCATCTGGTAGGTGCCGATCGTCACCGGACGGATCTCCTTCCGGTCGCCGGTGTATTCGCCGATCTGCTCCTCGCGGAGCGTGGTTCGCGCGAGCAGCTCGTCCTTCCACTGGCGCACGGCGGTGGTGTTGGCGGTCAGGACCAGGGTATGGCTGCCGACGGCGGCGAGCGCGCCGATCCCGACGATCGTCTTCCCCGCGCCGCAGGGGAGCACGACCACGCCGCTCCCCCCCCGCTCCGAACCGCCGGCGTGGAAGGCGGCGACGGCGTCGGTCTGGTAGTCGCGCATCGACCAACCCTGCGACGACAGCGCGATCGGTAGCTCGGCGCCGCGCACGTAGCCGGCGAGGTCCTCGATCGGCCGGCCGATCCGGATCAGCGCCTGCTTCACATCGCCGCGGTGGGCCGGCCGGATCTGGAGGCGGCGCCGGCCGAGCCGGGCCTCGACGTAGCGGTCCATCCCCTTGGCGTGGAGCGCCTCGGTGATCAGGACGTCGTCGTCGGCCTCCAGGACGATCGATCCGTCGATCTCCCGGACCAGTCGCAGGCGCCCGTAGCGGCCGATGTACTCCCGGACGTCGGCCTCGACGTTGGGGGGGACCTCGTAGCGCGACAAGGACCGCATCCCCTCGAGGATGGCGTCGGCTGAAAGCCCCGCCGCGGCGGCGTTCCAGAGGGAGAGGGGGGTGATGCGGTAGGTGTGGATCCGCTCGGGGGACTTCACCAGCTCCGCGAACCGGGCGAGGTGGTCGCGCGCCTCCTCGTAGCGGGCCCCCCCCGTCTCCAACAGGAGGCTTCGATCCGACTGGATGATCAGCGGCTTGTCGTCCCCGAACGACACGTGGACCGGCCGATGTAGCATTTGCCCCGCGCGCGGTCAAAACAGGATTCGTGCCGGATCACGGCGCGCCTGGGACGCCGCCTATCCATTGCCGCGGCGGGCCGGAGCGTGCTACCACGCCGACCCCATTCTCCCAATTCGTTCGGAGGTTTCGTCGATGAGGACGCTCACGCGCAGCATGGCCGTTCGTTTCGCGGCTCTCGCGACGGTCGCCGCCACGTGGAGCTGTCGGGACGGCGAGCCGAGCCATCCTTCCGGCGGCGTCGCGGCACGCACCGTCTCCGCCGCTGCCGGCGAGGCGCTGCCGACCCACTTCCACGAAGCGTTCGACTCGGCCGTCCTCGACCCGGACTGGACCGTCGTTCCGGGGACCCGCGTCGCCCGGTACATCGATCCCGATTCACCGGCGAACGAGTTTTCGCTGTCGGCGAACCCCGGGCACCTGCGATACGGGTCGGGGCAGATGACCCACGCCGACGGCTTTCTGACCGGTTGGCAGCCGGTCCATGCGGGAAGCTTCCGGACCCCGGACGGCGTGTTCCACAGCCTGCAACGGGACCCCGGACTCGAGATCCGACGCCGGTTCGGCGGAGACCGGTGGTCGATGGAGGCGAAGGTCGACTATCACATGCCCAACGCACCGCACCTGGTCGGGATCTCCTCGAACGAAGGCCTGAACCAGGACGCGCGCACGCACAATCTCCGCGTCTACTTCGGCGATGGGGACACGGGGACACTCTACGTCGACGTGCAACGCTGGGCCGATCGGCGGGACTGCGGGCGGAGCGGCCGGCAACGGACCTGGTGCTATTCGTCGACCTTCTCGATCAACGTGGTCGAGAGGACCGGATTCGAATGGAGCCGGCTGCTGGCGTCGACCGTCGCGGGCGCGAGCCACGACTTCGGGAATCCGGCGGCGGCGGACTCCTCCCATTGGGTGAAGCTGGAGCGCGCCGGCGGCGTCCTGTCCGCACAATGGAGCCTCGACGGATCGACCTGGACCGTCCCCTTGACCGTCGACCTGGCCACGCGCCTCGACGGACGAGACCAGCAGCTGGCGATCTCCGGTTCTTCGTTCTTCCAGCCGCTCGGCTCCTACGCCGACTACGACTACATCACCGTGGCTCCGACGAACCGGCCTCCGGTCGCGGTCTGCCAGGACGTGGAGGCGGCCGCCGACGCGAGTTGCCACGCCGACGCGTCGATCGACGGCGGGTCGTACGATCCGGACGGCGATCCGCTCGGGTTCGAGCAGACGCCGGCCGGACCGTACGGGTTGGGCCTGTGGCCGGTCGACCTGCTGGTGTCGGACGGGGTCCACGCCGCGTCCTGCACCGGATCGGTGAACGTCCGCGACCTGACGCCGCCGGCGATCGCTTGCCCGGCGGACGTGGTGGCGGAGTGTACGGCGAACCTCTCCGCGCCGGTCGCGGTCGGCGCGGCCTCGGCGACCGACAACTGCTCGATCGCGTCGCTCACCGAGGTCGGGCCGGCGAGCTACAGCCTGGGTACGACCCCGGTTCCGTTCGCGGCGACCGACGGGTCCGGGAACACGTCGAGTTGCGCCACGACGGTGCAGGTGGTCGACACCATGCCGCCGTCGGTGGCGGTCGGCGGGGGGAAGCGCCTCTGGCCGCCGAACCACGCGATGAAGACGGTCGGGCTGCTCGAGGACTGCGCCATCGCCCTGGACGACGCCTGCCGCGGAACGATCGATCCCGCGACGGCGGGCCTGCAGATCCTGTCGGTGACCTCCGACGAGGCGGTCGATTCGACCGGCGATGGGAACACCGCCGCCGACGTCGTCCTCGTCGACGCCACCCACGTGCGGCTCCGCGCCGAGCGCGCGGGGAACGGCGACGGACGGGTATACGCCGTCACCTTCTCCGCCTCGGACCCGGACGGAAACACCGCGAACGGTGTGTGCAGCGTAACGGTGCCGCACCATCCGAACGCCGCCGCCGTCGACAGCGGCGCCGCCTACGCCGTCACGCCCTAGCGTCGGCCGGTCCGCCTTGATCCACATAGGGATGTGGATTAGACTAGCTATCCGATGAAGACCGTCCAGATGACGCTCGACGCCGACCTGGTGAAGGCGGTGGACAAGGTGGCCCGCCAGCTCGGTACGACACGGTCGGCCTTCGCGCGCGAGGCGCTCCGGTCGGCGCTGAAACGGATGGCCGACGCGGAGCTCGAGACGAAGTTTCGCGAGGGCTACGCCCGCAAGCCGGTCCGGAAGGGCGAGTTCAGTGTCTGGGAATCCGAGCAGGTCTGGCCCTGATCCGGCGCGGCGACATCCGTTGGTATCGGTTCGCCCGCCCCGACAAGAAGCGACCCGTCCTCGTCCTGACACGTGCGGTGGGGATCGAGGTCCTCGGCGAGGTGACGGTCGCTCCGATCACCTCGACCGTCCGAGGAATTCCCTCGGAGATCCGCCTCGGGAAGGCGGACGGGATGCCGCGGGATTGCGCGGCGAACGTCGATCATCTGCAGACCGTGCCGAAGGCCAGGATCGGCTCCTTGATCACGTCGCTGCCGACGGCTCGGATGGCGGAGGTCCGTGGGGCGATCCTGTTCGCGCTGGGTTGGTGAGGGGCTTACGGAAGATTGGCGTCCGCTTCGGACGATCCGACCAGCTCGACGCGGCGGCCCTTTCTCGCTCGCGTCGAGACGTTGTACGCCGTCACGGAGACGTACGTCGTCTCGCCGAACGAACTCAGAACGGCCGGTGGAATCGTGAACGACCCGTCGTCGACGAGAGAACACGCATAGAGTAGGTCCAGGCCACCCTCGACCCAGAGAAACGCGAAGTCCGCATCCGTCGGCGTCCACGTCAAGTCGGTGCCGACGAGGGCGACCGGATGAGGGCTCGCCGGCTGGCGGAGGGCTCCTTCCCAGGTGCTCTCGTGGCCGATCCGCACGTCGTACGCTCCGACGGGGAACGGTTCGGTGCCCGGCTCGACACCGTGGAATTCGCCAGGATCGGTCTCGGTACTTTCGAGCGTCACGCTGGTAGGACCGGTGAGCTTGATCGTGGAGACCCCGTCTTCTTGTTCGACCGAAACGCTCCAAGGGAGCACCGAGGCCCAATTGGCGCACGCGTCGGTCGAGATCGTTTGAAGCAGGGTCAGGAGCCCGGATTCCTCCGCCGAATATGGCGAATCGAGCGGCTCATACGACGTATACAATTCGGCGTACCCATCGGAGTACGAGTCCTCGTCGCGATGGTGGTACCAGAGGCTGACCTCTCCGCCGTAGGGGAGCCCCGTCCCTTCGTCGATCCCGTCTTCGCCGTCGTCTCGAGCGATGCACGAGACGCAGATTGCGGAGATCGTGGCGGCGAGCAACAGCAACAAGGTCCGAACGCGGCGCTTCGGGGTCGGTTCCTCAATGGACGGACCAAGCATGAACTCGATTCTAGCCGAGACGCGGCGATCAGGAGCACTCTCGAGTGAAGAAGCAGGGCGGCAGCCGCTGAAACGAGGTCGAGGTGTTGATCGTGCCGGGCAGCGGGGTGGGCGAGCTCGGGATGTCGGCCGTCGGGTTTCCGCCGTTGACCGTCGTCGGGTTGTTGGGCATCACGGTGATCGTGACCGACGGGTCCGTCGAAACCCCGCCGTTGTACGAGTTCGGATTGTTGGGCGGCCCGTTTGGCGAGGTTCCAGTGTTGACCGTTGGGGTCCCGCCGTTGTTCGTGCCCGAATTTCCGGGCAGCCCATTGGGCGACGATCCTCCGTTGGCCGTCGGCCGATTCGTGCCGGGGCCGCCATTCGTCGAAGGTGCGCTCCCTCCAGGATTCGGGCGTGTCCCTCGACCGGCGCCGTTCAGTCCGATCCCTCCGACCTGGCCGGATTCGAGGATGCGGCTCACGTCGAGCGCGAGCGCCTGGACCCCCGCCGTCCACGTCGGCACGAAGTTGTAGGCGGCGGAGACGATGCCGGTCACCGCGACCGAGAGGATGAGCATCAACTCGACGCTGGCCTGACCCGACTGGTTGCGCCGCATCGTCACACCCCCCTGGTGTCTCTTCCGATGCATCGGGTGTTCCATCCGATGGAAATACGCTAGCTGCCCGTCGTATCATCAGATTCGAATGCTGTGGCGCGCGCTGGGCTGGCCGATTGTCGCAGCGCTGATCACGCTCCTCCTCACCCCATTGCTCGAACCACTGGACCGGCGTGCCTTCGACGCACGGCTTGGGATCCGCCGGGACGGGGGGTGGCCCGCCGAAATCGTGATGGTCGCGATCGACGATGCGACGCTCCGCGTCCAGGGTCGCTGGCCCTGGCCCCGTGGCCGGCTTGCGTCGCTTCTCGATGCGATCCGCGCCCACGGCGCGCGCACGGTCCTCTTCGACGCCGTTCCGATCGGGTCGACCGAGCCGGGGGAGGACGCGAGGCTGGCGGAGGCGCTCGATCGCACCGTCCTCGGCGTCGCCTACGCGCACGACGCCGGCGAAGGGACGGTCCCGGACCTGGAGCGGGCGATGGTCTCGGCCGCGTCGTTCGGACCGGTCTACCGCCCCGATCGGCTTTCGCCGTCGGATCGCGCCTTCGCTTCCCGGGCGGCGGCCCTGGGCCACGTCCTCTATCTGGTCGGGCGCGACGGCTACGTCCGGTCGCACGTGCCGCTGGTCGGCGTGGACGGGCTTCCCGGGTCGTTGCCGTCGCAGGCGCTCGTCGCGTTGACACGGTACCGAGGCATCGATGCGGCGACGATCGCCTCCCGGGAAGACGCCATCGCCATCGCCGGACTGCCGCCGCTGCGCACGTACGGCGGCGAAGCCTATCTCGATCTCGTGCCGGGCGGATCGGGGCCGCCGCGTGTGTCCGCGGCCGACCTGCTTCGCGGGACGATCGATCCTCGCGCGCGGGCCGCACTCGACGATCGCCTGGCGATCCTTTACGTCGACTCCGCCCTTCAGCCGAACCGGTTTCCGACGCCACTCTCGCCCACGACGCCGGGAGGCCTGATCGCCGCTTACGCCATCCGCTCCATGGCGACCGGGCGCGCGCCGCGTCCGGTGTCGCGGCGTGCGACGTTGGGTGCGTTGCTGGCGGTGGCCGCGGCCCTCTCGAACCGTGGGGTGCGCAGGGGACCGGCCTTCGCCCTCGCGACGGCCGCGATCGGGGCGGTCGGAACGGCGGCGATTTCGGTCGCGTTGGTTCCGCTGTCGGACCTCTTCGCTCCGGTCGCCGCCCCGGTCGCATTCTGGATTCTCTGGGGGGCGATCGTCGCCGCCGATGCCGGTCGCGCGCTGGAACGGGACCGGAGGAGCTTGCGGGCGTTGCTCGACGCGGCACCACCTCCGGGATCGACGCCCTCCGCCGACGACTCCGCGGAAGATGCGACGACGGTGCCCGTACCGCGTACCGTCGAGGCATCGTCGGCGGGGCCGGAGCTGAAAAACCTCGGCCTCGGGGACGCGGTTTCCGTACCGGTCGATATCGGGAACTACCGAGTCGAATCGCTCATCGCCCGCGGTGGCATGGGGGCGGTCTTCGCCGCGACCGACCGTCGGCTCGGGCGTTCCGTCGCGCTCAAGGTGTTGGAGCGCCAGGAGCCGGACGCCTTCCGCCGGTTCCGGCGCGAAGCGATCCTGGTGGCGCGGATCAACCATCCGAACGTCGTGCAGATCCACGAAGTCGGACTCGATGCGGCCGTGCCCTACCTCGTCATGGAGCTCGTCGCCGGAGGAACCGCCAGCGATCTGGTGCGGACCGGACCGCTGCCGTGGGAGCGAGCCACTCGGATCATCTCCCAGGCGGCGCGCGGACTCGGGGCCGCCCATCACCACGGCATCGTCCATCGAGACGTCAAACCGGGGAACATCCTGCGGGCCGACGCGGACGAGGATCGTGTGAAGGTGGTCGACTTCGGCATCGCCAAGCTTTCGGGGGACGAGGGGATCACCAAGAAAGGAACTTTCTTTGGAACGATCGGATATCTCTCGCCGGAGCAGGCGCGCGGCGAAGAGGTAGGCCCCACGAGCGACGTCTACAGTCTGGGGCTCACGTGGTACTGGCTGCTCACGGCGCGGAGCGCGTTCCGGGGCGCCACGGCCCAGCGCTTCCTCGCGAACGTGAGACTGCCGGTGCCCGATCCCCGCGAGCTCGTTCCGGCGATTCCGATCGACGTCTCCGAGCGGCTCCGGCAGATGACCGATACGGACCCGTCGAAACGTCCGCCGGACGGCACGGCGATGGCGACGGAGCTCGACGCGTTGCTTACAAGCCTCCTGTGAGCCCGCGCGATTCGTGGAGCGGCTTGGCTCACTCTCGGGAGAAGGTCAGCTCCGTTCCCGGATCGGGGATCCAGTAGCGCGGCGGCTCCCCGGGCAGCGCGTCGGCCAGGCGGGCGCGGATCTCCTCCTTGTCGAGGAAGGGGAGCGGCTCGATCGGTTCGTCCTGGGGGCGGAAGAAGTCCTCCCAGTGACCGACGACGGCGTAGCGAGGCTCGAGTGCGGCCAGGATCCCCGCCGGATGCCCGGCGACCGCTTCGTAGTTGCCACCGTTGACGATCGCCAGGTCGACCGCCTTCTCCGTCAGCAGCTCGGGATGGGGGTGGCTCACCGGCGCCTCGGCGGGGGCGTCCTGGTAGTAGACGCGAAACGCGGGGGAGCCGGTCTCGGGATCGAGGAAGTCGATCAGGAACGCCAGCGTCAGCCCCTCTTTCCAGTCGGGGGCGTCGGTCGGCGGCGAGCAGGGATCCTCTTCGACGCACCCTTCGCCGAAGTGGATCCCCGCGAACTGATCGGGATGACTCGAGCAGAGCGCGCGCACGCGCATGTGGCTGTCGGGGATCTCGACCCAGCGCCCCTCCCCCTGCCGCGCGCCGACGCAGGGCGGAAGCGACGGGCACATGCGGTAGTCGACGACGTCGTCGGTCGGGTCGGAGAGCGCGAACACGGGTTCGCGCGGGAGCTCGGCCCACCAACGATCGCCGGACGGTTAGAAGCCGGGCGACGGATCGGGGGCGAAGCCGGCGAGCAGGTGCCGGCCGCTCCGGTTGGTGTAGACGAAAGCGCCGGCCGTTTCGGTCCACACGTACGGGACGTCCATCAGGTGGTCGTAGTGCGCGTGGCCGGAGAGGATCGCTTTCGATCGCGAGACGTCGCCGAGGAAGGTGTCGACGCGGACCGGATCGGTCTTCACCACGCCGAGCGTCACGTCGAGCATGCTGGGGTTGGTGAATAGGGGCGCGGTCAACAGCTCGTCGTCGCCGACGGTCAGTTGAAATCCGCCGACCCCGAGGAAACGGACCCGCATCGGCGATGCCGCGTCCGGCGTACCGGTCGGCTCGGGCGTGGGGGACGCGGGTGGAGCGTTCGACGTGGCGTCGCCGCCGCCCCCGGTCCGGCACCCGAGCGCTCCGGTCGTCATCGATCCGCCGACCAGGAAGGCGAGAAGGCGGACGATTGCGGGCTGCGTGTGGCGATCGGTGCGAGATTTCGTCATCGTCGACAGGCCTCCGAACGGTCCGCCCCTCGGGCTCTCCCGGGGACTCCCCGTCACCCCTCAGGAGGGGGTGCGCCCGACCTGTCGCACGAATAATGGCCCACTGATCGACATGTCAATCAGTGGCTGGTGATTCATCCAGGCGCGCGAGCGCGCGCCTACGACCCGCGGTAGACGCAGCGGGCGTCGCAGGTCTCGAAGACCGTCACCGCCGCGATCGACGGGAGCGGACCGCGCAGTCGGTCGAAGATCCAGCGGGCGAGGATCTCCGACGTCGGGTTCTCGAGCCCGTCGACCTCGTTCAAGTAGTGGTGGTCGAGCCTCTCGAAGAGGGGCCGCCACGCCTCGTCCAGCAGGCCGTAGTCGAGGAACCAGCCGGTCGAGACGTCGACCGGACCCTGGACCGTGACCTCGACGCGGAACGAGTGGCCGTGGAGACGCCGGCACTTGTGTCCCTCCGGGACGTGCGGAAGTCGGTGGGCCGCCTCGAAGCGGTACTCGCGAACGAGCTCGACGTTCATGGCAGGACGATCGCCCCACCTTCTACCACGGAGCCGACGCCCAGCACGCCGGTCGAGGCGTCGAGCGCGCGCTCGGTCGAACGGCGCCGGGTCAACGTGAGGACCCCCGAGCCGGCGGGGAGCGCGTCGATCTGGTCTCCGGGGATCTCGAACATCCCGTCGTCGAAGACCCGGCACGCGAGCAACGTCACCGCCTCGCCGGCGATCGTCAGCTGCAGGTCGAGCCGGTCGCGGTCGTCGACCGCGTCCCAGCCGACCTGCAGCGGCGCCCGCGGGATCGTCGCCGGCGCTTCGCGGAAGTCGGGGGCGTAGAGCGACAGCGCCGCCGGCATCCGCACCGCGTCCGCCACCGTGACGGGAAGCAGGCCGTTCGCGCCGGAGGCCCCCGGAATCTCCAGGTCGAACGACAGACCGGCGCCGGCGACCGACGGATCGGCGTCGGCGCGCGTCAAGTAGAGGATGGCGCCGTCCTCCCCTTCGAAGCGGTCGAACGGGAGGGCGATCTCGGGTCGCCGAAGCGTGACGAGCGCACCGGCGTCCCGCCACGAGATCGGCCGGTCGTCGGCGACCGGCGCCGGATCGACCCAAAACAGGCAGCTCTCCTCCGGGACCGTCTCGTCCTCCGGCGCGGGTCCCGGCGGGTCGAAGAACGAGGCCTGGCCCAACAGCGAGCTCGAGGGGACGGTGCCGGCCAGGTCGTATCGGGTCAGGTCGACCCGGCCGCCGCGGTTCTCCGGGCCGTCGATCGCGCCCGAACCTCCGGTGCACGCCGTCGCGAGCAGCGCCACCGTCGGCAGGAGCGGAAGGCGGGGCATCCGCAGCCAGTCTAGACGAGAGCGATCGGTCGGGCTACCCGCCGCGGACGGCGCGGCCCGCCGTTCCGACGACGGCGCCCCCCGTTCCGGTGACCGCCGCCTCGAGGGCCGGCCACGGCGGCAGGACGGCGGGCGGCGTGAAGGAGACGACTTCGCGGACCTGCCGGTCGCGCCCGATCCAGACTTCGCGGGAGAGGGTTCCCAGCCGGACCTGCCACACGGTCAGGACCCAATAGCCCTCCGGGACCCCGCGGAAGGCGAACTCGCCGTCCGACCCGGTCACCGCCGCGAACGGCGCCGTCGTCGAGACGACCCACCCACCCGACCACGGGTGCAGATCACAATCGAGTCGGTGGATTCCGGGCGCGGTCATCGCCTTGGAGATCCGGGCGCCCGGGGGGAGCGCTTCGCGGTCGAGCGCGTGCAGCGTCCGGTCGGTGTTGGTGACGTCGACGCGCGAGCCGATCGGAACGACGGTGACGTACGAGTCGACGTCACATTGAACGATCTTCAGCGAGTAGGTCCGCGTCGGTTGGGGCGGAACGGCCCGCTCCGGGCTCTCCAGCGTGACGACCGCGTGGCGAACCGCCTTCGAGCGGCTGTCGACCACCAGGCTCCGGTCGATCACCAAACCGACCCCGCACGCGTCGGCGTCGACGGTGATCCGGCGCAGATTCGGTGGCGGCGGCGGTCCGTCGAAGACCACCTTGCCGGCGAGCGTTCCCCCCGAGGTGCTGAACAGGAGCGCCAGCGGCTCCGACCGGCCCTCCGGCCCTCGCGGCGCCAACCCGTCGCCGGGCTCCGCGCGCCACGACGACGTCCCGCATGCGAACGCGATCCCGGCCGAAACGAGCAGCGCCATGCGCCCGCGACGCATTCCGGGAGGCTACCATCGCGAACGCCGGGAATTTTGGGGGTTGTCGCCGCCGCCGCGGTACTGTCCAATACCGCCGCTTCACGGGGCTGTAGCTCAGTTGGTAGAGCGCTTGAATGGCATTCAAGAGGTCAGGAGTTCGATTCTCCTCAGCTCCACCCGCCGTGACCTAGGGCTGACGTAGCGGACGTCCGAGCTGGTCGTGCGTGAACGATGCACGCACCCGCGTCGGCGGGATCGTTTCCAGGACGTCGACCTCCTGCTCGTATTCGAACGACCCGCCGAGTGTATCGAGGCCGGGGAGCGCGTCCTCCTTGTCGATCTCCACCAGCAGCGCACGGCGATAGGCGGTGACCGACAGCGTGCCCTCCCGCCCTCCCGGAGCGATCGACACCAGCGCGCGCTCCTGCTCGAAGATCCGGGACAGGGACGTCTCTTTCCAGCTCTTGTTCGCCGCCACCGAGTCGGGCGGCATCGCCGGCGCCGCGGTCGTCAGCAGGTCGTCGATCCGGACGAGTCGGGGAGACTCGCCGATCCGCGAAAGCAGCCACCGCCCGGGTCCGGACGGCGTCGATTCGAACGCCGATTCGATCCGCGCGCGGATTTTCGGGACGGCGTCGGCGATGTCGTAGGCGTTCGAGGCCGCCCATCCGTCGAACAGGCGAAGCGCCGTGTCCCGATCGAGCCCCTGCAGATCGACGTGCCCGGCCGGAGTCGCCGGTAGGATCCCCGCCGCCAGCGTCGCGACGTCGTCGAGGCTGTCGACCTCGTACGAACCGCCGCCGGCGAATCGGCGTCCGAGCACCGAACGCACCGGCGCCGGGAGCTTCTCCAGCACGATCTCGCCGGCACGGCCTCCGACCGAGAAGCCGTTCGGAACCTGGAGCAGCCCGAGGTCGCTGGTGAAGCTCTGGAAGGCCGACTTGTCGGAGCTGCCGGTGTGGATCCGCAGGTCGAGGACGTAGTTTCCGGAACCGTTCGAGCGCGCGCGCCGGCGGGCGAGAGCCCGGGCGTCGGGATGGAACGGGATGCTCTGCGGGTGGATGCCGGTCCAGGCCGCAATCGCGAGCTCGCCGCGCCACAACCGGATCGAATCGTCGCCGTGCCGTGCAACGTGATCCCCGAGCGACGGCGAGGCGAGCGGCGAGTGCTCGAAGGCGATCTGCTCGTGCGCGGTCCGGAAGCCGTTCGGATTGCCGGGCGCGGCGGCGCCGGGGTCGGCCGTCTTCGTGAGGACGTAGGCGCGCGCCCGCTCGAACAGCCGGTTTCGGTGGAGGCGTACGCGCTTCGCCCCCTCCTCGTCACCTGCCTCGCGTAGAGCGTGGCTCAGGTGCCAGAGCTCGAGGTCGTGCTGTTGATAGCGGGAGATGGCGAACGACGCGCGCGAGCGGTTCTCCGCGAAGTGTTCGGTCGGAGCGAACAGCGCCTCGTCGTCGCTCCGGTCGGGATCGGCGAGCGCGATCAGCTCCGCGTGCAGGTAGGACGGGAAACGCGGTCGGTAGCGCTGGTCGGCGGCGATCGCCTCCCGGTCGGAGCGGACGCGCGCCCGGGACGGATCGGCGGAGAGAGCGGCGAAGACGGCACGCGTGTGCCGGGTCAGGGTGTCGAGCGCCGACGCCGGATCGCCGACCGTCGCCAGCCGGCGCATCAGGAGCAGGTGGCCGACATGGCTCAACGGCTCCAACTCGCCCGCCGGGTTGGCGAGGTACGCGCGTCCGGCGACGTCGTAGACGAAACCATCCTGCGCCATCGCGAACGGCATTCCGTCGAATCGGACGACTTCGCCGCCGGGCGGCGAGAGGTCGATGTTCGTTCCGCTCCGGCCGGCGATCAGGTTCTCGAGGTACGCGGGCGCGCCCAGGCGGAACATCGACCCGGCGGCCGGCGTGGCGTAGGGATCCTTGCTCTTGCACTCGTAAAGCGGGTCGAGCGCGTAGCGCGGGTCGTCCTGGAGCTGCCGCACGGTACGCACCATTCCTGCCGAGATCTCTGCCACCTGCTGGTCTTCGGTCCGGGTCAGCTCCTCGTGGTCCTTCATGATCGGAGGCAAGAGGCCGTGCTCCATCAGGATCCGATCGCGGACCAGCCGTCCGATGCGGCCGTTCGCTTCGTGGAACGGGTGGAGGGCGATGAACTTCTGCTCGAACCGCGCCGCCAGCCGGATCGGGTCGATCCCCGGCTCGCGGAGAGCGGCGCGTGTCTCGGCAATCAGGCGGTTCAGCTCCGGCTGGACCCGGTCCGGCCGGACGTAGAAGAGGAAGCCGCGCCGGGCCTCGGGGCGAGGTCCCGTGATCTGGGAGAGCGTGACGCCGTGGGAGCGTAGGGCCCTCTTCTGTTCGTCGGTGAACGGTCCGACGAGCGACTTGTGCGCCGAGGCGTGAGCGCGAACGACGCCGGGCTCCGGCGTTCCACCCCGCACGACCACGCGCCCGAAGAAGAAGCCGGCGTCGTAGGAGCCCTGCGTCTCGGGGACGTAAGCGATCCGGTTCAACTCCGCCAGAAGCCCGAGGTCGAGGGCATCGGCCAACGCGCCGACCGGAATCTCGGCGAGCCGCGCGTCGGCGCGCATCCAGGCGCGGAACGCCTCTTCGCCGTAGGCGTAGCGGAAGTCGCCATCGGTGCGTCGATCGCGCGCGACGAAACGCGCGGCGTGAATGCGGCCGACGCGGCCGGCGAAGAAGCGCGCTCCGGGCGCGCGCAGGCGGTCGAGAAGGCTCCGACCGCAGCTCTGCCACTCCGCCGTGGTTGGAAGCTTGCGGATCGCTTCCCGTTCGTAGAACGCGTTTCCGTCGGGATCCTCCGCCGGGCGCAGGAACGGGAAGGCGGCACGGATCGCGGCGGAAAGCGAGCCGATCCCGGCCGGTGGCTCGGGGGCGCATTCGGCCGGAACCTCGTCCGGCGGTTCTGCCTCGGGCCCGGCATAGCCGGCAACCGTCGGAATCGGCGCCGGGGACACGCCGGACGGCGCGTCGGCGGCGGCGACGCCGGGTAGCGCCGCCAGCGGTCCGAGGACCATCGCTGCCGCCGAGAACCACCGAATCGACGTTCGTCCGCGCACGGCCGCGGCCTGAGTGCAGATTCAGTGCCATCGGTGCCGGATCCGCGCGCCCACCTCGCGTGACGGAAGCCGTTGGAGACCGGGAGCATTTCAGCGCGGCGCAAACTCGGGGCCGATTGCCGGCGCCAACCGCACGTGGACGTCCCACCGTCGCCACGGCAGAGATGCCCCAAATGGCGTCCGCGGTCGCGGGAACGGCCTCCGCCGCGACCGCGATCCCGGACGCGATCACGTGACGCTACGGCGCCGGGGTGGTCGCGGCGGTGGCGTCGGAGGGCGTTTCCCCGGACGGTGCGCCTCCGCCTTCCTGCTCGCGTTGCGCCTTCGCCTTTCGCATCATCTCTTCGATCGACATCAGCCCCGGCTGCGAGCCCCCCTCCTCGGCCGGCGGGGCGACGCCGGGATCGGGTGCGGCGTCGGGCGGCGGCGCGGGGCGGGTGAACGGTTGATAGAACGGCTGCCCCTTGAGCGCCTTCACCGGCCCGATCGAGATCGTCGGGATGTAGGTCACGAGCAGCAGGCCCACGCACAGGATCCCCAACGTCTGGAAGACGGCCTTGGTCACCCTGCCGAACGGACGCTTGAAGATCGCCGCGGCGACGAAGAGGTTCGTGGCGATCGGCGGGGCGAGGTAGCCGATCTCCATGTTGACGATGAAGACCACGCCGAGGTGCAGCGGATCGATCCCCAGCGCCACCGCCGCGGGGGCGACGATCGGGGTGAACAGCACGATCGCCGAGATCGAGTCCATGAACATGCCGGTGACGACCAGGAAGACGTTGATCGCCAGCATGAAGCCGACCGCCGACAGCTCCCATTCCCGGACCTTGGCGAGCGCCACCTCCGCCACCTGCCGCTCGACCATGAAGTCGTTGATCGCGAACGACAGCAGGATGATCAGGAGCAGCCCCCCCATGCTGGAGCAGCTGCGGACGATCACCCCGGGGAGCTCCTTCCAGGTGAGCGATCGGTGGATCATCACCTCCACCAGCACCGCGTAGACGACGCTCACCGCCGAGGCCTCGGTCGCGGTGAACAGCCCGCCGTAGATCCCGCCCAGCACCACCACCGGCAGCGCCAGCGCCCAGACGCCGCGGCGGAAGGCGCCTCGCAGCCGCGCCATGGAGAAGGCCTGGCCTTCCGCCACCGGACCGGCGCGAAGCACCGCGTAGAGGCTCAAGGAGCCGGCGATCAGCAGCGCCGGTCCGATCCCAGCCATGAACAGCTCCCGGACGTCGACGGCGGTGCTCCCCGAGACGCTGATTGAATAGACCAGCATCGGAAGCGAAGGCGGGATCAGGCAGCCCAGCGATCCAGCGGTGGTGAGCAGGCCGACCGAGAACGGCTCCTTGTAGCCGGCCTTGCACATCGCCGGGAACATGATCCCGCCGATGGCAATCAGCGTGACCGGACTCGATCCGCTGATCGCCGCGAACACCACGCAGGCGACCACCGCCGCAACGGCCAAGCCTCCGCGCATCCAGCCGACCAGCGCCTCGGCGAACTCCACCAGCCGCTTGGAGATGTCGCCGGCGGTCATCACCGCTCCGGAGACGACGAAGAACGGGATCGCCAGGAAGACGTTCTTGGTGGTGATGCTCACCATCTTCACCACCAGCGCCTGCTGCTCCTCCAGGGTGCCGTATCCGGCGTAGAGATAGAAGGCCACTGCGCCCACCATCCCGATCACCGCGAACAACGGCACGCCCATCGCCAGCAGCAGGAGGATGAGCAGCGTCAGGATCACGACGACGCCTCGTCGCGCGTCTTCGCGCCTCCGGTGAAGGCCGCGATCGGATCTTCCCCTTCGGGGGCCGAGGCCCCGTAGAGGAGGAAGCGCATCGTCATCACCGCGAAGGCGATCGGCAGGAAGCCGTAGATCGTCCACATCGGGACTTCGAACCCCTCGAAGACGCTCGCGACGTGACCCGAGTCGCGCCACTCGACGTAGTGGTAGCGGGTGAATCCGATCGACAGCAGACCCAGGAAGGCGGCGAAGGCGGCCGTGATCGCGCGGGCGGCGCCGCGGACGGCCGGCTGCACGGCCTTCGGCCAGATCCGGCCGGCGACCTCGAAGACGATGTGGGCGCGGTCGCGGGTGGCGATCGAAGCGCCGATGAACCCGACCCACAGCATGAAGCAGAGCGCCATCTTCTGCGACCAGATGAGGCCGTTCGGCATCGCCCACAGGAACAGCTTCATCCCCGCCGACAGCCCGGCGGTCGCCGCCGCGGCCCAAACGAGTGCTCGGCGGGGGGGGATCGGCGTCGGGAGGGCCGCCGAACGCAGCGCGCCGTAGGCGACCCCGAACGTCGCCAGCAGGATCGCCGCCGGCGCGAGGAACCCGCGGACCATCGACTCCATCGCCGCCGGCGTGAGCGCGAGCAGGAGGCGCTCCACGCGCCCTTCGCTGGAGCTGAAGACGCGGTGGACGGTATCGCCGAAGACGGCGAGGGCCATCACGGCGACGAGGAGGACGGTGAGCCCCCGCTCGACGGCGAGGACGGCGTCATCGATCTTTCGCAGCATCCCGTGAGGCTATCACCGAACGGCGCGGCGCCGGCGGGCGGCGGTCACCGCGACCAGCGACGACAGCAGAGCGGCGGCGGCCGCGAGGGGGCCGGTGGCGGACCCGCGTGCGGGGGCGGGCGGCGTCACGCCGCAGGTGAAGTAGTCGGCGAAGCCGCTCCCGTCCTCGTCGCCATCGCCGCCGTTCGCGACGTCGTCGTCATCGTCGCCGCCGGTGTTGTCGTCGTCGTCGTCGCCCGGGCCATCCGGCGTCGGGGTCGGCGGCGGGACGTATCCGGTGAACGATCCGATGAACTCGGCGTTGTCGTCGGTGCGCATGCTGCCGCCGAACTCGTTGCAGTTCTGGTCGCCGTAGGAGACCGTCCCGATCACCGTCTCCACCCCGCCGATCGTCTTCAGGCTCGGGCCGCCCGAATCGCCGGAGCAGATGTTCTTGCTCGCGCTCCCGTAGAGGAAGGCGTCGTAGCCGACGTCGGTGATCGTGAGCTGGACCGTACGCTTGATCCCCGAGTCGTCCGACCCGGACTCGCTGGTGACGCCGTAGCCGACGGCGGTGAAGCTCGTCCCCTCGGCGTAGACCGAGTTGTTCACCGTCTTCTGCCAGGCCAGCGGCGTGACCGGCGGCGACTCCTGCAGCACGATGATCCCGACGTCGTGCTCGAGGGTGCTGTCGTCGTAGTCGGGATGCTCGGCCACCTCGGCCACGTCGACCACCCAGTCGGCGTCATTGAACGGATCGGTCCCGCCGGCGACCTGGTAGTGGTTCTCGTTCGAATCGTCGACGCAGTGGGCGGCGGTGAGGACGACGTAGTCGTCGACCACCGACCCGGTGCAGACGAATCCAAGGTAGCTGTTGTAGATCAGCACCACCGAGGGATGGCCGTTGTCGATCGAGCCCCCGACGATCGGCGACGAACCGCGGGCGGCTCGGGGCTCGGCGCGGATCTCCAGGCGATCGCCTTGGCATCCGGCGAGAAGTACGGTGGCGAGAAGGGTCGGAACGAGGATCGAACGCGGTCGGGCGGCCATCGGCGGCATCGTTGGAGCAGGAACCATGCCCGGAAGAGGCCGCCGGCGGAACCCCCTGCGACCTCCCGGTCGCCAGAGATTTCGAGCCGTTACGCGCATTTGCCGGGGCCCGTTTCGCCCCCCGGGCGGCTCGACGGCACCAAGAGCGCCAGTCCGCGACAGGCTGTCTCGCGGACTGGGACATCGCGATTTCGAATCGCGTGGTCGGACGACGGGCGTTCCGTCGACCGCTAGCGTTCCGATCGGCGAAGTGGCCACCGTGGTGCCGACAGCGCGAGCAGCATCAGCAGGAGGATCGACGCGCGCCCGGATCGGCGATTCGCCGCCGCAACCGAGCAGCCGAACAGGCCGTCGTCGTCCGATTTCGCCTTCGGGATGTGCGACGAGATGAAGTCGGCGTTGTCGTCGGTCCGCATGTCGACGCCGTAGGCGGAGCAGTCCGGATCGCCGTAGGAGACGGTGCCGATCACCGTCCAGTGGCCGTCGAGCTCCTTCAGCGCCGGACCGCCGGAGTCCCCGGAGCAGACGTTCGCGCTGGCGCTACCGAAGGCGAAGGCATCGGTCCCGACGTCGCTGATCGTCAGCTCCACCTTTCGCTTCACCCCCGAGTCGTCTTCGCCGCTCTCGCTGGTGACGCCGTAGCCGACCGCGAGGAACTCCGATCCCTCCTCGTAGACCGAATCGTCCCGTTTCTTCTGCCACCGATACGGCTCGACCGGCGCGTCCTCCGAGAGCACGACGATGCCGACGTCGTGCTCCAGCCACTGGTCGTCGTAATCGGGATGGGCGTGCACCTCGGCGACGTCGGCCTTCCACTCGTATCCGTAGAACGGGTTGTTCCCGCCGTAGACGGTGTAGTGGCGCGGGTTGTCGTCGTCGGCGATGCAGTGGGCGGCGGTGAGGAAGATCCGCTCGTGGATGATCGTTCCGGTGCAGAGGTAATACTCGCGGTCGTTGTAGACCAGCGCCACCGAGTCGTGCCCGTACTCGCGCGACCCTCCGACGATCGCCGAGCTGGTCCGCTCGACGGAGGGCTTCGGCGGCCCGATCCGGTCGAGGAGCCGATCGCTCCCGCAACCGGCCGCGACCAGGGCGGCGGCGCCGAGGAGGTGTGGGCGGAGGCGACGGCGTACGGGCTTCGGCTGCGGACGAGGCGGTCTCATCGACCGGGCATTGTATCGGATATAGTGCGCCGGCGCGCATCCCAAAGGAGGGCGAACTCGATGGCCACGATCGTGAACGGACCGGCGGAGCTCAAGGACCTGATCGGAAAGGAGTTGCCGCCGGGACCCTGGCACACCGTCCGCTTCGAGGAGATCGTCGCCTTCGCCGAGGCGACCGGCGACCGGCAGTGGATCCACGTCGACCGGGAGCGCGCGAAGCGGGAGTCCCCGTTCGGCGCGCCGATCGCGCACGGCTACTACTCCGTTTCGCGCATCGCGGCGCTGTTCGGCGAAATCCTCCAGCTCCGTGGGTTCAAGATGGGGATCAACTACGGCCTGAACAAGGTTCGTTTTCCGACGCCCCTCAAGGAGGGGGCGCGCTACCGGATGAAGGCGGAGCTCTTGTCGGTGAACGAAGTTCCGCAGGGGATCGAAACGGTCTTCAAGACGACGACCGAGGTCGAGGGCGAGCCGAAGCCCTGCTGCGCCGCCGAAGTCGTCTTCCGCTACTTCCCCTGAGCTCCGGCGGTCGGAGCCCTAACCGGGTTTGCCGGTCATCACGATGGGGCCGGTGGGCTGCGGCATGCCGCCGGCCGGTTCGCGGGTGATCGCCGCCAGGTCGACCGACTCGAGACCCGGCGGCAGCTCCACCATGTGGTGCGACATCCCGTCGTTGCCCGGGCGGAAGGTGCCGGCCGGCATCTTCTCCCCGTGG
Organism: uncultured bacterium; assembly: GCA_964372275.1. Lineage (GTDB taxonomy): Bacteria > CAYJRR01 > CAYJRR01 > CAYJRR01 > CAYJRR01 > CAYJRR01. The sequence goes on from CAYJRR010000005.1 coordinate 82,634, forward strand.
GCGATGAACCACAGCTCGTAGGTCTGTTCCGGGGGAAGCGGCGGCAGGTTCATCGCCACCAGCATCCAGCGACGGCTCGGCACGTCCCAGATGATCTTTCCCGTCCCCGTCCCGTCGGGGGTCGCCGTCAGT
>CAYJRR010000006.1:0-34743 GCA_964372275.1 uncultured bacterium
CTCGATCGTCCCCAGCTCCACCAGCTTCGCGCCGCGGTCGTAGTCGAGCATGTCGCGGAGCGCGTCGTAGAGCGGGCGCAGGTAGGGGTTCACCTTCTCGGCGATGTCCCCCGGCAAGAAGCCGAGCTTTTCCCCCGCCTCCACCGCCGGCCGTACCAGCACGATCCGCAGCACCTCGCGGCGCAACAGGGCGGCGACCCCCATCGCCATCGCCAGGTAGGTCTTTCCGGTGCCCGCGGGGCCGATCCCGAAGACGACGTCGTGGGTGCGGATCGCGTCGACGTAGATCTTCTGGGTGAGGCTCTTGGGGGTCACCGGCCGGTTGTTGGCGCCGACGTGCAGGACGTCTCCGAAGATCTCCTGGATCCGGCCGGCGCCGCCCTCGCGCACGATCCGGACGACGTGGTCGACGTCGCTCGGGAACAGCGCGTGCCCGCGGGCGACGAGGCGCTCCAGTTCGCGGAGGGTTTCGGTCGCGATCCGGATCGCCTCCGTCCCGCCGCGCAACGTCAGCTCGTTTCCTCGCCCCTCGATCCGCAGTCCGGCGGCCCGCTCCAGCGCCTTCACGTTCGCCTGTCGCTCGCCGAAGAGGCTCCTCGCGACCGACAGGTCGGCGATCGAGATCGATTCGGAGGCCGTTCCTCCGTTTCCGGTGGTCGTCGTCTCCACGCGCCGCGCACGCTAGCGTACGGCCCCGGCGCGCGCCAGGGGACGGACCAACCGGGAAGACCCCGACGTCCGAAGGGCCCGGCGAATCAGCGGAAGATGCGCGGCGCGGCCCCTGCCGATTCCGGCGGAGCGACGCGCAGCGGGCGGCCGTCCATCGTCTCCAGGTCGTCTTCGGCCACCAGGTCGGCCTCGAGCAGCTCCTCCAACCCCTTCGGCCAGCGCCCGGTTCGCAGGAAGAAGATCTCCGAGGCGCGCCGCGCGTGGCGCACGCGGTGCTGGTCGACGGCGTCGAAAAGCGTGCCGGCGCGGGACGGGACGAGGGAGCGGGACGTCTCCGGACCGCGTTCGCCCAACTTGAAGACGACGCGGGAGGTGGCGGCGAGCAGGAGCACCGCCAAGGTCAGCGAGACGCCCACCACCACCTCGGTCAGCTCGCGGCGGGGGCGCATCCATTCGCCCAGCCGCAGTCCTTCTCCCCGGGCCCGGCCGGAAATCCCCGCCACCTTCTTCTCCAGCAGCGAAGCGAGGGCGTGGCAGGTATTGAACTCCCCGAGCAGCGATCGGTGACAGATCTCCTGCACCGTGCGCTTCCCGTCGATCAGGTCGAAGACCACCGTTTCCGACGACGAGAGCTTGATCTTGATCGCCGCCGACCCGGCGCCGACCCCCTCGTCGAACGCGGAGAAGGCGGCGTCGAGGCCGTCGTCTTCCTCCTCCTCGTCACCCTCGGGTGCGCCGGACCCGCGCTCCTTGCGGGAGACCTGGTCGGCCATCCCCCGCGGAACCACCGGGATCGCGTCGAGACTGTGGATCGCCTTCAACACGCCGGGCCATTCGTCGACCATCCGGAAGCCGTCCATCAGGACGTGCTCCGGGTTGAGCGGCGTCGTCATCTCCTCGTCGAACTCGACCGGTTGCGGGACGAACTCGAACGCCCCCGACCGCCAACGGAAGAGACGGTTGAGCGCCTCCCGCATCTGGAGGTCGAGGAAGCTCTTGAGACTCTCCTTCGAGATCGCCCGGTCGGCGATCAGGAGGTCCCCCAGCTTCCGGAGGTTCTTCTGCTGCGCCGCCAGCGCCGCGTCGAGCTGGTCCTTCCTCACCAGTCCCGCGCGCAGCAGGAGCGTCCCCAGCGGGTCCTTCTCCCGTTTCGGTCCCAGCGCGTCGACGCCGACGATCTTCCCCCCGAGGAAGTAGACGCGGACCTCGGAGTCCGGACTCTTCAGCGTCAGCACGCCGGCCTTCTGCTGCTGCTGGATCAGCTGGAAGACGTCGGAGATCCCGAAATCGCGAAGGTTCCCCTGCAAGGCCACCTAGCGGATCCTCCGTGGCGCCGCCGGGAGGCCGGCCGGCGCGCGCGTTCCGCCGCGAAGACCCAGGAGCCACAGCAGTCCGAGCACGACCGCGGCCACGGCGACGGCGAGCGACGCCGCCGATCCCGCCGAGGGATCGTCCGAGCGGAGAAGTCCTCGGCCGAACGCGATTCGGGCCGCGACCAGCGCCCCCGGCACGAGCAGGATCGCCCCCCGGAGCGTCTCCCCCGCATAGATCCGGCCACCGCCGGGCAGCAGCAACGAGAGCGCCCATCGCCACCGCCGCATCCGGGCGGCGTGGCGCTGCACCTCGGCCTCCTTGAGAGCGCGTTGCTTGGGGTCGACGCCGTCCCCTTTGACGAAGGCGTGGAAGCACTGGACGCAGAGGTCCTCGTCGAGCGGCGCGCCGTCGCACCGGACGCACAGTCCACGTCCGCACCGGGGACAGGATCGCGCCGGCACGGCTCCGCGGGAGCCGATTCCGATGGCGAGGGCCGCCACCAGGAACGATCCGAACAGAACGGGGACGTTCGACAGCGGAACCGCAGGCGAGAGGTGCCGCCAGGTCTGCCGGGCGACCGCTTCGGCCGCGCCGCCGGCCGACGCCCGTTCCAGCAGCCGCGCGTCGGAGACCGAGTCGAGCATGAACAACCGGTTCAGGTAGTCGGCGGCGAACAGCGACTCCCCCTCCCCCACCTTCCGCTGGTGGGGCGCCAGGAGCTTCCGTCCCAGGAGCCGGTCGCACGCCTTGGCGTCGATCTTCCGCGCGGCGGCGATGTTCGAGGTCGACCGCTCGATCTCGGTCCGCTCGGCGTAGGCCCTCGAGAGGTTGAACATCGCTGCGACCCGGGACGGATCGTAGGAGAGCGCCTTCTCCCAGGCGCCGATGGCGTCGGCGATCGATCCGGAGGCGTAGCGCAGGATGCCGATCCCGACCCACGGGCGGGAATCCCCGGCCTTGAGCGCCCGCTCGTAGTGCTGCTCGGCGAGGTCGTAGCGGCCGGAGCGGAGGTGGGCGTTGCCGAGGATCAGCAGGCGGTCCGGATCCCGGTCCAGGTCCGGGATCGCGGCGAGTTCGGACAGCTCGTCGTCCGAGACGGCCCCCTCGTGCGCGGCGGCGAAGAGCGTGTTCGCCTCGCTCGTCTCGAAGGCCAGTCCGAAGCCGATCTGCCGGACGACGAGCGGCGAGACGATCCACGCCACGAGGAACAGCGCGCCCAGCAACCGTTCCCGTCTCGCGGAGGCGGGCCACAGGCACAACGTCAGCCAGCCGAGGAGGGGGATCGGGCCCAGCCCGAACAACAGCGGGAATCCGAGGAACGGCAGGAGCACCAGGGCGGCGGCCCACACCGGGATCCGGTCGGTGAGCGCGTGCCGGAAGTCGTGGACGATCGAGCGCCGATGTCGAAGCAGGAGCAGCGCCAAGGCCGCCGCGTGGGCGAGGAAGATCCCGCTGAACAGCGTCACCCAGGCGTTCGCGATCAGCCGCGTCCGCGACCGCAGGTTGCGCCAGGTCGCGGCGGCGGCGTCGGCCATCGACGTGGCGACATCGTCGTACCGTCCCGCCGCGAACTGCGCAGCGGCAAGCGCGAGATGCGCCTCGGCGCCGTCGGGGAAGAGCTCCGTCGCCGCCTTGGCGATCGGGATCGCCTGCGCCGCCTTGTCGGCGCGGACCAACTCCCGCGATTCGAGCGCGAGTGCCGCGGCGATCGTCGGGGCGTTCTCCAGGCCGGCGTCGTGGAGCACCTCGATCAGCGTGGAGAGCGAGGTCTCGGCGCTGACCGCGTCGCCACGCGCCCGGTGGTATTCGCGCACAAACCAGGCGCGCTCGAGCGGTGTCCGCGCCCGGAAGAGCGCCTCGTTTCCGAGCGGCGTGTCCGCGGGACCGATGAAAGCAGGGAGCTTCAGCCCTCGAAGCCGACCCGGCTCCGGCGAGCGGAGACCGGCGGTCGGATCCCGCCATCCCACCTCCACCGGGAGGTGGACCTCCGGAGCGGAGGCTGCGGCAGACCGGGTGGCGAGAAGCAAGACGAACGGAATCGCGAACCCCATCGCGCGATCGCAACGCTACCACGGGGACGGAGGGCATGTTATCGAAGCGTTCGATGGCGTTCGGCCGGTCCACCCCCGCAGCCCACCCCGACGCGGTCCTGCGGGCGGCGATGGCGGCGACGCCGGGACCCGCCGTGCTCCTGACCGGAGCCCTCGACCGCGCCGGCGTCGAGCCCTGGTACGTCGAACACGCCCTCGAGCAGATCGCCGAGCGGGCGCTCGGCGAGGGCGCGCGCGATTTCAACCTCGACCGGATGCGTGCGGACGAGGCGGGGGCCGATCGCGTCGTCGGACGTGCGGAGACGCTGCCCACCTTCGCCACGCGGCGCGTGGTCGCCGTTTCCGACGTCGATCGCTTTCGCGCCGCCGACCAGGAGCGGATCCTCGCCTACCTGGAACGGCCGGCTCCGACGACGACGTTGCTCCTGTCGTCGACGCGGCTCGACCGGCGCACGAGCTTCGGTAAGGCCCTCGAAAACCTTCCCCAGGTCTGGCGATTCCGCAAGCTGGACCCGCCGGAGCTTGCGTCGGCGCTGGTCGCCTACGCGCGGAGTCTGTCGAAGCGACTGCTTCCGGCCGCTGCCGAGGAGATCGTCCGCCGGGCGGGGGAGGATCTGCGGCTGCTCCGCGTCGAGGTGCAGAAGCTCGCACTGTTCGTCGGAGACGGGCGCGAGTCGATCGACGAGCGCGACGTCGCGGAAGCGACCGCCGGGGCGGGGATCGCCGATGTCTTCGCCTATGCCGATCGCCTGGGGCGAGGCGATCTCGCGGGGGCCCTGGAGCGATTGGGGACCCTGCTCGAAGGCGGCGCGTCGGCCTACGAGCTGATCGGGGGGCTGGCCTGGCACTTCCGGTCGATGCTGCGGGCGAAGGGGGGCGGAAAGTCGGTCTGGATCCGGCCGGAGATCGCGGAGGCGGCGCGGTCGTTCCCGACGGCTTCGCTCCTCGTCGCCCATCGCGAGATCTACCGCGCCGACGGAGCGCTCAAAGGGGCCCACGGCCCCAACGGTCTGCGCGACGAAGCGGTCATGGACCGCCTCACCCGCCGCATCTGCGCCCTGCGCGGATAGGGAGGCAACTCCGCGGCGGCGTCCGTCAGCTCGCCGCTTTGGTGCGGTTGGCCGCCTTGGCCAGGCGCGAAACGAGGCGCGACGCCTTGCTCTTGTGGATGATCCCGGCCGACGCGATCCGGCCGATGTCGCGCACCGCCTGGGCGACCGCCTTGGCGTCCCCCTTGGCGGCGGCCGCTCGGCCGGCCTTGAGGCTCTCCTTCAACGCCTCCTTGGCGTTGCGGTTGCGGCTGCGGTGCTTCTCGTTCTGTCGCTGCTGCTTCTCGGCGTCTCGATGACGTGCCAAAGGGGCCTCCGGAAAGCGCGCACTCTAGAGCCCCCGCGGCGAGCGCGTCAAGCGAGCGGTCACTTGAGGGTGAAGGTGAGCTGGTCGACGAAGTTGAGAACGTCGGCGGCGGTCCGCCGGTAGTCGACGTCCGGCGTCTGGATCAGGATCGTTCCGCTCGGATCGACCGTCCCTTGGCCGAGGTAGATCCGCTGGTAGTCGTCCTTCGATTCGCTTTTCCGGCCTGCGCCGAAGTTCTTCCGCGCCGTGACCGTCACCGTGTTGGTGCCGGCGGCGACCAACCGGGAGACGTCCTCCACCACCGGCGGCTCGCCGGAACGGACCGTCTTCACCAGGTTTCCGTTCAAGAAGACGTCGAAGTCGTATTGGCTCGAGCCGAGGGCGCGCTCTTCGGAGATCAGGAAGAACCGTGCCTTGGGAAGGGCCGGCGTCGGCGCGGGGTTCGGAGGGGGAAGGGGGGTGACCTTCTCCACCTTGTAGGTATCGCTCTGGATGTGGACGTTGCCGTCGGCGTCGATGAAGACGTCGACCTTCTCGAAACGCTGGCCACGCACCGAGTCGATGCGTTCGCCGTTGAGGGTCACGCCGCGGTCCGCCTCCGCGGCGAGCGCCGTCGAAGGGGTCCCGGCCAGGAGGACTAGGCAGAGGAATCGACGCATTGTCGACCTCGCGGGTGATCCAGTACGATGACGAACGGAGGATATCACGGAACCTTTCGAAAATAAAAGGGAACCGGCACTGCGACGCCGATCCGGCTGGGTCCGCCGCGGGTCGATCGCGGCGGCGGTGGGGATCGTCCTCGGGGCCTTGAGCGGAGTCGGATTCGCCGCGCTGTCGGACCTTCCGGCGCTCCGCCGCCTCGAGGAGTACCACCCGGCGACCTCGACGCGCATCCTCGACCGCGAAGGGCGCCTGCTCGACGAGATCTTCGTCGAGCGTCGCGAGCCGGTGGCGGCGGCGGAGATCCCGGAGGCGTTGAAACAGGCCCTGATCGCCACCGAGGACGCGCGGTTCTACCGCCACCACGGGATCGACGCGCGCGGACTGGTGCGCGCGGTCCTGCGCAGCCTCGTCTCCGGCGAGCGGATCAAGGCCACCAGCACCCTCACCCAGCAGCTGGCGAAAAACCTCTTCCTGACCCCCGAGCGTTCGCTCGTCCGCAAGCTGAAGGAGATGGCGCTCGCCTTCCAGATCGAGCGCACCTACACCAAGGCGCAGATCCTGACCCTCTACCTGAACCAGATCTACCTCGGAAGCGGCTCGTTCGGCGTGGAGGCGGCGGCGAAGCGCTACTTCGGCAAGGGGGTGCGGGAACTCGATCTCGGGCAGTGCGCGCTGCTCGCCGGCCTGCCCAAGTCGCCGGCCGGCTACGACCCGTTCCGCCACCCCGACAAGGCTCGGGCTCGCAGGGCGGTCGTCCTCTCCCGGATGCGCGATGAAGGCTTTCTGACCGAGGCCGAGGTGGAGCGCTGGCGGGAGGCGCCGCTGGCGCTGGTCCCCGAGGAGTCGCGCGCGTCGGGACGCGGACGGGCCCCCTACTTCGTCGCCGCGATCCGACCGGCCCTCGAGGCGCGGTTCGGAGAGGACGCCCTCTATCGGGGCGGGCTGCAGGTCTGGACGACCCTCGATCTCGATCTGCAGTCGGCCGCGGAGGAGTCGCTCCTCGGAGGGCTCGCCGCGGTGCGGGCGCGCCAGATCGACCACACGCGCCGGGCGGGCGGCGATCCCGGGACCGCCGAGGAGCCCGAGGGGGCGTTGATCGCGTTGCACCCCGCGACCGGTGACGTGCTGGCGTGGGTGGGCGGCCGTTCGTGGGCCAAGAGCCAGTTCGACCGCGCGTCGATGGCGCGGCGCCAACCGGGATCGGCCTTCAAGCCGATCGTGTTCGCGGCGGCGATCGAAGCGGGCTACACGCAGGCCAGCCTGCTCTGGGATGCGCCGATCTCCTACCCCGACCGCCGCACCGGAAAGGAGTGGACGCCGAAGAACTACTATCCTGGATACCTGGGACGCATCACGGTCCGCACCGCGCTGGAGCAGTCCTCGAACAGCGCCAGCATCTACCTCCTCGAGCGGATCGGCGTCGGGACGGTGGTCGACGAGGCTCGGCGGCTCGGCATCACCTCGCCCCTCGCCCCGAATCTCACCCTGGCGTTGGGAAGCTCCGATCTCACGTTGCTGGAGCTGACGCGCGCCTACGCGGCGATTGCCAACGGCGGCGTGAGGACCGAGGAGCGGACGATCCTGCGCGTGCTCGACCGGAACGGTCGCACGCTCTTCGAATCGCCCCCCAGCCCGGGACGCCCCGCGATGTCGCCGGAGAACGCCTACGTGGTCGCCGACCTGCTTCGCGGCGTGACCACGCACGGGCTCTCGCGGCGCGTCGGGGATCTGCCGTTCTGGGTCGGCGGCAAGACCGGGACGACGAACCGCTCGACCGATTCGCTGTTCGTGGGCTTCACAAGCTCGCTGGCGGCCGGCGTCTGGGTCGGACTCGACAGCCACAAGCCGATGGCCTGGGGCGAGTCCGGCTCGCGCGCCGCCCAGCCGATCTTTCACGAGTTCGTGGCCAAGGCCGCCGCCAAGACGGCGCCGCTCGCCGCGCTGGCGGCGCCACGGGCGGTGAACACGGTGGAGGTCGACCCCGAGTCGGGCCAGCGCGCGACCGACGCCTGCGCCGAGCGGATCCCGGTCGCGTTCGTCGCCGGGACGGAGCCGGCGCGAGACTGCGCCGAGGAGACGGCGCTTCCGGACCTGCGACATTCCCTCGAGCGTTCGGGCCCGGTCCTCTTCGAGTAGCGCCTGCCTGGACCCTCGAAATCGGTGATAACGTAGTCGAGCAATGTTCGCCCGTTCGGGCTTCACCGGGGATCGCTCCGCGCTCGCGCGCTCGTCGGGGGAGTCCCCCGCACCCCCTGCCGGACCCCTGCCGTTCCTTCGTCGGGGTCTGCTACTCCTGCTCGTCGCCGTCGGATGGGCCTTCTTGCCGGCCGGGGCCAGCGCGGAGACGATGTACGAGAACGACCCTCAGCGGGAGCTGAAGGAGTCGATCGAAGACCTCTACGGCGTTTACATCCTCAACCCCTCGCGCCGGCAGGCGCGCGAGAAGGTGGAGATCGATCCAACCGGCAAGAAGGCGACGCTCTGGCTCTACTACGATCCCCGCAAGCCCGACTTCGAGAAGATCAAGTGCGAGGCGCTGCGCTGGATCCTGGTCGGCCGCTTCGGCAAGGGGGGAGCGCAGCCGTTCTTCCAGCAGCACAAGAAGTTCGAAACGGTCGAACTGGTCCTGTTCGAGCTGAAGTCGAACCGGACGGTCGACAAGGACGGCAAGTACACCGTCACCAAGACGCCGTCCCCGATCGCGAAGCTCCGCCTCGATCGGAAGAAGTCCGAGAAGCACGACTGGGCGGCGGTGAAGAAGAAGATGGACATCGGACAGGCGCCGGACGCCGACGCGATCTCCGCCTGCGTCAAGAACGGGGAGTCGCTCGTCAGCGGAAAGCCCCTGTACAACAAGGACTACTTCAAGTGATCCGCCTCCGCGGTCGATCGGCCTGCGCGGTCGTGCTCCTGCCCCTCGCCGTCCTGCTGACGGCATCCGGCGCGCTGGCGCAGTCGGCCGAGTTCGTCGCCACGGTCATGGTCGGGCGGGCAAACGTCCACCGCGGCCCGAGTCGCGGTTCGCCGCAGATCCAGACGGTGACCAAGGGGACGAAACTGCCGGCGGCCGGGCTCTCCCCGGACAAGAAGTGGGTGCGGGTCAAGGCGCCGAACGGGAAGGTCGGCTGGATCTCGCGCGACGAAGTGGCGGTCGAGAAGAACAAGGGCGCGGCGGGGGGCGGCGCGACCGGAGGGGGCGCGGCGTCCGGCGGCGGCAGCGTCGGAGGCGGATCCGGGAAGAAGGAGGGCTCGTCCGGATCGGGATCGGAGGCGAGCGGCAAGAAGAAAAAGAAGAAGAGCGGATCGAAGAAAGGATCGGGGGGATCCTCCGCGTCCAAGTCTTCGGGCACGGGAAAGAGGACGGGGGGGACCGGAGGCCGGAAGGGCGCCTCGCCGGTCGCCAAGAAGTACGCGACGGTCACCGCGCCCCGCACCGAGCTTCACCTGAACCCCTCCACCTCCGCGCCGACGCTCGAGCTCGCGATGCGCGGCGATGTCCTCGAAGTGGGCGGCATCTCCCGCGACAAGCGGTGGGTCCGGGTCCGGACCGAGGAGGGAACGGTCGGCTGGATCGTGAAGCAGGATCTGAAACCGGGGCGGAAGAAGGCGCTCGCCACCGATTCGGGCGGCGATCGTCCCCGCAGCGGCGGGATGACGACCCGAAAGAAGAAGAAGCGTTCCTACGCGACCGAGATCCTCGCGGAGTTCGGCCAGGTCGGGATCCAGGAGAAGATGACCTCCAACGAGGGGCTCGGCTACAAGCTCGACGCCGCCGGCAACGGCGGCGGCATCCGGTTCGAGCGGCGCCTGTTCGGCGGGTTGTGGGTCGAAGGCGGTTACTTCGGAACCGCCAACCAACGCATCCCGCTCCAGGACGAGAAGGAGACGACGCTCTTCTCGACGCTCCATCGAGGCGATGCCTCGCTGCGCTACACGTTCGTGCTGGGCAACCCGGACGCGAACGTCGGTCTGACGGCGTCCGCCGGGTACCACGGCTACTTCTTCATCGTGCAACCCCAGACCGTGAGCCTCTTCTACAGCACCGCCTACCACGGCGGCACGTTCGGCGGCGGCGGGGAGGTCAACTTCGGCAAGGTCCGGGCCTACGGCGAGTACCGCACCTTCACCCCGCTGACCGTCGAGCAGAGCTTCGGCGAAGGCGGCGAGGGGGGCTACGGTCAGAACAACACCGCCACCGGGCACTACGTCGGCGCCGGGGTCCGTTACCGCTTCTTCAGCGGGAGCTCGCTCGGGCTGATCTACCGGGCCCACTACTACGAGACGACGTACACCGGCCAAGGGAAGCGCGGCGAGGACGACCTGACCGGCGTCGACGTCGACACCGGTTTCGAAGCGATCTCGCTCGTCTTCTCCCGCGGGTTCTAGAAGCGGTAGGTCACGCCGCCCAGCACGCCGATCTCGCGGCTGGCTTCCGAGGGGATGTACTTCCCCTCGACGTTGTCGAGGATCTCCACATCGTCGTTGGTGAGGTCGCGCCGCTGGTTGTAGAAGTCGGCCTGCAGGTAGTAGGTCCACCCCTTTCGGGCGACGTAGCGCACCTGTCCGGTCGCGGAGATGACCGACGCGCTCTTGACCGATCCGCTCCCGAGGAACTCGTCGGTGGTGTCGTATTCGGACTGGGCGAGATCGCCGCCGCCGCCCACCGACACGTTCTCCGCCACTTCGCGCTCCACGTAGAGGCCGACGATGTTCGAGGTTGCGCCGAAACTCTGGCGGCGCTGGACCCTCAGCCGGGCGACGATCCCGGTGTCGTAGGGATCGTAGGTGTAGGCGCCGACCCCCGCGATGATCGCCGACTTGCCGTCGATCTCCCGCTGCCGGAAGGCGAGCGACACGAAGGGGGTGACGCTGTTTTCGGTGACGTAGTGGCCGATCAGCTTGCCCTGATTGATCGGTGACACCCGGACCTCTCGCGAGAGGACCTCCGGCGCCGTGTACGTGCGCTCGGCGAGCTCGACCTCGGTCCGGTAGTTCGACTCGGTGATGGTGCCGGGAATCGTCCCGTCGTCGAAGACGAACGGCTTCGTCCCGTGGTCGGTCGAGACGGCGAAATCGACGGGCCGATAGCGGGTCAATGCGAGGCGGATCCGGTACCGGCCCGAGGGCTTGTAGGTGAGGTTGACGAGCACGAAGCGATCCTCCGGGCCCGGCACGAGATCGAACTGCAGCAGATTGGTCAGCGTCAGCTTGGTCGAGAGCAGCAGGAAGCTCTGGTTGAACAGGCTGATCCGGTCCGGCTCGAGCCCGAAGAGCTGGGCCGTCGCGCCCACACGAACGGCGCGGCTTTTCGAATCGTTGTAGGAGTAGTAGCCGCCGGCCGCCTGGTAGTCGGGCGAGACCATGCGGGTGATCGGGTGCGGGGCCAATCCGCCGAAGAGCCCGATCCGGGTCGCCGAGGAGAAGGTCTTTTCGTAGGTGACCCCGTCGACCGTCGCCAGCCCCGCCTCGTAGAAGGTCTTGCGGCCGATCGACACCGCCGAGTCGCCGGGTTCGAGCGACCCCAGCATCAGAAAGGCGTCGTTGATCCCGACCAGTTGCGAGAGCTGGCCGAAGGTCGCGGTGCGGATCGCGACCTTCTCGCAATCGGGATTCGCCTCGACCGAACCGCGGCAGTGTTCGGTGAACGGACCCGCCACCTCGTCGTTGTCGGCGTTTTCGTGCTTCTGGTCGGTCGAATTGAGCAACGGGACATCGCTGCGCGCATCGACGTGCAGCGACATGTTGCGTCCACCGATCTGTTCGGACACGAGCCAAAGCCGGAGGAGCGCCACGTCGAAGGTGGCGGTCGGGCCTTCCATCATGGTGTAGGCGTTGGAGACGGTGACCCGCCCGCGCGTCTCGGCGAGCGCCCGTGGACACGCGAAGACGATCCCGATCGCAACCGCGATGTGTGTCGACCGTTTCATCCGCTCGAATGCTGATCCCAGCGCGTGGGCACGTGACAGGTTCCGCAGTCGATGCTCCGGATCAGGCGATGCGTTCCGGCCGGACTCTGCTGCAAGTCGTCGGCGTGGCAGAAGATGCAGTCGTCCGGCGTGCCGCTGTAGAGGTTCCCCTTGTGGCACTCGATGCAGGAGACGAGTCGGTGGGAGCCGATCAGCGGATAGCCGGTGGTGATGTGATTGAAGATCGCCGGTAGCCAGGTCGTCTGGCTGTGGCAATCGTGGCACTCGTGCCCGCGGCCTCCGAGGTGCGGGTCGGCGTGGCAGACGTTGCACTCGCCGCCGAAGCCGTTCATCAGCCAGCGCGGTTGCGGGGTGTGGCAGGTCTCGCAGGTGAGCGACTCGTGCGCACCCGCGAGGACCACCTCGCCGTAGTTGTGCAGCGTCTGGAAGATGAGCGTGTTCCGCTCCACCGCCCAGCGGCGCTCGTTGTGGCAGTTGCTGCAGTCGTTGCCGACCCCCCACGCCCCGCGGTGGTAGTCCCAGTGGCACTCGATGCAGGTCTGCGGGGTCCCCTTGAACCCCATGTCGAGATGGCAGTGGTAGCAGTCGACCTGTCCGTGCTTCCCCGCCAGCTTGAAGTCGCTCTGCTCGTTGTGGTTGAAGACCTCGTCCTCCCACGCCGCCGTCTTGTGGCAGTTGTCGCAGGCGTTCGGCAGCTTCCCGAGGTGCGGGGAGCCGTGGCACGAACCGCAGGTGGTGTCGTGCTTCCACTTGCCGGGGACCTTGTGGCACTGCTCGCAGCGGACGGTCGTGTGCTTTCCGGTGAGCGGGAAGCGCGTGTCGTCGTGGTTGAAGGTGGACCGGTCCCACCCCGCGGTGGTGTGGCAGTTGCTGGAGTCGCAGGTCTTGCCCCGCGTTCCCTTGTGGGCGTCGACGTGGCAGTAGCCGCAGTCCTTCCGCTGCGGGATCTCGATCAGGTCACGGTGGCAGCGGAAGCACTCGAGCTGAAGGTGTCGGCCCGTCAGGTCGAAGGTCGACCAGGTGCGGTGATCCTTGTTCTCGACCGTCAGCGGCACCCACCGGTTCTGGTCGTGGCACTTGAGGCACGGCTTCCCCTTCACCCAGCGGTCCTGGTGGATGTTGTTGTGGCAGGCCAGGCAGTCGCCGTCGGCGCCGGTGGTGGGGGACATCTTCAGTCCCTTGTGGCAGACGGCGCAGGCCAGCTTGGCGTGGGCGCCGACGGCGTCGTACTTGGCGAACACCTTGTGCTCGGCGGTGGTGACCTTCTCCTTCTTCCAGGACGCCTCGGAGTGGCAGGTGATGCACGGCTTGGTGGTGAACGCCTTTTCGTGCGGGCTGTCTTTCGTGTGGCAGCTCTCGCACGTTTCGAAGGCGAGAGGACCGAACGGCTTCCCCTTCGGGTGGCACTGCGCGCACTGGACCTTCTGGTGGGCGAGGCGCAGCGGGAAGCGCGTCGTGTCGTGATCGAAGCCCTGCAGGTTGAACGTCTTGTTCCAGTTGAAGAAGGTGTGGCACAGCAGGCACTCCTCGAACGCGTTCCCCGGCTTGAACTTGTGGTAGTTGTCGTGACAGGAGAGGCACTCCTGGTCGGTTCCCAGGAAGGTGCGGCGGGTCGACTTGGGGCGTTTCGCCGCCGGCTTGTGGCACTTGTCGCAATCGATCTTGTGCCCGCCGATCAGCTTGTAGCCGGTCAGGTCGTGGTCGAAGTTTTTCTGCGATCCGTCGGCGCGGTTCATCGCCACGCCCCATGCGTTCGCCTTGGTCGTGACGCCGGCGATCTTCGCCTTGGGGTGGAGGCCGTCGATCATGTCGAAATCGAGTCCGGCGTGGTCGTAGTGGCAGGCCCCGCAGTCCTTGGAAAGGAACGCGGGCGATCCGTGCAGACCGGTCTTCTCCTTCTGGTTCTTTCCGATGTCGGGCCCGTGGCAGTCGGCGGAAGCGCACAGCGACGCCGGCGTGCTGGTCTTCCCCTTTCCGCCGGGATGGCACTTTTCGCAGTTGGCGGTGGTGTCGAAGCTGGCGTGCGACTTGGCGAGGTCGCCCGGCGAGATCGTCCTGCCCGGAAGGCCGAAGAGGACCGGCCCCGCCGCTCGGACCGCCGCCACGGCCGGCGCCGCGGCCACGACCGGGGCCTCGTGCGCGACGGCCCGATGCGAACCCAGCGCCAGGAAGGCTCCTGTGACGCCGAATACGGCGAGCAGACCGAAGGCCGTGTAGCTCCGGCGCCGAAGGGGCCGATCGAGCATCGGTGTCCTTGAGGATCCGGCAATTTGCTATGTCAGGTCAAGGAGATAGAAGACTTCGGCCGGCGCGGTGCGCGAGGCCTCGCGCGGGCGAACCGGGCCCGACCCGCATCCGGTGCGTCAGATCCAGCGTTCGCCGATCCAGCCGCTGAACTTCAAGCCGATGTAGATGTGCCAGGCGAGGACGCTGAACATGATCGTCGCGGCGACGATGTGGATCGCCAGCCAGACGCGGGCGATCTTCTGGCTCTTCTCGTAGAGCAGGATCCGTTGCTCGAGTCCCGCCTTGCGCTTGATCGTGTCGACGATCCCTTTGATCTCGGACGGCTTCTTCCCGAGCTTCTTCAGCCGGCGCGACAGTCCGGCGAGTCGGGCGTTTCGCCTGAAGTCGAGGGCGATCATCGTGAAGACGGTGCCGATCAGACCGCGCTGTCTCGCCTCTTCGGGCATCCCCCAGTCGAGGAACGGTTTCGACCTATCCGAATCGCCGAGCAGCCCCTTTAGTTGCTGCTCGATCTGGAACGCCTCGGCCTTGGCGTCCTCCAGGCGCATCTCCTGGCCGGCGATGGTGCGCGGCATCTGCCCGTAGAAGTAACGGCCGACGATCCCGGTGGCCACCACCAGCGCGCAGGAATAGAGGACGTACTTGAAGATGTTGGCGTCGAACCCGATCTCGAAGGTGGTGTGATAGGTGGCGAAGACGAAGCCCAACAGCCCCATGAAGACGTGGACGTCGAGGAACGCGGAGAGCGATCCGAACCGTCGGAAGATCCGGTCGAGCCGTTTCCGGGGGACGTAGATCAGCGTGCCGCTCAGGAGGAGCGATCCGATCCACCCCTCCCAGCGCCCGAGCCCCGTCTTCGCCTCGATGAAGATGATCTCCTCGGTGTAGCCGAGCGCGCGCGCGATCTTGAACGAGAGCGACCAGTCGACGTGGTGGAGCCGCGACCAGTGCTCCCATCCCAGGATCGCGGCGCTGACCAGCGAGACGCTCCACAGCATGGCCTGCAGCCAGCTGCGATCGCCGGGTTTCACCTCGTTGTACACCGGGCGGAAGGTGGCGGCGACGTCGGCCGCCTCTTCGCCAGTCACGCCGTAGAGGTCGACGCGCTCGAACAGCTCCCGCTGCGAAAGGTCGAAGATGGCGGCGGTCGGGCAGGGGGTGACGCAGGCCATGTCCTCGTAGCCGAAGCAGTGGTCGCACTTGATTGCCATCTGCTTCTTCTTGTCCGATTTCGGCGCGTCGTCCTCATCCTTTCCCTTCTTTTTCCCTTTCTTCGGCTCGCCGTCGCCGTCGACCTCTTCGGCCCCGACTTCCGCCTTCTTGGTGCCGTCCTCCCGCTCCACCATCTTGATGACCCCGTAGGGGCAGTCGTTGGCGCAGTTGGTGCAGCCGGTGCAGGTGTCCTTGATCACCACTTCGCGAAAGTTCTCGTCGAAGTAGATGTGGTCGCCGGGGCAGTGCGCGGTGCAGTGCGTGTACTCGCAGGTCCGGCAGGCGTCGGGGAACATCAGCAGCCCGAACTTGTTCTTCGACTTCCAGATCCGGGCCTGTCCCCACCGCTTCTCGCAGCCCTGATAGCAGGCATCGCAGTCGATGCACTTGTCGAGCCGGATGACGCGGACGCGCTCTGAGTAGCTGTAGCCGTTCCGAACCAGGTAGTTCCAGATGCGGCCGATCTGCCCGTCGAATCGCTCCGCCCGCTTGTCCATGCGCAGCGAGACGGCCTTGAGACGCTTGCGTACGCCGGCCGAAACCTTGGCGATCTTGTTCAGCGTCTCCGCCGGGATGGTGATCACCTGGCTCGGCATCACCGCCGAGACCTGCACCGCCGGGATCCCCGCCCAGTTGAACTGACGGTCGAAGAAGAACTCCCCCTTCTTCAGGATGTTCACCACCCGGGTGCGGCCGGGCCCCTCCTCCCCCAGCACCATCAGCTGCCCTTCGACGACCAGATACATGTTCTCGAAGTGCGCCCGCTTCGAGATCTCCCGGATCACGTCCTTCGGCTCGTGCCGCTTGAACTTGAGCTCCTTCTCCAGGAAGAAGAGCGCCGTCTCGGGGAGGGTCTGCAGGAGCGGCACGCGCTGGATGGCGTCGATCAGCTCGATCTGTTTCTCGAGCGCGTCGACCTCCTCGGCGCTGTCGGCCGCGACGATCTGCTGGTAGATCCCGGTCTTGTCGAAGTCCCGGATGGTCGACGTAGGCTGGACGCCGGCCTCCGGGTCGTCCGAGACCTTCGGGGGGCGCCGTCGCTCGGCGGGGCTCGGGGACCGAACGGGGATTTTGGGGTCGGTCGCCATTCGACGAGGCCGCGTCCATCTTAGCCTGGGTATGATGCCCCGGTCGAATACGGGGGCGCGCGGTGGGTCTGTTCCGAAGACGAAAGGCGGGTTCGGACGGCGGCGTCACGGTGCGTTCCGCCGACACGCGGGACCTCAACGCGATCGTGGAGCTGCTGGCGGAGCTGGTGAAGGGGCAGGTGCCGCGGCGCCGCCGCGCGGCCTACCTGGGATCGATCCGCGAGGAGCAGCGGGCGATGCTCCTCGATCCGTCCGCGGCGTGGTTCGTCGCCGCGGGGGCCGATCGGATCGTGGGCTGCGCGAGGGCGCAGATCCGCGAGGACCATCCGCAGCTCGCCTACCTGCCGAAGAACCGTTGGGGCTACGTCTACGGCGTCTTTGTCCACGCGCAGTCGCGCCGGACCGGCGTCGGGCGCCGGCTGCTCGGCGCGTGCGAGTCGTGGCTACGGGAGCGGGGCGCGGCCTTCGTCTTCCTCCACTCGACCCCCGACGGGATCGAGTTCTACGAATCGCTCGGCTATCTCCCGAGCCTGGAGTTCTCGAAGAAGCTCTGACGCTACTCGCAGGTCATCTCGGTCACGACGCCGGCGGCGTCGAAGTCGTAGACGCAGGACTCGACGGGTCCGTCGGCGTCGTAGCGGGTCCATTGGCCGTAGCCGGAGCCGAACGGGGCGTAGTGGATCTGGCCGTCGATGTCGGGCGCGAACCCGGTCTGCACCTCGTCGAACCGGTAGACGGAGTCGGTCTCGCCGAGGACCGAGAACTCGTAGTCGACGTGGAGCGTGCTCCCGTCCTCGTAGGACTGGTCGTAGACGCCATCGCCGGAGTAGTCGGCCGCGAAATGGTAGGACCCCAGTCCGTCCGGCTCCACCTCCGTGCCCGGGTCCTCGTAGACCAGCGTGCTGTCGTAGCCGCCTTCGCTGTTCAGCGCCACCTCGTAGACCTGGTAGATGCCGTGGTCGAAGTACCAGCGCAGCTGGCCACCGCCGGAGAAGTCCTTCTCGATCACGAACTCGGCCGCCCGGTCGGGCACGACCTCGGTTGCGAAGTCGTCGCGGGTCCACGCCTGCTCCAGCGCGATGTCCGACGACTCGCCGTAGTAGGTCGTCACGATCTCCTCGAGGTAGACGCTCGACAGCTTTCGTTCCTCCTCGATGCGAAGGTGGTCGATCAGCGGCGTGATCTCGCCGGCGACCCGCGTTCCGCGGTCCCGGTCCGTCGCCTCCAGCCGGACCCTGCCGTCCTCGACCCAGAAGACCGTCTCGTACCCTTCGGCGGTGTCGTCGGCGTAGCTCCGCCAGTCGACGAAGTCGGCGGCATAGACGTCCCCCGCCCCGTTGAAGCTCACGTACCCCTGCGCCTCGATCGATTCCAGGTATTCGCCCGTCGGGAACTCCTGGTAGGTCGAGAACGCGCCGGTGTCGCGGTCGACCGTTCCGCTCCAGACGGAACCGTCCTCGCGGGTCTCCTCGAACTCGCCGTCCTTGCCGCTCAGGTCGAAGAAAATCAGGGCCCGCCCGGAGACCGTCTCCTCCAGCGCGGAGATCTGCGGCGCGGGATCGACCATCCGGCCGTTGACGTCGAGAAGGTCATCGCCGCAGCCCCCGGCCGACAGGAGCAGGCCGCCGGCGACGACCCGGATTCGGCTCATGTGAAAGGATCGAGCAACGGTCGTGCCACGGACCGGCGCGGAAACCGCCCCGATGTCGGGCGGTTGCGCGCTCTCGCGGGCGGGTGGGTGGCGCAAATCAGCCAATCTTGTACTTCTCAATTCGGTAACGAAGAGTCGCACGGGTCAGCCCCAACAGCCGCGCGGCGCGCGTCTGGTTGTAGCGGGTCCGATCGAGCGACTGGATCACCAGGTCCTTCTCCAGCTCGTCGAGGCTGATCCCTTCCTCGGGGAGGATGAACTTCCGCGTGCCGTCGGCGGCGCGCGGTCCCGGCGCGTCGGTCTCGTGCAGCTCGCCGGGGAGGGAGTCGGCGCCGATCGTGTCGCCGTCGGTCAGGATCAGCGCCCGTTCGATCACGTTTTCGAGCTCGCGGATGTTCCCGTTCCAGCGGTAGCGGAGCAGGAGAGCTTGCGCGTCGCGGCCGATCTGGGTGACCGGTTTGCCCATCTCGCGGGCGTACTTCTTCATGAAGTGGCGCGCGAGCAGGAGAATGTCGGTCCCGCGTTCGCGGAGCGGCGGCAGGCGAACCGGGAAGACGTTCACCCGGTAGAAGAGATCCTCGCGGAACGATCCATCCTTCACCGCCTTCGCCAGGTCGCGGTTGGTCGCGCACAGGAAACGCACGTCGGCTTTGATCGGCTCGCGGCCGCCGACGCGCTGGAACTCCCGCTCCTGCAGGAGCCGCAGGATCTTGGCCTGCAGCGGCGCCGGCATGTCGCCGATCTCGTCGAGGAACAACGTGCCGCCGTTCGCCGCCTCCACTCGCCCCTCCCGGCGCCGGTCGGCGCCGGTGAAAGCGCCTTTCTCATGTCCGAACAGTTCGCTTTCGAGGAGGTTTTCGGGGATGGCGGCGCAGTTGATCGGTACGAACGGACCGCGGGCGCGCGGACTGTTGAAGTGGATCGCGCGCGCCACGAGCTCCTTGCCGGTTCCGCTCTCGCCGAGGATCAGCGCGGTGGTGTCGGTCTTCGCCACCTCGCCGACCATCTTCAGCGCCTTCATCATTTCTGGCGCTTCGCCGATCAGCTGGTGGAAGTCGTAGCGACCCTCGAGCTCCCGGCGCAGCGCCCGGTTCTCGGCGAGCACGCCGGCGAAGGTGAGCCCTTTGCGGACGGTGAGGAGAAGCGTCTCTTCCTCCACCGGCTTGGTCACGTAGTCGAAGGCGCCGGCGCGCATCGCGGAGACCGCGCTTTCGATCGAGCCGAAGGCGGTCGCGACCACCACCGGCACGTCGGTCATCTCCTCGCGGATCGCCTTGAGCAGCCCCATCCCGTCCATCCCCGGCATGGCGAGGTCGGTGAGGACCAGGTCGGGCCGCCGGCTTCGTGCCAGCGCCAGCGCCTCCTCGCCGCCGCCCGCGGTCGCGATCTCCGCGTCGAGATCGGCGAGCAGCATCGAGAAGACCTCGCGGAAGCGGGGCTCGTCGTCGACGATCAGCAGGTGGGGGCGCATGACAGACGAAAGTCTACAACGATCCCGAGTCGGACTCGGCGATCGGAAGGAGCACCGAGAAGGTGGTGCCGCGGCCGACCTCGGTATCCAGGAGCAATTCCCCCCCGTGCGCCCGGACGATCTGGTCGATCACCGCCAGCCCCAGACCCGATCCGCGCTTCTTCGTCGTGAAGAACGGCTCGAAGAGGTGCGCGCGCACGTCGGGCGGGATGCCGGGACCGTCGTCTCGGACATCGAGCGCCAGCCTTCGAGCCGCGCGACGCACCCGGACCTCGATGCGGCCGGGCCGCGGCGGCACCTCGCCGCCGATCGCCTGCGAGGCGTTGTAGAGAAGGTTCAGAAGCAGCTGGTGGAGCTGGTCGGGGTCGGCGGCGGCCCGGGGCAGGGCGGGCTCCACCGCGAGCTCCGCCACGATCGCCGGGCGCCCCGATCCCGCCGCCGCGTCGCCGGCCGCGCCGTCCGCCGGGGTCGCGGCTGCCGCTGCGGCTCCCGCCGTCGTCTCCGGCGACGCGCGCCAGGCGTCGACGGCATGGCGCGCCACCTCTCCCAGGTCGGTCGGACGGATCTCGGGAGGTTTCGGGCGCGCGAAGTTGAGGAAATCGGTGACGTCGGCGTTGAGCCGGCGGACCTCTTCGACGATGAACTGCGCCGCCCGCTCCTTCATCTCCGGCGTACGCTTGGGGTTCGAAATCACCTGCGCGGAGGAGAGGATCACGCCGAGCGGATTGCGCAGCTCGTGGGCAATCACCGCGGTGAACTGTCCGAGCGTCGCCAGGCGCTCCTTGCGGCCCAGCTCGGCGTAGGTCTCGGCGAGCTTTCCGCGCGAGGCGCGAAGGGCATCGATCATCCGGTTGAACGAGCGTGCCAGCTCGGCGATCTCGTCGCCTCCGCCCTCCGGCACCTTCGTCTCCAGGTCTCCGGCCGCCACGGCGGCGGTGGCCCGGCCGAACGCCCGGAGCGGCCGCACGATGCGATCGGCGAGCCACATCGCCACCGCGGCGCCGAGCGCGGCGGCGGCCGCCGCCGCCCACCAGATCCGGCGCTGCACGTGCTCGAGCTCCCCTTCCAGCCGCCCGCGGCCGTACACCAGCCGCACGCGGCCGATCTCCCGTGGCGCCGCCGGCTCGACCGACGAGAGGAACGGCGCGAAGTCGTCGCTCACGGCGCGCTCCGTCGCCGCGTCGTAGACGACCGGCACGACGACCTCGCCGCCCAGGGCCTCGCGCGCGCCCACCGCCAGGACCGTCGCCCCTCGCGCGTTCACGATCTCGACCTTGCGCACGTCGGGCTCGGCCATCAGGTGCTCGGCCAGCTCCCGCAGCACCTCCCCGCTCTCGATGAAGACGCCGTGCGCCGCGTTGCGCGCGAGGTTGGCGGCGAGCGAGCCCATCGTCGACTCGAACTGCTCGGTCATCTCCCGCCGCGCCACCGCCGAGAAGATCGCCGCCCCCGCGACCGAGACCGCCGTGACCATCAAGGTCGCGGCCAGCGCCATCTGGAAGCGGAGGCTTCCGGCGGGAAGTCTCCTCACCGGATCTCCTGCACCTGGTCGGGGTCGTAGTCGGTGCGGATGCGGAGCTTCTGCGCCACGCGGTGGTTGACCCAGACCGTGACCTTCGCTGGAGGCTCGACGAACCCGAGACGCTCGACCTCCAGTCTGCGCGCGGCCTCCGCCGCCTGCCGTCCGGTCTGCGCGTAGTCGACTCCGAATGCCATCACCGCACCGTTGTCGACGAAGTACCAGTTGAAGCCGATCGCCGGGATCGCCGCCGCGAGCGACTCCTTGAGCAGGTAACCGATCGTTCCCTTGGTGATCACGGTGGCGTCCGGGACGAACAGCAGGGCCTGGATCCGCGGCTTGGCCTTGCGGAAGGCCGACGGGACCTCCCCTTCGCCGCCGACCGGGATCGGAACGATCTTCAATCCCCGTTTCCGGCCCGGAAACTTCGCGGCGGCTGCGGCGACCAGGTCGTCGATCGCCGCCTGACCGGTGCGCGGGTCGAAGACCACGCCGACGCGCTCCACGTCGGGCAGCACCTCGGCGATCCACCGCAGTTGGACGCTTGCCGGGACGGCGGAGGCGAGCGTCACCACCGGCGCCGGCGCCGACTCGGGGCCCGAGTCGGGGGCGAGGGCCACCACGCGCGCGACGTCGGGAAAGTGGTCCTTGGCGAATCGCGCCGCCTCCGATCCGATCGTCACCAGCACGCCCGGCTGCGCCCGGCGAACCGCCTCGATCGTCGACGGATCCGGCCGGGTCGTGATCGTCGCTTCGAGCGCAGGCGCGCGCCGTTCGCGGAAGCCGCGGGCCGCCTCTTCGTACGGTCCGATGGCGCCGGTCGCCGACGCGCTCTTGAGCAGGACGACGCGCTCTTCGGCGCGGACCGGTCCGGCGGACAGGAGCGCGGCGGTAGCGGTCAGGACGGCCGCGGCGATCCGGAGGGGTCCGGGGAGGCCCCCGGGAGAGCCCGAACGGGCGGACCGATGATTCGGCCGGCGGGCGCTCAAAACCGCCCCTCCACCGTGACGGTGATCCGACGCCGATCGCCGGGAATCTCCACCGGGACGTTCCGGCCGGGCACGGCTTCGTTGCGATGCCAATAGTGGGTGTCGAACAGGTTGCGGACGTGGAGTCCGTACCCGAATCGCCATCCCGGCGCGGAGACGCGAACGTTGGCATCGGTCACCACGTAGGCTCCGAGGCGCCCCTCGTGCGCCTCGCCTCGCGCCGCACGCCGGGAGACGGCGCGGTTCCCCGCGTAGAGGGAAAGCCAGCGTCGCGGCGAGACGGTCGCGCCGAGGACCGCCACGTGTTGCGGCGCGGACGGGAGCGGCCGGTCCCAGAGGTCCGGGATCTCCTCCGCCGTGCGGGCGAAGGTGTAGGCGCCATGGACCGAGAGGCGGGAGGTGGGGGCGAGGCTCCAGAGCGCTTCGATCCCCGCGGCATAGCGGCTGCCGCGGTTCACCGGACGGATCTCGCCTCCGGAGGCGGAGTCCTCGATCAGGTCCTCCGCCCGGCTGCCGAACAGCGCCATCGACACCGTCGCGATCGATCCGCGTCGGTAGTCGGCTCCGAGCTCGGCGGTGCGGATCTTCTCCGGGCGGAGATCCGGATTTCCGCGCACGGTGGAGACGTCGCCCGCCGCGCCGGCGCTCAAGCCGACGAGGTCGTAGGTGTCGGGGGTCCGTATCGCCTCGCCGTAGAGCGCCTTGGCGATCCAACCGGGCCTTACGCGGACGACCAGGCCCGCGCGTGGATTGACCGAGGGCTCGAACTCCGTCTGGTTGTCGTAGGAGGCGCCGACCGTCAGGCGCCATCGCTCCGCGAAGACGACGCGGTCCTCCGCGTGGACCTGGATCACGCCGTTGACGAAGTGGCGGCGGAAGGCGTTGCTGCTCCGGGTTCCGGTCTGCGGATCGACGTAGTCGGTGGCCAGCGTGTTGCGGTTGCGCGCGAACAGGAGGCCGCCGGAGAGGGTGTGCCGGCCGACGGTACGCTCCAGGGTCGCGTCCACGCCGGCGTTCTCGCTCAACGCGCGGACGTCGATCTCGCCACCGAAGCGGTGGAGCGGCGCCCGGGCATAGAGAGGGTAGCGATCGTCGTGCAGGCTGCGCAGGTAGAACAGTCCGAAGCTCGCGCCACCGCGCTCGCGCGTCTCGGTCCAGGCGGCGCGGACCGACTGGACGGGCACGCGCCGGCGCTCGTTGCGATCCGGCTCCAGGAGGCTGTGCGAATAGCTGGAGAGACCGGAGCGGGAGTCGAAGTCGGACCATCGCCCCGTGACGGAGAACCGCTTCCAGCGGAACTTTCCGGTGGTCTCCACGAACCGCCGCGGTCCCGGCCGTCCGTCGCCGTCGACGCGTTCGGCGGAGGCGGGGATCGCCACCGGATCGATCCGGAGGTACTCGGCCGGCGTGCCGAGGTACCGGCGAGGCGGTCCGCTCTCGCTCGAGGCGCGTGCCGCAAGCGACCACTCGTGATCCGTTCCGCGGCTGCCGACGGCGGCCGCCGCGCCGCCGCGCACGGTCGTTTCGGTCGCGCCGACCTCGCCCCGAAGGCGCGCGCCGTCCAGGTCCCGTCCGTCTTCGGCGACGACGTTGACGATCCCGGTGAAGGCGTTCGCCCCCCACAGCGCCGTTCCCGGACCGCGGAGGACCTCCACGCGGCGCACGTTTTCGAGGGAGAGCTCCTCGCCGACCGGGAGGTCGTCACGCCCGGCATCGAAGACGAGCGGGACTCCGTCGTAGAGGATCAGGATCGATTGCGGCAGACCCCGGGTGAGGACGACGTCGCGCCGCTCGTCGGGCTCCACGTAGAAGCCGGGGATGTCGGCGAGGAGCTCCGCGAGCGTGCGGTAGCCGCGGTCGCGGATCTCGCGCTCGCCGACGACCGCCACCAGGCCGGGGGCGTCTTCGATCCGCTCGGAGGAGCGGGTGATGCCGGCGATGGAGTCGTCGTCGGGGAGGAGGAGGAGTGGAGAGGTGGGGTCGAGGGTGGGGAAGGAGGGGAGAGTGGGCGGAGGGGGAGAAAGAGAAGGAGTAGGAGAAGGGGGAAGGGGAGAAGGAGAAGGAGAAGGAGAAGGAAAGGGAGAGGGAGTCGGAGTCGGAGTCGGAACGGAAGGTGAGGGGGGCGGGGGTGGGGCGGAGGTGGCGTGGGTGAGGGAGGGATCGGCGGACAGGCCGATCAGCGTGGCTAAAATCCCTGATCGGACGCGCAGTTTCATCCCCCTCGGAGCATATCATCCAGGGTGGCGCAAATGGAGCGGGGCGGGGCGGAGAATCGTCGGCTTCGGGAAGAGTTTGCAAGGGGCGGGCGAAGCGGACGGGGCGTCGCCGTGGGGGCGGGGGGAGGGCGGTCGGTTTCGTTGCGGGGGTGGGGGAAGTTCGATAGAGGTCGCGGGGATGGGCGGGCGACTCCGAGTGTTGGACGACGACGGCGCGTCGGCGGACGAAGCGAGGCCGGCGCCGATCCCGCCGACGGTCGAGATCCTCGACGGTGACGTTCTCTATCGCGAGTGGGTGCCGGGCCCGGTGACGGCGGTCGGCTGGGCCCTTTCGGTTCTCCTCTCCGCCGTCCTCCTCGCGACGGGGGGCGCGCTGGCGACGCTCGGTGGCGGGTCGACGGTGCTCGGGCTTGCGCTGGCGGCCCTCGGAGTTGCGGGGCTCGTCACGGCGGTCTGCTTCCGCGGTCTGCGCATCGTCGTCGACCGACACGGGATCGCCTGGTGCTTCGGGCTTTTCCGACGGCGGTATGCGCACGGCGAGATCACGATGTTCCGCGAGCGCGACTTCGCGTTCCATCGGGCCGGGGTCGGCGGATGGGGGATCGGCCGCGCCGTCGACGGCGTCGACGAGTACCAGGTATGGGGGGCGAACGGAACGGCGCTCGACCTGGTCGTTCGGCGGAACGACGTCACCCGCCATTACCTGATCTCGACCGCCGCGCCCGGCCGGCTGACCGCCGCCCTCGTGCGCGCGCACCGGGGATAGGGCCCGCTACTCGCGCTTGCTCAGCACGGCGCGCACCGTGCGGGTCTGCCCGTCACGGACGAAGCCGACCTCGACTTCGTCTCCCGGCTTGAACTTGCGGAGCGCGAAGGTGAGGTCGTGGAGGTTGGCGACCGTCACGTCGCCGAACTTCACGATCCGATCGCCGCCGGCCAGTCCCGCCTTCTCGGCCGGGCTGCCGGCGCGGACGCCGGTGATCGGCACGCCGGGCAGCTCGCTTTCGGTGAAATCGGGGACCGATCCGAAGTAGGCGCCGTAGCCGCCGGTCGATCCGGTCTGTCCGAAGGCGTGCGGGATCGAGGTGGAGGGGACGAACGTCGGCCGACCGTCGCGGTTGGCGAGGGCGATGGCCACCCGTTTCACCAGGCGCGCCACGGAGGCCAGACCGTCGGCGTCGATCCGATCGGCGTCGTCGGTGGTCCGGTGGTAGTCGGCGTGCGCGCCGGTGAAAAAGTGGAGGACCGGGATCCCTTTTCCGTAGAACGCCGTCTGATCGGAGGGTCCGTAGCCGTCCCCCCGCGCCGTGATCTCGAGCGTCTCGGTGTTGGCCGTCCGCAGGATCTCGGAGAACTCGGCGGCGGTGTCGGCGCCGAATGCGACCAGCTTCCGGTCGCGCATCCTCCCGACCATGTCCATGTTCAGCATGGCGGCGATCCTCTCCAGCGGCCAGGTCGGGTGCCCGACGTACCAGGAGCTTCCTCCCAGGCCCGCCTCCTCCGCCGAGAAGGCGATGAAGACGATCGACCTCCGCGTCGGGACGCCGGAAGACGCGATGGCGCGCGCGATGGCGAGAAGGGCGGAGGTGCCGGACGCGTTGTCGTCGGCCCCGTTGTGCGGCGTTCCGGCACGATTGGGGTCGAGAGAGTCGCGACCGCCCATCCCGATGTGGTCGTAGTGCGCGCCGATCACGATCGCCTCGTGTTGGAGCGACGCGTCCCGTCCGGCAAGCACACCGACGACGTTCCGCGTCGAGAGTCGCCGCTTGGCCAGGTCGACGGTGATGCCGATCGATCCGGGGAGGAGCTTCGACGACGGCCTCCCCCCCTCCGCGAGCACGCGCTCGGCCGCGAGAAGCCCGTCCGCACCGCCGAACAGCGCCGCCGCCGGCTCGCGGCGCAGGTGCACCGCCGGGATGCCGGCGAAGGAGACGCCGCCATCGGGGTCGAGCGCGAGGAGCAGGTCCTCGTCCCCCTCGTGCGGCAGCGCGTCGTTCACCAGCACCATCCCGACCGCGCCGTGGACTCGGGCGTTGATCGCCTTCACCCGCAGCTCCGCGTAGCGCGTCAGGTCGGCGCCGCCGAAGACGCTCTTCGGATCCTTCTCCCCGGGTTCGTGGCGGAGGACGACGGCGATCTTCCCGGTGACGTCGACGCCGGCGTAGTCGTCCCAGCCGAGCTCCGGCGCCGTGATCCCGTACCCGACGAAGACGGCGGGGGCGTGCACCGATCCGCTGTCGGAGAATTCGAGCGGTCGCCAGTCGCGGTCGATCGCCAGCACCGACGCCTTCCCCTCGAACGCGCTCCGTTTCGGGTCGGACACGTTCCGTGCCGCGCCGACCAGCGCCAGCGCATTCCGGCTGCCGAGCTGCACGCCGACCGTCATGTCGAACGGTTGGAACCAGGATCCGTCCGGTCCTCCGGGGGCCAGACCGGCGCGCCGCATCTCGTCGGCGACGTACTCCCCCGACGCATCGAGGCCGCGCGTGCCGAGACCGCGCCCTTCCATCAGATCCGACGCGAGGATCCGGACGTGGTGCGCCACCTGGTCGGCGGAGATCCCCTCCGGCGACGCCGGCCGCGCCGGCCCGGCCGGCGGTCGGCAGCCCGGCGCGAGCGTGAGCGACAGCGCGGCAGCGACGGCGATCCCGGGTCGGAGCGTCGCCATCAGAAGCTCGTGCCGAGGGTGAAGACGAAGCCGTACGGGTCGCCGAGCGGATAGCCGCGCTCGTCGCCGGTCGGGGCGAAGGCGTAGCCGAGCCGGATCGTGATCGGGAAGTAGTAGAACCAGATCGTGTCGGCCCGCAGCTCGGCGCCGACGCCGGTGTGGAATCCGTCGATCGACATCTCCTCGTCGACGTTCCATGCCTGGCCGCTGTCGGCGAAGACGGCGCCGTGGAGTGTCCGCAGATAGAACGGACCCGTCCCGATCCCCCGGTTCACCCGCCAGATCGGGAAGCGGTACTCCGCCGAGGCGAGGAGCAGGCGCTCGCCGCCGAAGGCGAAGAAGGGGAACCCGCGCAGCGAGTAGTAGTTCGGCGTCGCGAAGGAGAGGGCGCTCTCCCCGAGCGCGCCGCCGAGCCGGAAGGTGTTCGGACGGATGTCGTCTCCCTGCGCGTAGGAGGCGACCGCGCGCAGTCCCAGGACGGAGTGTTTGACGACCGGGACCGGCAGGTAGGCGCGCGTCTCGAGGGTGCCGATCTCCTTGCGGTAGTCGGAGCCGAACATCGGCTCGAGGGCTTCGACGGTCGCCGAGAGGCGGTAGCCCTTCGCCGGCGAGATCGACCAGCGGTACTGCTCGGTCCGGTCGAGCGTGACGGCGAAGCTCGGACCCGCGAAGTTTCCGGCCACCGGCAGGAAGGGGTCGTAGGTACGCGCGTTCAGCTCGGTCCAGGCGGTACGGTGGTCGAAGAGGTAGCGGAGCGAGAAGAAGTACTTCCGCCGCCAGTAGTAGTAGGCGCCCGCCTGTCCGACGACCCGCTGCTCGAAGTAGTGCTCGCCGGTGGAGTGGACGTTGTAGAGGTGGTTGCCCGATTCGCGGAAGTCGGCGAGCTCGTAGAGGCTCTGACCGTAGTCGACGACGTAGGTGTCGACGCCGGTGTAGAGGGTCGGCCGCCACCGGTCGTTGTAGTAGCGCGCCCCGCCGCCGACGAAGTTCGCCGCGCTGTTGTAGTTCACCCAGGCCGAATAGCCGTGGCGGAAGAGAGGATCGGTGCCGCCGGTGAAGGCGCCGACCGTGAGCCCGCTCTCGGTGATGTAGAGCTGCGCCGGAAGCCAATAGCGCGGAGGGAACAGCGTCTTCCACGGCCGGAACGGCTTCTGCGGGACGTTCGAGAGGTCGACCCCCGCGTTCTTGTCGGGACGGTTCTTGGGTCGGCCGCCTTTTGCGGCGGCGTTTTCGTTGGCCTCACGGGCGTCGGGAACGGGCTCCTGGGCGGGATCCGCGGCGGAGGACGCGGCCGCGGTTGCGGTGGCGGCCGTGGCGGCCGCGATCGCGGTCGCGACCGTTCCCGTTCCCGCGTCCGCGTCCGAGGGATGACCCCGGTACGATCGCTCGGGTTTCGACGAGGCAAGTTCGGCGAGCACGCCGTCGGAGGGGTCATCCCACGGTCGCGGATTTGGCCTCGGCAGCGACCGCGACCCCGGACGCGGTTCGGTGCCATTCGACGCCGCGATCTCCGCCTCCTCGCCTGCATCCTCCGGCGCCCGGGTCTGGAATCCCGGCGGCGGTTTGCACGTGGCGTCGAACATCTCCGCGTCGAAGGTCCAGCCGATCTCCCGCCAGGTCTTCGGATCGAACGCGGTGCGGTAGACGTCGTAGCCGTCGGCGTCGTAGCCCTGGAAGACGATCCACGCTCCGTCGGGGGTGACCGAGGGCTGGAAGGCGCCGTGGAGCAGGTTGGTGACCTGGTAGTAGCGGCCTTCCGACGGCTGGTAGGCGTAGAGGTTCGCGATCCCGGTGCGGTCGGAGGAGAAGAGCAGGTACTGGCCGTCGGCGGTCCAGGTCGGATCGCGGTCGATCGCGCGGTCGGCGGTGATGCGCTGGACGATCTTCCCCTTGGGATCGAGCAGCACCACGTCGCGATAGCCGCCCTGTGCCCAGGTGGAGACGGCGATCACGCTCCCGTCCGGTTTCCACCGGGGCGTCGAGTACTGGGTCCAGTCGGTGTGGTTGGTGATCCAGGTGATCGACTGGTCGACCTTGAGCGTCGCCAGATCGTTGTTCGAGACGTCGTTGGTGACGAACACCAACTCCGTTCCGTCCGGCTTGAACTCCGGCGTCCGGGCGCGGGCGCCGCGCGTCTTCCGCTCCACGCGCTTCTCGTCGAAGGAGTAGGTGTAGATGTCGCTCCAGAGGTAGAAGTCCTGCCAGAGCTTCTCGGCGCCGAACGCCACCACGGCGGAGTCGGGGCTCCAGCCGAATCCGTCGGCGGTGTACTTCTCCAGGAGCACCTTGTCGTTCTTGCCGTCGACGTCCATCACCCGGATCGCCGCCGGGCCCTGGCCGTTGGACGACGAATAGACGACGCGCTTCCCGTCCGGCGATACGCGCGGCGCCATCACCAGGCCGCCGTGGCGCGTGAGACGCTCGATCGGCGTCAGACCGGATTGGGAGAGCCGCTCCCATTCCTGGTTGTAACGGACGCGGAGCTCCTGGCCCCACTCGCGCCAGAGCGCGTAGAACGACTTGCCAAACGCCTTCTTCGCGTGGCCGTTGAGGCGCGGATAGAACGGGAAGAAGGGGAAGACCTCGTTGCCCGTGCGGCGGGTGAACTCCTTGATCGCGGCGTCGCCGTACCGATCGCGGAGGTGCTGCCAGAACTGGACGCCGAAGATGTACGGGACGTAGCCACCCGGCCACTGCTCGGTATCGCCGCCGGCCCGCGAGATCGGCGGAAACCGGTCCGCGAGGACGGCCGCGCGGATCAGCATCTCGGCGAAGCTGGCGCGCCCGCGCCCCGCGCTGGTGAGCTGCGTCTCCTGGTAGGTCGCCAGACCTTCGACGATCCAGCGCGGCTCGACCTGGTTCGGATCGATCACCGATCCGAAGACCCCGCGCAGCAGCGACGGCATCCCCCCCACCTTGTCGATGTGGACGATGTGCGTCAGCTCGTGGGTGAACAGGACGGTCAGCCAGTCGTCGTAGTTCTCGAGGCTGCTCCCTTCCTGGGGGGCGGTGACGAAGAGGCGGATGGTGTTGAACGGGACGGCGACGGCGAAGCCGTTGGCGGTGTCGGTGGTGTCGGTCAGCACCACGTGCGTCTTCGACTTCGGCGTCCAGCCCAAGGCGGTGGTGACCTTGTGGTGGATCGGCTCGGCGATCTGCAGCAGCCGCTGCGCCGCCAGCTCCTCTCCCTGGTACCAGTAGACGACGAAGTGGTCGGTCTCGGCCGTCGTCCACTTCAACGCGGGGTCGAGCGACGCGGCGAGCGCCGGCGCCGGCAGGAAGAGCGAGGCGGCGGCCGCGAGGCAGGCGAGGGCTCGACGCGAGCCTCGCAACAGGGATTCCAGAGGCGCCCCGGGAACGCCCGAACCGGCGGACATGGCGGGGATGCTACCGGTTCGGCCGCGGCCGCTACAAGCGCGCGCTCGCGCGGTATCATGGCGCGGGAGGCTTGGGAGTCCCCGACAAGCCCGGAAGGCGAAACGATGCGTGCGCCCGTGACTCCGTCCGATCGGCATTCGGTGTTGCGCGCCGTCGGGGAGTGGGTGCGGCGGGAGGTCGCGATCGACGAGATCCTCGACCGGCTCGTCGACGCGGTGGCGAAGGAGATGGACGCCGAGCGGGTGACGATCTACCTGGTCGATCCGGCGGCCGGCGAGATCTTCTCCAAGGCGGCGCGGCTCCCCGAACTGAAGGAGATCCGGCTCAAGATCGGGCAGGGGGTGGCCGGCAGCGTCGCGGCCGACGGCGGCGTCGTCAACCTGCCGGCGCCGTCCGCCGATCCGCGCCTGAACCGGGAGATCGACCGGGTCACGGGATTCGAGACGCGCTCGATGCTGTGCGGAGCGGTGAAGGACCGCGCGGGGCGGATCCTCGGCGTGATCCAGGTTCTCAACAAGCGCGACGGCGGATTCGGGCCCACCGACGAGTCGCTGATCGAGGCGCTCGGCGCCCAGATCGGGACGGTGCTGGAGTCGACCAGCCTCTACGGCGAGCTGCGCGCGCCGGCCCTCCCGGGCTCCAAGCCGGTCGCGTACCACTACAACCGGATCGTCGGGGAGAGCCCGGCGATGGGGAAGGTCTACGCCCGTCTGGTGAAGGCGGCCGCGACCGACGCGACGGTGCTGATCACCGGCGAGACCGGCACTGGCAAGGGGCTCCTCGCCCGCGCCGTCCACTTCAACGGCGCGCGCGCCGAGCGGCCGTTCGTGTCGGTCGACTGCGCCGCGATCCCCGAGACCCTGCTCGAGAGCGAACTGTTCGGGCACGAGCGCGGCGCCTTCACCGGCGCCGACCGCCGCGCCGCGGGGAAGTTCGAGATCGCCGACGGAGGCACCGTCTTCCTCGACGAGATCGGGGATCTTCCGCCGGCGCTGCAAGGGAAGCTCCTGCGCGTCGTGCAGGAGCGCGCCTTCGAGCGCGTCGGCGGAACCGAGACCTGCAAGGTCGACGTGCGGATCGTCGCCGCCACCCACCGGGACCTGCAGCGCGAAGTGGAGAAGGGGCGCTTCCGCGAGGACCTCTACTACCGCCTGCGCGTGGTGTCGATCGAGATGCCGCCGCTGCGCGAGCGGGGCCGCGACGACCTCCTCCGCCTGATCCGCCACTTCCTGGTGGAGTTCGCGCGGCGCCACCGCAAGGAGATCG
This sequence comes from uncultured bacterium, assembly GCA_964372275.1. Classification (GTDB taxonomy): domain Bacteria; phylum CAYJRR01; class CAYJRR01; order CAYJRR01; family CAYJRR01; genus CAYJRR01. The sequence continues at coordinate 31,686 of CAYJRR010000006.1, forward strand.
CCGGAATCGAGCCCGATGCGCTGGAGCGCCTGGTCGCCCATCGCTGGCCCGGGAACATCCGCGAGCTGGAGAACTGCCTCGAAGGGGCGGTCGTCCTGGCCGAAGGCCCGACCCTTCGCGCGACCGACCTCCCGCTCGCGACGCGCACGCCGGCTCCGGGCGCCGATCTGGCGAACCTGACCTGGGACGAGATGGAACGCCGCTACCTGGAGCGCGTGCTGGAGGCGACCGGCGGGAATCGCGCGGAGGCGGCGCGGCGGATGGGGATCGGCCGGAACACCCTGTTGCGCGCCCTGAAACGCCACCGGCTGTAGTCGACGGCCATCCGCAGGGCTGGCAGCGCGGCGTGCGGGCGATCACCGTGCGCGCCGGATGCGAGCGGACCGTCCGGAATCGGCGCATCGTTCGAGCGGCATCTCCTCGGATTCATCTCCGTTTCATCGCGGCACGCGGACTGCACCGCCATTGCCCGAACCGACCGCCGGGGAGGGCACGACGATGAACAACGCCGCGCAGAAGGGGAACGTCGAGAGGCTGGCCGATCGCCGCGAACGAAGCGCGCCCGAGGGCACGGGCCCGGGGCGGACTCGATACGCCGAGGGCTGGCGGGAGGGGAAGCCGGTCGAGGACCCGGAGAAGACGAAGAGCTGGGGCTTCATCACCGCCAAACCGTCCGAGTACCTGGTGCACGTCCGCCGCGGCCGGGTGATGGCGCGCACGTCGGGGCAAGGGGGCTCCTGCTTCAAGCTCCCGTGGGACTCGGTGGCGATCATCCCGACCACGCTCTCGAGGCTGCAGTTCCGGGCGGACCAGGTCACGCGCGAGAAGGTCGGGGTCGAAGTGGTCGGGCTCGCCGTCTATCGCATCACCAATCCGGAGCTGACCTACAAGATGCTCAACTTCTCCTTTGCCGAGCGAGCCGGGGAGAAGCTGGAGGAGACGCTCGGGGAGATGTTCGTCGGATCGGTGCGGCGCCTGGTCGCCAACATGTCGGTGGAGGAGGTCCTGACTCGCCGCAAGGAGGGGCTGGCCGCCGAGCTGATGCGCGAGATCGCCCCCGTCGTCCAGGGGAGCGGCCGGCCGGAGGACGCCACCGAGCGCGGATGGGGAGTGGTGATCGACACCATCGAGATCCAGGACGTGCGTGTCCTCTCGCACGAGGTCTTCTCCAACATGCAGGCCCTGTTCCGCAGCGACCTGGAGAGGCGCGCGCGAGAGGCCTGGATCGCCGCCGAAGCGGCGACGCGGGAGCGGAAGGCGCAGGCGGAGAGCCGGGCGGCGGAGATCGAGTACGGCGAGGCGATCAAGCGGGAGCGGATCCGCGCCGCCGCGGAACGGGTCAAGATCGAGGAGAAGGAGTCGCTCGACCAGCGCGCCATCGCCGCCCAGGCGCGCATCGCCTCCGAGCAACGGGCGCAGGAGCAGGCGGCCCGGCTCGCCGAGATCGAGCGCGAGCGCGAGGCGACGCTCGCGCGGAGGGCGGCGCTCGAGGCGAAGACGGAACTGGAGCGCGAGGAGACGGCCGCCCGGAACGAGCTCCAGCGGGCCGAACTCGCCGGGCGGATCGAGCGGGAGCGCACGCTGTCGGAGGCGCAGTCGGCGCAACGAGAGCGGGAGATCTCGCTCGACCGCCTCGCCGGGGAGACCGAGAACCTGGTCGCGCTGGGGCGCCGGCAGGTGGCGAACCTGGTGAGCGACGAGGCGATCCGACGCGAGCTCGTGGCGCAGACGATTCCCGCGGTCGCCGCGGCCTTCGCCAAGAACTTCGGGGAGATGCGCTTCACCCAGATCGGCGGGGTCGAAGGCGGCGATCCGATGTCGTTCATGGCCAAGGCGTTCGCCCAGGTGGTCGAAGTGGCGCGCTCGGCCGGGTTCCTGGCGGAAAAGGAGTAACCGGCGAGCGAAGTGACGTCGCGCGTCGGCGGCGACTACAATCGCCCGAGGATCGGAGGGGCGATGCGGATCTGCGCGCGGCTCGTCGGAGTGGCCGGGTGCGCCATGGTGGCCACGGCCGTGGCGGCGTCGGACGGCGCGATATCCCGCGTCGCGGGGGCGCTGACCGCGCCCGACGGAGCACCCGGGTTCGAGCGCTTCCGGTTGAGCGCGGGGGACGGCTCGTCGGGCGCATCGCTGGAGCTGATCGCCGCCGGCGCCACCTGCCGGTACGCGCTCCAGCGGTTCGAATCGAACCCGCTCGCCCCGGCGCGAACGGTCGAGTTCGCGGGGACGCGGGTCGAGTGCGACCTTTCGCGCGGGGAGCGGGTGCGGGGGTACGTGAACGTCGACGCGCCGGAAGCGCCGGGGTTCGTCCAGCTGTTCGAGGGGAAGAAGCGGCTCGAATACGTGGTGAAGGCGGCGACGGCCGAATGACGCACGCGAGGCTCGCCGTCCTGGCGGTCGGCCTCGCGATCGCGAGCCCGGCCGTCCGTCCCGTCCGCGCGGCGGGAAGCGGCGATTGCCCGCCGGGCGGCGCATGGGACGGAGCGCGCGCCCTCGTCGAGACCGCGCGCCACTGGTGGAGGCGCGTGCTCGGAACCGCGCCGACCGCGACCGGACCGGCCGCCACCGTTGCGCCGTCGAACGAACCGGCGGTCACGCCGCCGCCGCGGAGATGGCTCGCCTCGGGGCGCCTCGTCGAGTGTCCGCCCGGGAGCGGATTCCGGCCGCTGACGAGCGCGCACCCGCCGGCGGAGGTGTTCGTCGGCTACTACCAGAACCCCGGCTACAACAACGGCGCCTACGTTCGCCGACTCGCGGAGATCGTCGAACGTGCCGCGCCGGGAACCCCGGTCCGCGTGCTGGCCAACCCCGGGGACCGCGTCGGATTGGGATTCGCATCGGAGTCATCGCGCGTCGGCAACGTGACGGTCGTCGACACCGACGCCGAGGTCGTCATGTGGGCACAGGATCCGATGGAGATCGGCATCACCGGTGATCCGCCGCGACCGGCCGTGGCTCCGTCCACGCTCACGCGGTACGGCTCGACGGCTCGCCAGCTCGGCCTGCCGACGACGGCGGGGTTCGAGTGGCCGACGTTCATCGCGCCGATGCCGCCGGT
>CAYJRR010000006.1:34753-51672 GCA_964372275.1 uncultured bacterium
GACGAGAAGGGTGGCAACCTCGAAGGCTTTCCCGGCGGGGTGCCGGTGGCCGGATCCAACATCGGATTTCCGCCGGGCGCCGAGCCTTCCGGACTCGTTCGCGTCGACACGTCGTTCCTGAACGTCGGACACGTCGACGAGCTCTACGCCGTCGTGCCGACCGACCGTCCGGAGCCGTGCAACTTCGCCCTGCTCTACGCCTCGCCGGCGCTCGGGCTGGAGGTCGCCGGCCGCGCGCGCGATCGGGACCGGACGGCAGCGGTGGAGCCGCCCTTCTTCGTTTCCGCGCCGCCCCGGGCGCCGCCGGGCGAACCGCTCGACTGTCTCGAGGCGCTGCCGCGGGCGTCGGTGATGGGCGGTGGAGCGACGATGGGAACACGCCCGATGCAGGCCGGCGAAGCGCTGGAGTGCGGGGAGCTGGTGCGCGCCAACCGCGCCTACGAGTCGATCGTCCGGTCCGGCGCCGAGCGGATCGCCGGCGCGGTGGCGGCGCGGAGCGGTTGCCGGGAGCCGCCGCTGGTCCCGATGCCGCAGCTCTTCCGGCCGTCGAACGCCCGAGACACCTACGGCCGCGGCGACGGTGCGACCGCGATCAACCCGAACCCGGTCAACAGCCTGGTCCTCGACCGCACGGTCGTCGTCGCCGAACAGCCCAATGCGGCGTTCCAGGAGGCGGTGAGCTCGCGTCTGACCGCGCTCGGGCTACGGCCGGAGTTCATCGACGCGAGCTTCTACCACTTCAATTGGGGCACCGTGCACTGCAGCACCAACGTGCGCCGCGGCTGCGTCCCGCGGTAGGTCACGGCTTCGTCCGGAGGTCGACCGTTGCGCGCTCGCCGGGGGTCAAGGTGACGCTGCGCTCGCGCCGGCCGTGTCGGGGATGGACGACGGCGAAGCGGTGCTCGCCGGCGTGGAGCTTGCGGCGGCCGACCGGCGCGCGTCCGATCTTCTTCCCGTCGACGTAGACGGTGGCGCCGTCGTCGGCGCGCAGGGTGACGATCGCCGGGATGCCACGCTTCCGAACCGCCGCGGTCCGCTCGCCACCCGATCGCGGCGTGCCGGAGGGGCGGGCCGGACGGGCCCCGGCGGCGATCGTGGCGGAAGGCGTGGCGGAGAGTGGCGCGCCGGAGTGCGGCGGACGGTCGCGAACGGTCCCGATCGCCACGGCGATCCCCGCCGCCGCCAGGGCCAGCCCGATCGGCAGGTGTCCGAGGCGGCGGCGAAACGGATTCTCCGAGCCCGCGGTGGTGCGGGTCGCCGACGGCCGCTCCCCCCGGCCGACGATCGTCACCGCCTCGGCCGGGTCGGGAAGGGAGACCGAGACCGAGGCGGTCCCGGTCGCCTCGGTGACCTCGCCGGTACCGGTCGACACTCCGGGCCGCATCGCGTCGCGCAGCCGGGCGCTGATCGAGCGCTCCGGCGCCGTCGGAGTTTCGGCGGCGAGTCGCCGCACCCGGCGGCCCAGTTCCGGTGCCGGATCGCGCACGGCATCGGGGCCGAGCGCCAGGCGCTGGCAGCACTCGTCCAGGCGCGCGGAGAAGACCGACGCCGAAGGAAGCCGTTCCTCCGGGGAGACGGCGAGCGCGTCCCGGGCGAGGAGGGTCAGCGCCTCCGGAACCTGGCCGACGACGCGCGACAGCGGCTCGACGGCAACGTCCGGGTCGGGGGCGAACCCCGCCACCGCCTCGTAGAGGAGGGCCCCCAACGCGTAGACGTCGGTTCTCGCGTCGACCGTCCGCCCCTTGCGCTGCTCCGGGCTCATGTAGCGGCGCTTCCCCAGCACCGCCCCCGTGCCGGTGGCGATGCTGCGGGCGATCCCGGCGGCGACGGCGATCCCGAAGTCGCCGAGCTTCACGCCGCCGTCGACCGAGACCAGCACGTTCTGCGGCGAGATGTCGCGGTGGACGATCCCCTGGCGGTGCGCGTAGTCGACGGCGCGCGCCACCTCCAGGACGGCGAACAGCTCGAGCGCGAGCGGAAGCGGCTCCGACTTCGCCTTCGAACGCGCGTGGATCGTCGCCAGGTCGAGCCCGTCGATCCATTCCAGCGCGATGAAATACTGCTCGCCGACGCGTCCCAGCTCGTAGACCTGGACGATGTTGCGGTGGGAGAGCTGGACGGCGATCTTGGCTTCGGCGATCAGCCGCTCGATGAACTCCCGGTCGTCGGAGAGGTGCGGCAAGATCCGCTTGACGGCGCACGAACGCTCGAAGCCGGCCAGCCCCGCGAAGCTGGCGCGGAAGACCTCGCCCATCCCCCCCACGGCAATCTTCTCGTGCAGGACGTAGTTGCCGTATCGGTGCGGAAGCTCCATCGGCGGTACCGGTCGATCTTCCTCTCTCACGCGAAGCCGTGACAACATCGACCCGGATGACCCGCCCGCTCGTGCCGACCGAGACGATCCTCGTCGACGGCAACGCCACCGCGGTCCGCTTCCGGCGCTGCACGATGACGGTGCTGGAGGGTCCCGAGAAGGGGATGGAGGTCTCCCTCGGCAAGCGGACGATCCGCGTCGGATCGGCGCCGGAGAACGACCTGGTGCTCACCGACCGGGGCGTGAGCCGCTACCACTGCGAGATCGAGGCGCTCGACAGCGGCTATCGCCTGCGCGACCAGGCGAGTCGCAACGGCGTGTGGCTGGGTCGGGTGCGGGTGCGCGAGGCGATCCTCGGCGGGGAGGTGAAGCTGCGGCTCGGAAAGTCGACGCTGCTTTTCGCCCCCGCCGACGATTCGGTCGAGGTGACGCTCACCACGGCCGACCGGTTCGGCGAGGCGATCGGCGGCTCGGGTCCGATGCGCGAGCTGTTCGACGTCCTGGAGCGGGTCGCGCCGACCGACCTGACGGTGCTGATCGAGGGGGAGACCGGCACCGGCAAGGAGCTGCTCGCCGAGGCGATCCACCACCGGAGCCGGCGCGCCGCCGCGCCGTTCGTCGTCGTCGACTGCGGCTCGATCCCGCGCGACCTGATGGAGAGCGAGCTGTTCGGGCACGTGAAGGGATCGTTCACCGGGGCGATCGCCGACAAGCGCGGGCTGTTCGAGTCGGCCCACGGCGGCACGCTCTTCCTCGACGAGTTGGGGGAGCTCGACCTCGACCTGCAGCCGAAACTGCTCCGCGTCCTGGAGCGAGGCGAGATCCGCCGCGTCGGCGCCTCCACGCCGATCCCGATCGACGTGCGGATCGTCGCCGCCACGCACCGGGACATCCTCTCCGACGTGACGGCCGGTCGCTTCCGACAGGACCTCTACTACCGCCTGTCGGTGGTCAAGGTTCGCGTCCCGCCGCTGCGCGAACGCCGCGAGGACATCCCCCGGATCGCCAGGGCCCTGGCCCACGCGATTGCGGAGGACTATCCCGAGATCGGCCCCCCCGATCTCGACGGGCTCGTCGCGGCGCTCGGGAGCCGCTATCGGGACTACGCCTGGCCCGGAAACGTCCGCGAGCTCCGCAACGTCGTCGAACGGGCGCTGCACATCGACGAGTCCGGCCTCCCCGCCGGTGGGGCGGGCCTTGGCGCCGACGGGGCGGCGTCCGGTTCCGCCGGGCGGAAGCCGACCTTCCGCGTCGCCAAGCACGAAGCGGTGGCGAAGTTCGAGCGCGACTTCCTCGAAGCGATCCTCTCGGAACACGGGCACAACGTCAGCCGCGCGGCGCGCGCCGCCGGCCTCGACCGGCGCAACTTCCAGAAGCTCCTCCGCAAGTACGACCTGCGCTGACTACTTCACGTCGATGGCGTGGACGCCGTCGAATCCGTCCGGCGCCGCGCGCGCGTACTGGAGGCAGCGGGCGTGCATCGCCGCCACCGGACCGTCGTCGGGAAACCGGTCGAGGAGACGCCGGAAGGCGCCGGCAGCGTCGTCGAAACGTCCGGCGGCGTAGGCATCCCACGCGGCGCGGTATTCCGGCTCCGCCGCGCGCGGCGGAAGATGGCCGCCCCGGGGGCCGAGCACCTCGTGGATCTCGACCGGCGCCTCGCGCCCCTTCACCCGCACCCGATCGACGAACCGCGCGACGACCGCCTCGCCGGCGAGACGCAAGGAGGACCCGGTGGTGAGGATGCGCGACCCGTAGATCTTGTTCGCCCCTTCGAGGCGGCTGGCGAGGTTGATCGTGTCGCCCACGGCGGTGTAGCTCTTCTGCTCCGAGCCGCCGACGTGTCCCGTGACCGCCTCTCCGGTGTGCACGCCGATCCGAGACGCGAGAAGGGCCCCCTTCGCTTCCCAGCCGCGCGCGAGTTCGCGCGTCGCGTCGGCCATCTCGATCGCGGCGGCGAGCGCGCGCGCGGCGTGCCCGTCGACCGCGACCGGCGCGTTCCAGAGGGCCATCACCGCGTCGCCGATGAACTTGTCGATCATGCCGTCGTGCTTCTCGATCACCTTCGCGCAGGTCGCGAAGTATTCGTTCAGGCGGCGCACGACGCGCTGCGGATCCTCCCCTTCCGAGAAACGGGTGAACCCGGCGAGATCACAGAACAGGCAGGTGACGGTGCGCGTCGCCCCTTGGAGGCCGAGCTCCTCCGGATGCGCCAGGATGTAGTCGAAGTACTTCCGCGGGACCGAGAGCTTCATCGTCCTCTCGATCCGTTCCCCCTTCTCCAGCTCTCCGGCCATCCGGTTGAGCGCCTCTCCCACCGCCGCCAGCTCGTCGCGCGTGCCGACCTCCACCCGATGGCGGAAGTTCCGATCGCGCAGGGCGTCGGTCCCCTCCACCAGCCGGCGAACCGCCTCCCGCATCGGAGCGGAGACGCCGTGCGCGATCGCCAGTCCTCCGACCAGCGCCAGCCCGCCCACCGCGACCAGGCCCAGCCACAGCCGGCGCTTCACCGCCCGGTCGCGCGCGAGCGGACGCAGGAGCACGGTGTCGACCCCGGCGACGCCTTGCGGGAGTCCGATCTTCATGCGCCGGTAGCGGAACGGCCGGCGGTCGATCGACACCTCTCCGGCGTCACCGAGCCGGCGGACGATTTCCGGCGCGCCGGGAAACTCCGTCAGGAAGTCCGGTCGGGTGAGGATCGACGTGCGCGTCTGGAACAGGACCTCCATCCCGGTCGCCGCGGAGAGAACCTGGAGGTCGTCCCCGTGCAGGCGGTTTCCGATCAGGAACGCTCCCGGTCCGCCGTTCTCCTGGTCCTTCAGCGGCACCGCGCCCACGACGAACAGTCCGGTGGCCGCCTCGCCGAAGATCGGAGGGATCGCCGGGTCGCCGGGTCCCGCGACGACCGTTCCGAGGCGACCCTGCAGCGCATGTCGAACGATCTCGTACGCCGACCAGTCGGGACCGCCGGCGTCGTCGGGGTCGGCCCGGTTCCAGACGACTCGCCCGTCGGAGGCGATGGCCGCGAAGAGGTCGGCGCTCAGAACGGGATACCAGGAGAGGCTGGCGTTGATGTCGGCCAGCGATTGGATGCGGTCGTGCCATTCCGGAAGCGAGTCCCTGGCGGCGGTGCGGGCCGACCGGACGGTCGCCTCCAATACCGGTGCGGAGGAGATCGCTTCGTCCTGCGCGATGGTGAGGACCTGCGCCGCCTGGTCGGCGAGGAACTTCGGCAGCGCCGACCGGCGGACCTCCTCGAATCTCGCCTCCGCCGACTGGCCGATGCTCGACTCGATCAGCCGCGCGGCGACGACCGCGACCGCCGCCAGCGCCAGGGCGAGGACGACCGCGACGACGCGGATGATGCGCCGGCCGAAGCTGTCGGGGGGCCCGGCGGGGGCTCCGGCTGCGGCCATCTTCGACCCGGGCTCCATCCGTTTCCATTTGTAATACGACCCGTTGCGCTTTTCGTGGCGGAATTGCGCGAAAGCCGAAATAGTCGACCGCCTCCGACCGTAGGGGAGCCGGGAACGTCCATGCCCGAAACCGCCGACGACGAAACAGCGGCCGCGGCGGTCGTCCGGGGGAAGAGGGAGTGTTTCGCCGAGCTGGTTCGGCGGCACCAGGGGACGGTCTACCGCATCGCCCGCCGGATCCTGAACGACGACGGGGAGGCGGCCGATGCGGCGCAAGAGGCGTTCGTGAAGGCGTATCGCAACCTGCCGAGCTTCGACACCAGCCGGGCGTTTGCGCCCTGGCTCTATCGCATCGCCCGCAACCACGCGCTCGACGTGTCGCGGAAGCGGGGCGCATCGCCGGAGCGGCTCGAGGCGGAGGAGATCGGGGAGGACGACGGGGGGGCCGGGGCGGTCGGCCGGGACGTGGCCGATCCCGAGGCCCCAAGCGCGCTCGACTCGCTCGAAGCGGCCGAACGCGGGCGCCGGGTCGCCGAGGCGCTCGAGCGGCTCGATCCGAAGTACCGCGAGGTCGTCGAGCTCTACCATTTCGAGGAGCTCACCTACGCCGAGATCGCCGAAACGCTCGGGGTGCCGATCGGGACGGTGATGACGCGCCTGTTCCGTGCCCGCGGGCGTCTCGCCGAGTTGATGAAGGGGGCGATTGCGGCATGACCTTCCTCACGCACCTCGAAGAGTCGACGGTCCAGCGGTTCGCCGAGGGGGCTCTCCCGGCGGCCGAGCGCTCGGCGGCCGAGGCGCATCTCGAGCACTGCGGCCACTGCCGGCGGCGCGTCTCGGATCTCTCGCGCGTCGCCGGCGCGCTCGCGTCGGTTCGTTCGGCCGCGCTCCTGCCCGAGCCCCCCGCCGACTTCGCCGCGCGGGTGATGGCGCGCGTGGCGTTGGAACCGGCGTTCGTGCCCTCGGCCCTGGAGGCGGCGCGCGACCGCGGGCCCTCCCCGGTGGAGCGGTTCCGTGCGCGGGACGCCCTTCCGGCGCTTCTCGCCGGCGTCGCGGCGATCGTCTGCGGAGTCGCGCTGGTCACCGTCGGCGGCGGTGCGCTTCCGCTCGCCGGCGAGGCGGCGCGCTCCGTGACGACGCTGGCCCACGCCGCCGGAAGGCTGGGGCTCGCCCTGACCGTCCTGCGCGCCGCGCTTCCGGTGCTCGCCGCCGCCGCCGTGGCGTCGCTCGTGGTGCTGTGGCCCCTGCTGGCGAAGGCGCTCACGCTTCCCCCCCGCCCCGCGCGCCGCGCGGCGCGAATCGGTTCCCGAGGTCGATGATGAAGACGCTGCGATTCGTTCCCGTGATCCTGACCCTCACCGCGGCGCCCGCACTCGCCACGGCGGCCAAGCCACCGGCCGCAGGCCCGGCGGCCGCGCCGACGCCCGCAGACCCGACGCGCGCGCGAGCGACGTCGCTCGTCGGCGATCTTTCCGAAGAGGTCGTCTTCCGCTCGCAGCGCGCGCGGCGACTGTTCGAGCGGGGCGAGATCTCGCCGGCGAAGCGGGACGAGATCGGACGGGCAATGGAGCGCGGGATCGAGCAGGTGGTCGCGCAGTCGGACCGGGTGAAGGGGGCGCTCTCCACGATGGCGACCTTCGGGTCCGCCGAACGGAACGCGCTTCGCGACGAGCTTCGGGCGGTGGAGACGACCGCCTCGCGCGCGTCCGAGGACATCGCGAACGTCCGCACCCACGACGACGAGACGGAGGAGACGCTCCAGGAGATCGCGTCCGAGATCGAGGAGATCTCCGACCGCGCCGGCTCGCTCGCGGAGGAGGTGGAGGAGCTCGCATCCCCAGGGGCCGGCGGCGACTCCGGATCGCCGACGCTCGGGGACGGGGGGGCGCGCCGACACGGTGGCGTGCGGATCGATTCCGACGACCGGGTCGCCTTCGGCGGATCGGTGACCGTCGACCCGGGGACGGAGGTCAGCGACGCCGTCGCCTTCGGAGGGACGGTGACGGTCGCCGGCGACGTCCGCGGGGATGCCGTGGCGTTCGGCGGCGACGTGCGCATCGCCGACGGCGGTCACGTGCGCGGCGACGCGGCGAGCTTCGGCGGACGGGTGGTGGTGGAGGACGGCGGCGTGATCGACGGCGAGACGATCCAGCTCGGGACGGCCGGTCTCGCCGGCAGCATTCTGGGCGCGCTCAACCGGCCGGCGGCGACCGTCTTCTCCTGGCCGACGCGGATGGGTTTCTGGTTCCTCGGAGCCGGCGCGCGGTTCCTCTGTTTCTTCCTCCTCGGCCTGCTCGTCCTCGGTCTGGCGCCGAGCCGGGTGCTCGCCGTGGCGTCGGCGGTCGAGCGCGAGCCGGCCAAGGCGGCGGGGGTCGGGTTGCTCGGCGCGCTCGCCTTCCTCCCGGTCACGCTGCTCCTGGTTTGCACCATCGTCGGGATCGCGGTCGTGCCGATCTTCTGGCTCGCGACCGTCCTCGCCGGCTTCTTCGGCTTCGTGGCGGTGGCGTTGGTGATCGCCCGCCGTCTCCCGACGAAGCGGAAGTTGACCCAGGCCGGACTCCTCGCGGTCGGATCGGCGGTGGTGGTCTCGGTCGGCCTGGTCCCGGTGATCGGAAAGCTCCTCTGGCTGGCGGGCGGGCTGATGGCGATCGGGGGCGTGCTGATGACGCGCTTCGGCCAGGACGGCTCGGGCGGAGACGTCGCCGTCCCGGCGTCTGCCGAGCCGGCCTGACGATTCGGCGCCGGGCGGCCGCCGGCCGTCAGTAGGGGGTGGCGATGACGACGCCGGCGAACACCCACGTCGAGCCGCCGGTCTCGCGCGCGCCTTCGAGGAGCGCGGCGGGCCTCGTCACCGCCACCCCGGCCCGGAGGCGCGCGAACTCCGGGCCGACGCGCAGTACGGCGAAGATCGACTCGGCGTCGTCGATCTCCGGAGCGGCCGGCGTGGCCCCGGGGATCCCGTCGGCACCGCCGGCCCACACGGCCCCTTCCGCGCCGAACCCGATTCCGAGCACCGGCCGGGGATAGGAGAGGACGTATTCCACGCGGCCGCGCGCATATCCGCGGCCGAAGGCGAGGTCACGGCTCCGTCCCGCGGGACCCCGGCCCCCTCCGATCTCGAACTCGCGCCAGAACGGGATCGACCCGCCGGAGAGCAGGCCCCCGTCGGCGGTGATCTCGATGCGCTGGCGTCGCGACGCCAGGAAGATGCTTTCGCCGCGGAAGGTGGCGTGGGTGACGGGGCTCTCCCCGCGGTCGAGCGAGATCCCCGCGCGCAGGTCGAGACGCGACGGCGTCTCGAGCCCCACCTGGTGGCGCAGTGTCAGTCCCAGCTCGCCGCCGAGCCAGGGGAGCTCGAGACGGCCGGCGCCGGCGGCGGGCGCTTCGCCGCTTGCAGCGGTGTCCCCGAGGGCGTCGATCGAAAGCCACCGCGCTCCACCCCGCAAGGCCAGCATCCCCGTCGCCGCGCCGTCCTCCCGCAGCGGGAGATCGAGGCCGATCGTGCCGAGCAGCCGGTCCTCGCCCAGCCGCGCGCGGAGATCGGGCCGGTCGATCCCCGACGATCGACCGGCCTCGAGCGACAGGAATCCGCCGGGCGCGTCCCGGTCGCGGCGGAAGAGACTCATCTCGGCCTCCGCGCCGAATCGAAAGAACTCGTCGACCTCGCCCCGCGCGAGCGACGCCGCGTCGGCGCCGGCCAGATCGGCCCGGAGTTCCACCGAACGCCCGCCTCCGACGTTGCGCAGCCGGTTCTCGATCGACGCGGCGGTGAACCCCTCGTCCGCGACGAGCTCCATCCGGGAGTCCGGGGCGTGGACCTCGGCGACGGTGACCGTCAGGCGGAGCGCGCCATCGCGAAGCTCCGGCGGCAGATCCCCGGTCTCCGGCTCGACGCCGAATCCGACCGAGGAGAACAGCCCCGTGCGGTAGAGCGCGGCCTGTCCGTCGACGAGCGCGTCGCTGTCGTAGAGGTCGCCGGGACGGATCCCCAGCACCTCGCGAACCCGGCGCGCGCCGGTCCGCCGCGCCCCGATCACCGTCACGGCCGCGATGCGCCCTTCGACCACGCGGAAGGTGACGACCCCCTCGGCGATTCCGCCGCTGCGGACCTGGACCGCCTCGTGCCCGTCGCGGCGATAGCGCTCGGCGATGCGCCGCGCATCCCGCTCGACGGCGCGCGCGTTGGCCGCTCCACCCGCCTTCGTCTCGAGGACCCCGAGCAGCGCGCGTCCGCCGTCGAACGCGGTGGCCCCGTCGATCTCGACGCGCGCCACCGGCGGATGTTCGGTCAGCCGCACCTGCAGCGCGCAACCTCCGTCGCGCGGAACGATCAGGGCGCGGACGTCGGAGAACCAGCCGGTCTCCAGCACCGCCTGCTCCAGCCTCGCCAATCCGAGGATCGACGCCGACGATCCCTCGCCCGACGGCAGCACCGCCCGCACCTCGCGCTCGTCGGCGCGCTCGAGACCGACGAGCTCCACGCCGCCGATCGGCACCCCCTCCGGCCGATCGCAGGCCGGCTCGCGCGCGCGGGGGGCCGGCACCGCTGACATCGGCACGCCGACACCGAGCGCAAACGCGAGCGCCGCTCCGATTCGACAGACGACGACTGCGCGCACCCGCCCGCCGCGGATCACTCCGCGAGGAGCTTCTTGATCTCCGCCTTCAGCGCCGGGACGACCTGGAACAGGTCGCCGACCACGCCGTAGTCGGCCTTCTGGAAGATCGGTGCGTCGGGATCCTTGTTCACCGCCACGATCACCTTCGAGGTCCGCATCCCGGCCAGGTGCTGGATCGCGCCGGAGATGCCGAACGCCAGGTAGAGCTTGGGGCTGACGGTCTTGCCGGTCTGACCGACCTGCATGGCGTGCGGCGCGTAGCCGGAGTCGACCGCCGCGCGCGACGCGCCGACCGTGGCCTGCGGGCCGATGGCGTCGGCCAGCTCCCACAGGAGCTTGAAGTTCGCCGCCTCCTTCATCGCCCGTCCGCCGGAGACGATGATCTCCGCTTCGGTCAGGTCGGGGCGGTCGGACTCCCCCTTCACCACTTCGCGCACCTTGTACTTCGCCGGGGCGAAGCTGCCGGCAAGCGACATCACCTCGGCCATCCCGGCCTCGGCCGCCGGGACCGGGAAGGTGTTTGGCCGGACCGTCGCCACCGCCGTCGTTCCGGCGAAGGTGACGAGCGCATAGCACTTGCCGGCGTAGAGCGGCCGTTTGGCGATGAGGCTTCCTTCCCAGCGCAGGTCGACGCAGTCGTTGGCGAAGCCGGCGCCGATCCGCGCCGCGACGCGCGGAAGGGTGTCCTTCCCGGCCGACGAGGCGGTGCCGAGCACGATCGCCGGTCCGATCTCCTTCACTACCGCCGCCACGGCGGAAGACCAGCTCTCGGCGTTGTAGTGCTCGTGCGACGGATCGTCGACGACGTGCACCTTGGAGACGCCGTACTTCCCCAGCTCGGGGGCCGCCGCCTTGACGCCGTTCCCCACCAGCAGGGCGTGCACCTGTCCGCCGGTCCGCGCGGCGAGGGTCTTGGCCACCCCCGCCAGCTCGGCGCTGTACTTCTTGATCTTCCCGTTGGCGTGCTCCGCGAGGAGCAGGATCTCTTTGGCCATCTAGAGCACCTTCGCTTCGTTGCGGAGTGCCTGCACCAGCTCGCGCGCCACGTCGGCCGGCTCCCCTTTGAACATCTTCACCGCTCCGCGCTCCGCCGGGAGGGAGAACCCTCCGACCGCGAGCCGCCCGCCGACCGTCGCCGCGTCGACCCCCAGGTCGGCGAGCGACTTCACCGCGAGCGGCTTGGTCTTCGCCTTCATGATCCCGGGGAGGCTGGCGAACCGCGGCTCGTTCATCTTCCAGTCGCAGCCGACGATCGCCGGAAGCTGCGCCTCGACCACCTCGACCGCGCCGCCGGAGACCTTGCGACGGACGACCACCGCCTTCTTGTCGGCGGAGAGCTCGATCCCGCCGGCGACCTGCACCGCCGCCCAGCCGAGGATCTCGGCCGTCATCGGCCCCACCGCCTGCATGTCGTCGTCGACCGCGCGCGTCCCGGAGAGCACCAGGTCGACCGCCTCGGCCTTCAGCGCCGCCGCCAACGCCCGCGCGATCCCCAGCGAGTCGGCGCCGTCGAGCGCCGGATCCTGCACGTGGATGCCGCGGTCGGCCCCCATCGCCATCGCCGTCCGCATGTGGATCTGCACCGAGGCCGGCCCGGCGGCGAAGACCACCACCTCGGAGCCGGCATTCTGCTCCTTGGTCTTGACCGCCGCTTCGATGGCGAACTCGTCGTAGGGGTTGATGATGTACTTGATGTCGGCGCTCTCGATTCCAGAGGCGTCGGCCTTGATCTTGATCTTGGTCTCGGTGTCCGGGACCTGCTTCAGCAGGATTCCGATCTTCACGACAACAGCTCCTTTGCGATGACCACCCGCTGGATCTGGTTGGTCCCTTCGTAGATCTGCATCAGCTTCGCGTCGCGCATCAGCTTCTCCACCGGGTACTCCTTGGTGTAGCCGTAGCCGCCGAAGATCTGGACCGCGTCGGTGGTGATGCGCATCGCGGCGTCGGTGGCGAACAGCTTCGCGAACGACGACTCCTTGCTGGCCCGGCGCCCCTGGTCGATCATCCACGCCGCCTGGTAGGTCAGGAGCCGCGAGGCCTCCAGATCCTTGGCCATGTCGGCCAGCATGAACTGGATCCCCTGGAAGCTGGCGATCGGAGCCCCAAACTGCGCCCGCTCCTTCGAATAGCGAACGGCGTGCGCCAGCGCGGTTCGCGCGATCCCGCAGGCGCCGGCGGCGACGCCGGGCCGGGTGCGGTCGAGCGTCGTCATCGCCAGTTTGAAGCCGTGCCCCTCCGGAGCGAGCACGTTGGCGTCCGGGACGAAGCAGTTGTCGAAGTGGAGCTGGCGCGTGTCGGACGCGCGGTGCCCCATCTTGTCCTCCTTCTTCCCGATCACCAGACCCGGCGTTCCCTTCTCGACGACGAGCGCCAGGATCCCCTTCTGGCGCTTCTGCCGGTCGGCGGTGGCGAAGACGGTGTAGAGGTCGGCGACCCCGCCGTTGGTGATCCACTGCTTGGCCCCGTTCAGGACCCAGCCATCCCCCTTGCGGGTGGCGGTAAGCGCCAGGCCCCCGGCGTCGGACCCGGCCCCCGGCTCGGTCAGGCAGAAGGAGCAGATGCGGAACGATTCGGTGAACGGGCGCAGGAAGCGCTTCTTCTGCTCGTCGCTGCCGGCGAGGACGATCGGCGTCAGCCCCAGGTTGTTGACGGCGGTCGACGTCCAGAAGCCGGCGCAGCCGGAGGCGATCTCCTCGGCGAGGATCCCCATCTCGATCACGCCGAGGCCCAGGCCTCCGTAGGCCTCGGGGATGCACTCGTTCATGAGACCGAGCTCCCAGGCCTTCTCGATCTCGGGACGCGGGAACTCGCCGGAGCGGTCGTAGGCCGCCGCCACCGGGGTGATCACCTCGTTGGCGTAGCGCCGCGCGGTTTCGCGGAGGGCGTTCTGCTCGGGGGTGAAGTCGAACGAAAGCACGGAGGGCTCGCGGAAAAAGTCTAGGCGGCCAGACCGTCGATCAGCAGACTCGCGACGTTCTCCGCCACCGCCCCCATCTGGAAGCGGGGGTCGGCTCGCTTCTTACGCTGCAGCACGCGGTGCAGCGAGATCTCGTCGAGCGCGCCGAAGACCGCCCCCATCGCCACCCCGGTCGGGATTTCGCGCTTGAAGACGCCGCGCCGCTGCCCTTCGGAGAGGATCGCCGCCAGCTGCTCCAGGTAGCGGTCGAGCATCGCGATCGGCTTGAACTCGGTGAGGAACTTGTCGGAGAAGCGCAGCTCGACGAGCAGCACCTCCGCCAGGTCCGGATCGCGGTCGGCGAACTCCAGGTGGTACTTGCAGAAGTAGCGCAGGCGGTCGCGCGGGTCGTCGAGCCCCTTCAGGCCCTTCTGCAACCCGTCGATGATCGCGTTCATCCCCTCCTCGATGATCGAGATGAGGATGGCGTCCTTGCTCGCGAAGTAGAGGTAGATCGTCCCGTCGGCGACCCCCGCCTCGCGCGCCACGTCGGAGACCCGCGCGCTGGCGAAACCCTTGCGCGCGAACACCTTCATGGCGGCGGAGAGGATCCTGCTTCGCTTCCCGGGGTCGGCTTTGGTGCGGGCCATAGGAAGGGGCGGAGTACCACGGTGTGACGCAACTGTCAAAGCCCCGCCGGGCTTACTTCATCATGCAGGGGTCGCCCTCGAAGGTGAGGCAATCCTTCTGGCCCTTCTTGCAGGGGACCGGGTCGTCTCCACCCGTGTAGTAGCAATCGCTGGTGCAGGGCGAGCCGTCCGGGAGCACGCAGACCTCCTGCGGCGCGTCGGTTATCGCGGGCTCGTTCTCGCCGGAGTGGCATTGGCCGGTGGGGTCCTTCGTGTCGACGCATCCGCGGTCCCCCATGTCTTCGTTCGCGTAGCGGAGCAGGTTCGCACCCACCTTTCTCCGGATCTGGCCCCGGAGCGGCGGCAGCTTCATGGCGCGACCGCCGTTCGGGTCCACCTTCCACGCGCCGGCCTCGCGGCGTAGCCAGACGACCACGACGTTGACGAAGCGGTCCCCGTCCCAGCGGATCACCTTCTTCGCGGCCGGGAGCTGGTCGGCGGGAAAGTACTCCGCCATCTCGGAGTCGTAGCGCTTCTTCATCGGCGCGGACTGCTTCGGGTCGACGATCCAGGTTCGCGGGATCACGGCCACGGCGTCGTCCCCCTCCTGGGCGACGGCCACGGGGTCTCCGAACTCCAGCTTCCTGGCGGGCGAGCGCGGCGTGTACATCATGCGCTGCATCTCGCCGAGGGCCTTCTCGTCCAACTTCGTCGGCCCGCCGATCAGCTTCGCCGCCTCGGCCACCTTCGCCGACGCCATCAGGTCCACCCAGTTCTTGGCCACCTCGCCGGGACCCGCGGACGCGGAGAGGAACAGGACACCCAGAAGCGCACTCGTCATGGGAACCTCCGGGAGGATTCCATCCCCGGCGCCGGGGGAACGCAAATCACGGATCACTCCATCGGCGCCCAACACGTGGTGGATGCCGGGTCGGCGCAGCAATCGCGGACGGTCTGCGCCGCGAGGCCGTAGGTCGTCTCCCAGTCCGCGAGCGAAGGATAGGTCACGGTCAGCACCTCGGCGTCGAAGGCGTCCATCCAGTGCGAACGGGGCCACTCGGAGAAGCGCTGGCCAGTCGCGGTGATCTTCTCGCCGGTGGCATCGCGGGCCAACTCGCAGGTGAAACGGTCCGAGAGGCGATGGCAGTTGGTGCACATCCCCGCGTCGGGATGGACGAGCTTTCTCGCCGGCGACCAGAGCTGCGTGGAGCCGCGCTCGTTCAGTGCCTCTTCCGCGACCGCGCGGTAGGGCGCGAGCGGATGGCGCGGAACGATCCCGGCGCTTTCGATGATCGGGTCGTGGATGTAGGGGTCGTTGTCGTGGCAGCGCATGCACGTCGACTGCGCGAGGCCGTCCAGCGTGTACCAAAACGGGCGGTCGTCGAAGAACGTCAGGTCTTCCGCGCTGCCCGGACGAGGAATGGACGAACCGTCGAACGTGGTGCCGTCGATCGGCACGGCCCAGAAGCAGGACGCTCCCGAGACCGGGTCGTGTCCGATCAAGCCCAGGTCGTCGAACAGAACCTGCGTGCGAAACTCATAGGCCCGGCAGATGAAGACGAAGGTCGAGCCGCGCGAGTTGGTTGTCTGGCCGATGCGTGTGTGCGGCGTGCAGCCACCGATGTAGAAGGGCCGATCGCAGTTCGATCCGTCCTCCAGATCGGAGAGCTCATCGACGACGGTACGGATCCCGCTTACGGGGTCCGTCACCGTGATCTCGAGCTCGGTCGCCTCTGCGCAGTCGAAGGCCGGCAGCTCGCCCAACGCCTCCTCGCATGCCGCGGTATAGCTCGCCATGTCCGTGACGACGATCGGCTCTGCCTCCGGCGCGGAGCCGGACGTGGCGGAGCAGCCTGCGAGCACTGCGAACCACCACGCGATCCGTTTCACGACCGGTGCTGGTGCAAGCGCCATGCCCTTCGCGATTCGAGGGAGATCACGGGCGAATGCGCCTGGGGCCGCGACAGCGTGTCGCGTGATGGATGAAATCGATGCTACCGCAACGGAAGTCCCGCGATGACGCGGCGCTTCGCTAGATCCGCGCGAGGACGTCCTGCGGATAGCTCTTGGCGTCGACCTTGGCGAGCCACTCGCGGATCTTGCCGTCGGCGCCGATCACCACCCCCGCCCGCCGCGCCGTCGCCTGCGTGGCGTCGTCGGCGGCGCCGTAGGCCACACCCATCGCCTTGGTCGTGTCGCATAGGAGCGGGAAGTTGAAGCCGTACTTCTCGGCAAACGCCTTGTTCGCGGCAGGGGCGTCGAAGCTGACGCCAAGGATGACGGCGTTCTTCTTCTCGAACTGGCTCTTTAGGTCGCGGAACCCGCAACCCTCGAGCGTTCACCCCGGGGTGTCGGCGACCGGGAAGAACCACAAGACGGCGGTCTTCCCCTTCACCTTCGCCAGCGACCACTCGTTCCCGAGATGGTCCGCGACCTTGAACTCCGGTGCCGCGTCGCCTGCCTTCAACATCGTCCCCTCCGTGACGGCCTCTCGCCGCCGGTGTCGAGTCGAACCTAGTTCTTCGGAACCTTCTTCCACGCGTCGAGGAACTGCTTCACGCCGGCCTCCGTCAGCGGATGGTTCAGGAGCTGGCGGAAGATGGCGATCGGAACGGCGCAGGCGTCGGCCCCCATCACTGCGGCGTCGAGCACGTGCATCGGGGATGTGACCTGGGCCACGACCACCTGCGTCGGGATGTCGTAGTTGTTGAAGATCGTCAGGATCTTCTCGGCGACGTCGCCGCCGCTCTCGCCGGTGGCGTCGATCGTTCCCATCGCCACCGAGACGTAGTTGGCGCCGGCCTTGGCGGCCAAGAGCGCCTGCACCGGCGAGAAGCACAAGGTGGCGTGGGTCTTCACCCCGTCCTGCGCCAATCGCCGGATCGCGCGCAGTCCGAACGCGGTGCACGGCACCTTCACCACCACGTTGCGGTGGAGGCGGGCGAGGCTGCGCCCCTCCTCGACCAGCTCCTCCCAGCCCTGGCTCACCGCCTCGACCGAGACCGGACCGTCGATCAGCGCGGCGACGTCGCGCACGATCTC
>CAYJRR010000006.1:51682-73011 GCA_964372275.1 uncultured bacterium
CCTCGAAGCCGCGCCCCTCCTTGGCGATCAGCGCCTGGTCGGTGGTGATCCCGTCGACCAGGCCGGTGACCGTCGCCTCGCGGATGTGGGAGAGGTTGGCGGAGTCGCAGAACAGGCGCATCGCCGGGTCGTTCTACCGCAGGGCCCCGGGGAAGGCCAAGCGCGCCGCCGGGGCCTCGAACCGGCCGGCCGGCTCCGCGCCGGCCCGAGGCGCCGCACGGCTTTGACAGCATCGGGGGGAGTGTTATGGTCCGCCGTCAACGACCGCGGGCGCGGAGGATTCCGGAGAGTGCCGAAGGACGACGCAATCGAATTCGACGGGAAGGTGAGCGAGGCCCTCTCGAACGGGATGTACCGCGTCGAGCTGGACAACGGCCACAAGGTCATCGCCTACCTCTCCGGAAAGATGCGGAAGTTCTACATCCGCATCGTCCTCGGCGACCGCGTGCGCGTCGCCGTGTCTCCGTACGATCTCCAGCGCGGTCGCATCGTCTACCGCGAGCGGTAGGCCATGCCGAACCTCGCGCTGATCCCCAAGAAGGACGTCTCCAGCTTCCGCAAGATCGCCATCGGGACGTGGGCGAACGCCTACGACCCCTCGGTCTACGGGACGATGGAGCTCCGCATGGACGAGGCGATGCGCTACCTCGAGGAGTTCCGCGCGCGCACCGGACGGCGGCTGACCGTCTCCCACCTGATGGCCAAGGCGGCGGCGATGGTGCTCAAAGAGTGCCCGGACGCGAACAGCGTGCTGCGCTGGAACCGCGTCTACCTGCGGAAGCGGATCGGGATCTTCTTCCAGGTGGTGATGACCGACGAAGGGGAGGGGAAGGTCGACCTCTCCGGGGCGACGCTCTACGACGTCGAGCAGAAGAACCTGGTCGAGATCTGCGACGAGTTCGAGCAGAAGGTGGAGATGGTGCGAAAGCGGAAGGACCCGGCGCTGGAGAAGACGCGCGGGACATTCCTCGCCATCCCCTATCTCGCCCTCAACGCCTTCCTCAAGACCCTCTCCTTCTTCAGCTTCACCCTGAACCTCGACCTGCGATGGGCGGGGATTCCGAGCGACCCGTTCGGCAGCATGATGATCACCAACATCGGAACGCTCGGGCTGGACCAGGCCTACGTGCCGCTCGTTCCGTATTCGCACGTGCCGATCCTCCTCGCCGTCGGCGCCGTGCGCGAGAAGGTGGTCGTGGACCAGGGGAAGCCGTCGGTCGCCAAGACGATGTCGGTCAACGCGACCTTCGACCACCGGATCATCGACGGCTTCCACGCCTCGGTGATGTCGAAGGTGCTCAAGAGCTGGATCGAGAAACCGTACGAGCACTTCGACCGCCTGGACGGCGCCGTCTCCCGCCCGGCCTAGCCTGCATTTCTCACCAGGCGCCTACTGCGGCGCGCGATCCCGGGGCTGCGGCGGGCGGGCTCGTCGCTGCGCTGCTCTGCATACTGCAAGTATGCGTCCGCTGCTCGCTCCTCGCGCGCCCGCCTCGCCTCCGGTCTCGCGCGCCTCGCGACGGCGCCTGGTGAGAAATGCAGGCTAGAAGCCCCGGGGGCTCCTGCGTGCCCCCCGGCGGCGGCTACTCGTAGCAGTAGGAGTAGGACTCCTTCGTTCCGAACGTCAGGTTCGAGCCGGCGTAGAGGATCGTGACGGTGCCGGTCCCCGGCGTCGGCTCGGCCCCCTCGGAGAGGTCCGAGACGACGCCGGTGAAGGTGCCGCGGCCGTCGGTGGCGTTCGTCAGCTCGAAGTCGTCGTAGTTCGAGTAGATCTGCGGCTCGGTGTCGGTGAAGACGACTCCGCTCCCGGGATCGACGCCGTCGACCGCGAGCGTGAACTCGCCGCCGGAGGCCATCCCGGCGGCGATCCAGTCGTCGAGCTCCGGGTCGTAGCCGTAGGCGAAGATCCCCCAGTTGGCGCTCAGGTTGTAGTCGACCGTCCCGGTCGTCCAACTCGAGACCGGAACGTCGAGCACGTACCAGTTCTCCAGACCGGGGGACATGGCGGTGGAGATCCACATCACCCGGCAGTAGTCGGGCGTGGAAGGCGGCGGGGGCGGCGGCGGCGGGATGTCCCCGGTGCGATCGAGGTCGAAGAGGAGCTCCGTCTCGCACGGGATGGAGATCTCCAGGTCGTACAGCTCGTCGAGCGCCTGCGCGCAGGCCTCCCCCTCCGCGACCTCGAGCGTGTGGAGGCGGCGGGCGTCGACCCGGTCGTCGCCGGGGATCGTCCCTTCGAACGCGGTGCGGACGGTCAGCACGCAGTCGTATCCGAATCCCGTGAAGTCGGACTGCTGCTCCGTCTCGGCGTCGACGCGGTTCCGGGTCACCGTCCCCTCGAGTCCCATCAGGGAGATCGCCTCGTCGTCGACGACGACGTCGAACGAGCTGCCTTCGAGCGTGTAGTCGTCGTCGTAGGAGCGGCAGTCGTCGGCGGTCATGGTGAAGTCGGACACGGCGTAGACGCCGGTGGTGAGGGTCCCGCCGCTCGAACCTCCTCCGCCCCCGCAGCCGGTGATCGACAGGAGGACGGCGCCCGCCAAGCCTCTACCCTGATTTCCTCACCCGCCTCCGGAGGCGGCCCGGGATCCCGGGGACGCCGGTGGACATCCCTTCATTCTACCGCCGGCCGCCGGGCCGGAGCGCGCCGATTCGACGCCGGGAATTTTCGTGCGGCGCGAGGGGTCTCGTGCGTCACCCAAGGAGGAGCTCATGAGATCGATCCTGTTCGTCGCCGCAAGCCTGTCGGGGATCGCCGCGTCCACGCTCGGGAGCGGCGCCGCCGACGCCCATCCGCATGCCGGTGCGGGCGAGATGCCGCCGTTCGAGCGCGAATTTCGCGTCCTGTTCGACCGCTTCGGACGTGGCGGCCGGCTCGGGGTGCAGGTCCAGTCGATGAGCCCGGAGCTGCGGGACTACTTCGGGGCGCCGAACGACGCGGGAGTGCTGGTCAGCTCGGTCGTGGCCGGAAGCCCCGCCGAGAAGGCCGGCTTCAAGGCGGGGGACGTGATTCTCGACGTCGACGGCGAGAAGGTCGCCGCCGCCGCCGACCTCCCCCGCGAGCGGGGGGGGCCGGAGGGGGGGGCGGAGGTGATGCTGACCGTCCTTCGCGATCGCAAGAAGAACTCCCTCACCGCCAAGATCGAGGAGCGCGGCGAGGTCCCGTACCTCCCCGGCACCTGGGGCGGCGACCGCAAGCGGATCGAAGGACTGGAGGAACGGATCCGCACCCTCGAGCGCCGCCTCGACCGGCTGGACAAGAAGCGCTAGTCGATCTCGACGAAGACCTGGGTCACCTTGCCCAGGTCGTCGACCGTCGCTTCGGTGTAAAGGCCGTAGACGCGGCCGGTGAAGACCGTCCCGTGCGCGATCGGGTGCGCGCCGTAGCCGCCGGTGTTCTGGAAGTTCGCGACGTCCGCTTCGACGGCGGTCTTCACCTGGTTCCAGGTCTTTCCGAACGTCTCCTGCCACGCCGCGCTCTTCACCAGCTCGTCCTGCCAGTAGGCGAGAATCCCGAGCTTGGCTCGCGCCAGCTTCTGCGCCACCGTCTTCGACGGCACGAAGCTCAAGGCCCCCGCCGGGTAGTCGGTCTTCGCCGCCAGCTGCAGCCCCCGGGCGTAGCTGACGAAGGCGTCGCGCGCCGCGAACGACGAGGAGTAGGCGCGCCCGACCTCGGACGGCGCGTAGGCGTCGATTCGTTGGCGGATCCCGTGGACGATCGCCGTCGCTGTCGACCCGGCGTAGGAGAGATCGCCGGTGACGTCGGTCAGCAGGTGGATCATCGAGAGGCGCCACGCCAGATCGTCGGAGACGATCCCCTTGGCGTGGGTGGCGAACGACTGCGCGGCCGGCGCGGTCACGACGTAGACGACGGCGTCGGCATAGGCCTCCCCCAGCGTCTTCAACCGGCTCATCGTGAGCGGGCCGATGCCGCCGGCCGCGGCGACCTGCGCCAGCGACGGCCACACCCGACCGTCGATCAGCAGCGTCGACTGGGGGCTAAAGATCCCGACCGACGACAATGCGTCGAGGTTCGCGTCGTTCGCTGCCGCCAGGGCGCGCGCCGCTTCGAGGTGGGTGAAGCCGACGCCGTCGTAGACCTCGAGCGGCGTTCCGTTCTCCTGCCAGGTGGGAAGGAACGACCGGATCTTCCGCAGCGCCGACGGGCCGACGTAGGCGACCCCCGCCAGCGCGTTCATCGAGCCGATCGGCCGCGCCGAGACGACGTTCTGCGCCGCTCGCTGGTCGAGTCCGACGTCGTCGTCGAGAAGCGCCTCCGAGGCCGCGTTCGCCAGGTCGAGCGCCAGCGCCACCTGTCCCGCGGTGAAGGCCACCCCCTCGAAGGTCCCCCCTTGGTAGGCGAGCCATCCCTGCCGCTCGACGTAGTCGACGATCTTCTCCATCCCCGACGGACCGACGTAGGGAACGGAATCGACCTCGCCGAGGGTGTCGAACGGGTCGTCGTCGGCGGTGCCGGCCAGGCCGTCGCCGCCATCGCGATGCGCGATCAACCCGTCGGCGGCCCGGCGGTCGAGCGCGACCTCCACGTCGAGTAACGCTGCATCGGTCGCGCGGTCGTTCAGGAACTCGAGGACGGCGTTCTCCGCCGGTGGGCCGGGTTCCACGTCCGCCACGTCGTCGTGCGCCGTCGTCGACGCGGGACCTGGCCCGCAGGCGGTGGCGAGGAGGGTGGAAACGACCAGGACGGCGGCGGGCGACGGACGGCGAACGAACGACCTCATCGAGCTTTTTTCTCCAGACCGAAGAACGCGTGGATGCCGCGGCGACGAGCAGGGAACGTTCCAACCGCGCCGAAACGCTTCGCCTTCGTTCGAACTCCCCGGATTTCCTCGCTTCCCTCCGAGCCCACCGGCCGGTCGTCGGCCCGA
Source organism: uncultured bacterium (assembly GCA_964372275.1). Lineage (GTDB taxonomy): Bacteria > CAYJRR01 > CAYJRR01 > CAYJRR01 > CAYJRR01 > CAYJRR01. Next base: position 56,572 of record CAYJRR010000006.1, read on the forward strand.
TTCCATGTCGTCTCTACACGGGGTGTCTTCGGATTGGACGACAGGCAGAAAAAACAACACAAAATCATATCTCTGCAAATCCGAGGCGCCGTCTTGAACGGCGACGCTCGCCGCCGTGAGACCGCCGCGTTTTTTTGTGCGACCCCGGGCCAGCCCGTGCGTCCAGGGGTGAACGGCCGGCCCGGGACGATCCACCCACGGCAACCGGCCCGCGAAAGGGGCCTGCATGAAACGCATTCGACTGCTTCTCGGCTTCGTCTGTTTGAGTATCTCGCCGATCGTGGCCGGTTGTGCCGCCGACGGAACCGGGAGCGACGGTGCCGAGTCGGACGACACGGGGGATGACGACGACGTGGCCGGAGACGACGACGATTCGGCCGGCGACGACGACGACGATGACGTCGGTTCGGGCGTCGCGCTCGGACCGATGTCGAACCTTCACCTCTGGAAGGACGGCTGCTCGTCCCAGCTCTGGGGCCGCTGGACCAGCGACGACGACTACCAGCTCGACTTCATCCAGTTGAAGGACTCCGACGGGAACGTCGTCGCGTCCAAGACGTACTACGACCTGACGTTCAGCGCCGGCTTCGACGAGGCCTGGATGTTCTTCGACGACGCGACCTTTTCCGACACGCAGTACAGCGTCTTCGTCGACTTCGCTTCGCAGCCGGACGCCACCGCGTCGATCACCCTCGATCCGGGTTTCTACACCGACGATTCGCGCTTCGATCCCGGCGCGGTGTTGCAGAGCGGCCCGGACGGCGGGCTCGCGGTCTACGTCACGCCGTCGTTCAATGGCACCGTGCAGCGGGTGATGGTCTACGACGATTCGTGGTGCCGGCAGTCGTGGAAGGTGTTCTACACCGAGCCGGCGTTGTCGAACGGCTCCAGCACGCGGCTCGACCTCGGAGGTTTCTACGAGTCGGGCACGTCGCTGAACCTGACGATCGAAGGGGTGAACACGGGCACGAACTACACCTACTACGGGACGGCCGCGATCGTCGTACCGTGAACGCAGGAGCGGAGCGGGCTCACCAGGATTTCTGCCGCGCGAGCCAGTCCTCGATCCGGGTCTTTCGCGCGGCGCCCCGTTCGCCGGCGTGCGCGGCGTCGTCGAGCGCGCCCAAGGCCAGCGTCCGGGCCCGCGCGCGGTCGCGCCCGGACTCGACTTCGGCGCGGGCGAGCGCGAACCGGACGTCGGCCAGGTCGGTACGGTCGCTGCTCTTCCCCTCGCGAAGCAGGAGCGCGCGCTCGAGCGGTGGCAGCGCCTGCGCCGGCCGACCGAGGGCGAGCTCGCAGCGGCCGATCCCGGTGAGCGCATACGCGACCCGCGGATGGTCGGCGCCGAGGGTCTTCTCCCAGATCGCGCGCGCACGATGGAACGAATCGAGCGCGTCCTGGGGCCGTCCCAGCTCCAGCAGCGCTTCGGCCAGGTTGTTCAGCGACGATGCCGTCTGCGCGTGGTCCGGTCCGTAGGCCTTCTCCTTGATCGCCACGGCGCGGCGGTGGAGCTGGAGAGCCTCGGCGAACCGTCCCTGTTCCTGGAGCACCGAGCCGACGTTCGTGAGCGCGCTCGCGACCAGCGCGTGCTCCGGCCCGAGCGCGGACTCGAGGATCGCCAGGGCGCGCCGATGGCACGCGAGCGACTCCTCCGCGCGCCCCATCGCCCAGTGCAGCGTTCCGAGGTTGGTGAGGGAGCGGCCGACCGCCGGGTGCTGGCCCCCGAGCACGCGCTCGTTGATCTCGAGCGCGCGGCGGTGCGCCTCGAGCGCTTCGTCGAACCGGCCGAGGTCGTTGGCCACGATCCCGAGGTTGTTGAGCGCCTGCGCCACGCGCGGATGATCGGAACCGGCCACGGCCGTTCGCAGGTCGATGGAGCGTCGGATCCGCGGGAGCGCCTCCTCCGACTTGCCCTGATGCCAGAGAAGGACCCCCCAGTGCTCCTCGAGAAGCGCGCGCAGCGACGGATCGCCGCCGCCCATCCGCTCCAGGATCGCGTCGGCGAGCTTCGCGTGCCGAACGCCCTCCTCCGCGCGGCCACGTCGATAGCCGGCGACCCATGCCAAGTCGGTGTGGATCTCCGCCAGCAGCTCGTCGTGGCGCCCGCGCTCGGCGGCCAGCAGGGCGTCGGAGAGCAGCCGCTCGGCGCGCTCGTACCCCCCCTGGTCGTCGGCGATGCGCGCTTCGAGGTGCGTCGACTCCGCGATCACCGGCGGCCAGCCCGCCGCGTTCGCCCTCCGCGACAGGTCCTCCGCCAGCGTCGACGCCTCTTCCGTCCGGTCGGTGGAGCGAACCGCGGCGGCGCGGGCCAGGCCTCGCCGGATCTCGTCGACCTCGAGGCGCGCCGCCGGATCCTCCGGGGGGGGCACGGGAGCGCGCAACGCGGCGAGGTCGGCGCAGCGCTCGATCGCGGGCAGGGCGTGTGCGGAGTCGACTGCCTTCTGCACCATCTTCGCGTCGGCGGCCGCGAACAGCTCGCTCAACGCGGCGAGCTGCGCGCGCCGCCGTTCGAGGCACCCCATTCGCAGGTCGAGCGCCTCCTCGGACTGCTCGCCCCGCACCCGCGTCGCCTCGCAGGCATCGCGATGCATGCGGATCCATTCGGCGGCGTAGGGATCGAGGGCGCGGGCGACGCCGTCGAACGCCGCCCCGGCGAACGACTTGCCCGTCGCGAGGAACGCCGCCCGGGTCTCCTCCTTCCGCTTCGGATCCCACACCCCTTCGAGCTTCCGTTCGGCGCCTCCACAGGTGAGGCCGGCGCTCGCGTAGTAGCGATCGACCGCGAGCGCGGAAAGGCCCGCCAACGCCAACGCCGCGGCGGCGACCCGGCGGCGGCGTCTCGACAGGTCCGGATCCCGGGCCAAGTCGGCGATCAGCGCGTCGATCGACGGGTACCGGTCGGCCGAAGACGGGGCGAGCCCTCGCGCGACCACCGCCCGAAGCCATGCGGGAACGGCCGACTCCGCGGGCCAGGCCACGGTCGCGCCCGCCGCAGGGCCGGCGAACGGCCGAGACCCGGTGAGCGCCTCGTGGAGCGCGACGCAGAACGCGAACTGATCGCTGCGCGGATCGGGCGGCGCGCCGTCGAACTGCTCGGGGGCCATGTAGGCCGGCGTTCCGGCCAGGACGCCCGGCCGCGTCAGCGGGGTCGAGAGGCGGTCCTGCGGGGAGGTCGGCGCCGGGGCCGCGTCGTCGGACGGCTCCGCCGCCGCCCCCCTCGCCAGACCGAAATCGGTGACGCGGACCCGCCCGTCGGCGCCGACCAGGACGTTGGCCGGTTTGAAGTCGCGATGGACGAGCCCCGCGGCGTGGGCCGCGGAGAGTCCGCGAGCCGCCTGCAGGAAGACGCCTCGAACCTCGCGCCAATCGCGGGGCCGCGCGCCCAGCCACTCCTTCAGGGTCGTCCCTTCGACGAACCCCATCGCCAGGAAGACCCGATCGCCGGTCGTTCCGACGTCGTACACGGGGACGACGTTGTCGTGGGAGAGCTTCGCCAGCGCCTGCGCCTCCCGCAGGAGACGCGCGGCTCCGTCGGAGCCATCGCCCGCCAGCTCCGGATGGAGCAGCTTGAGGGCGACCTTTCGATCGAGCGCCGGATCGACGGCGGCGTACACCACCCCCATGCCGCCGGCGCCGACGCGCTCCAGGACGACGTAGCGTCCGAGCGTCGCGCCGCGGGCAAGCTCCTCCGGCTCCGTTTCCGCCGACGCCGGCGGGAGGGCCTCGGCGAGCGAGGCGACCAGGCGCCGGCAATCGGAGCAGGCGTCGAGGTGCGCCTCGATCGCCGCCATCTCGGCCGCCGGCAGTCGGCGCTCCGCGTATTCGACGAGCCGATTCTCGTCCGGATGATTCACCGTTCCTCGTGATCCGGACCGCTGCGGAGCAGCGCGGAGAGGGTGACGTCGATCCGGCTTTGGACCAGCCGCAAGAGACTCTCGAGCTCCGGTCCCGCGATACCGAGTCGACGAAGCAGCCGGCGTTTCGTCCCGGAAAGGATCTTCTCGCGCGCCTTCTCCAACCATCGCGCGGCCGTCGCCCGATGGACGTCGTGCAATGCGCCGATGGCGTCGATCCCCAGACCGTCGATCAGCTGGTAACGAAGAACGGTTCGCTCTCGCGGGGACAACGCCGCGAGCGACTCCTTGAACGCCTCCTGGAAGTCGACGCGGTATCGCTCCTTGATCCGTTCCATCTCCGGATCCGCGCCCATCCCGTCCGCCAACGGTCCGACCTCCTCGATCGGACGCTCCCGCTGCTGGCGCCGGAGGAGGTCGACCGCCTCGCGGAACGCGCTGGCGCGGACCCACCCCGCCAGCGCCCCCCGCCCGCGGTACTCGGCGATGCGCGGCGGCCGGTCGCCGTCGGGGAGCAGGAGCTTGTGCCGGAGACGGGCGCGAATCTCGTCCGCGATGTCGGGGGCCACGCGAAGACGGACCAACGCCGCATCGACCTCGTCACGATGCCGTTCCTCGAACGCTTCGACGGCGACCGCGTCACCAACGGCGCATGCGAAGGCGAGGAACAGGTCTCCGGCACGCACCGCCGCGAGCGATTCGGCGAGATCGCGGTCCCCGGGAAGAACGCGCGCGAGGTGCGCGACGAACCCTTCGGCCGACGCCGTGAGCGTCGGCCATTCGGACGTCGCCGCGGCGACGATCCGCACGAGCGTCGGTTCGAGCTCGCCGAATCCGGCCGCGCCCGTCCGGAGCGGCTCGTCCAGGGCGGCCAGGAAGGTCGGCGCGAGCGGTTGCACGGCGTCCGATCCTAGTCTCGCCCGGCCGAAGTCGTCACGGTACCGGGACGGCGCGTCCGGCGCTCCGCGGCTACGGCGCGGCCCGGGCGGGATCCCGGGCGCCGCTCCACTCGACGCGGCCGGTGATCTGCATCATCACGAACAGCGTCAGGATCGCGCCGACGGTGATCGAGAGTCCGGTGAACCCCTGCCAGAAGAAGGTGAACGAGAAGAGCACCAGGTAGAGCGCCTGGGCGGTTCCCATCTCGCGCAGGGCGAAGCGCCACCCGACGAAGAGACGCGCGTAGGTCACCACCAGGAAGACCGAGACGGCGGCGGCGGTGGCGAAGGCGGTGAAGAGCTCCAGGTGGTCGACGAGATAGGCGAACAGGAGGTGGAACGCGAAGAAGGCGCACCCGAGGAAGAAGAAGTGCATGGGATGGAGGCTCTTCCGTTGCACGGCCGCGAGCACGGCCACCGCGAAGAAGAAGAAGAGCAGGCCGACCGGCGCGAAGAAGGTGATGCGCGACGCGACCGGGCCGGGGTTGAGGCGCTGCGGCAGCTCGACGCCGACGGCCGCGCTGGCGATCAGACTCTTGAACTCCCACACGCCGCTCCAGCGCCCGGCGGAGGCCGCGTGGCGGGTCGGGGAGACGGTGCCGGCGGGGAAATCGATCGCCTCGGTGTCGGCCGTCATCGCGAGCCGGAACTCCCGCACCTGGCCCGTACCGGCCGTGAGCGCGTAGTGCCAGGTGCTCGTGCCCCGCGTCCGATATCGCACCCGGTACTCCTTCCGTTCCTTCGGCGCGAAGGTCGCCTTCCACGAGGCGCCGTCGGGTGACACCGTCGTCGCGACCGAGGCGCCGTCCGGCGTGGTCACCTGGAAATCGTCGAAGCCGGCGTTGGTCGACGAGAGCGGGAACAGCAGTTCGACCGACCGCGCCTCGGCCGACGGGTTCTCGAAGGCGAAGCGGCCGCGGAAGTCGACGCCGTAGGTCGGGAACCAGAGCAGTCCCTTGCGGCGGTGCTCCAACGCGAGGTCGACCTCGACCTGGGATCCGGCGAGGGGGACCGGGATCTCGTCGACCACCTCCCGTTCGATGACCGCCTGCGCCGTCGGGGCCGGGATCGTGTTCCCTCGAGCGTCGGTCTGCAGCGGGAGAGAACGAACGACCTCTTTCGCCGTACGGGTCACCCGGTAGAATGCGCGCGGCGGATTCTGCGTCGCCGGCGCCCCCCAGAGCCGGTGCACTTCGTCGAGAAGGCGGTACGACTTCTCGCCGCTGCGCGTCACCAGCGTCGAGCCGAGCACCATCCACGCGACCAGGCAGCCGATCCAGACGAAGCCGATCGAGAGGAGTCTCATCATGGTGCCCCCCGTCGGAGCAGCGATCGCGCCAACATCGGGCCGTCGAACGCGCAGGGAAATTCCGGAAACTGTGTGGCACGCGGGCCACGCGACGTGGTCGGGTTGCCGCGGCGATCCGCGCGAGCGCCGGTGACCTCAGCCTCCGGCGGCGAGCGAGGCGAGCAGCGCCTCCGCGGCGCGCATGCCGTCGACCGCGGCGGAGGTGATCCCACCGGCATAGCCCGCCCCTTCGCCGACCGGATAGAGGCCGCGCACACCGACCGAATCCCCCTCCGGAGTGCGCGGGATCCGCACCGGCGCCGAGACGCGGCTCTCCACGCCCACCAGCACCGCGTCATCGCCGGCGAAGCCCGGCATCGTCTTGTCGAACGCGCGGAGGCTCGACCGAAGGGCGCGCGTGACGAACGCCGGAAGACATCGGGAGAGGTCCCCCGGCGTCACCCCGGGGAGGTAGGTCGTCTCGAGGTCGACGTCGCTCGGCCGGCCGCGAAGGAAGTCGGAGGCGCGCTGCGCCGGGGCGCGGAAACCGCCGCCGCCGACCTCGAAGGCGAGCCGCTCGTAGTGGCGCTGGAACTCGATGCTGTCGAACGGGCCGGGCGCGCGTCCCTCCGGCGCGTAGTCCTCCGGACGGACGCCGACCACCAGCCCGGCGTTCGCGCGGCGCCCGGGGCGGCCCGACGCGCTCATCCCGTTGGTGACGACCGTTCCCGGCTCGTGCGTCGAACCGACGATCAGCCCGCCGGGACACATGCAGAAGGAGTAGGCGGCGCGACCGTCGTCGAGCGTGCGCGCCAGGCGGTAGGAGGCGGCGCCGATCCGTTTGTCGCCGGCCGCCGGTCCCAACTGGACGCGATCGATGAAACGCTGGTCGTGCTCGACCCGAACCCCGAGCGCGAACGGCATCGGCTCCAACCGCACGCCGGCGTCGACGAGCGCGCGATAGGTGTCGCGCGCCGAGTGGCCGATCGCCAGGATCACGTGGCGGGTGCGGATCGTGGCGCCGTCGGCGAGCTCGATCGCGTCGACGCGTCCGTTCTCGACGCGGAAGCGGTCGACCCGCGCGTGGAACCGCACTTCGACCCCGGCGTCGGTGAGCCGTTCCCGCAGGCGGGGGATCACCGCGCGCAGCTTGTTGGTACCGACGTGCGGGTGGGCGTCGACGAGGATGCCGGGATCGGCGCCGTACTCGACGAACGCCTCCCAGACGGCGCGGATCCGAGGATCGCGCGTCCGCGTGTAGAGCTTGCCGTCGGAGAAGGTCCCGGCCCCGCCCTCGCCGAAGAGCGGATTGCTCTCCGGATCGAGCGCCCCCTCGCGCCAGAACCTCGCCACGTCGACGACGCGCTGGCGGACCGGTCCGCCGCGCTCGAGCAGGACGCAGGGAACCCCCCCTTCCAGGAGCCGGCGCGCGGCGAACAGGCCTCCCGGCCCGAGGCCGATCACCACCACCGGACGGTCGGGAGGCCTCGCCACGCGCGGAGGGTCGGGTGGCGGCTCGGGACGATGGCGCTCGACGCGCACGCCGAACGGCGGCGTGCCCCGTGGCTGTCGCCCGTCCGCGAGCGTCGCCACCACATGACAGGACCACGACGGCCGGCGCCGGCGCGCGTCGAGCGCCCTCCGCACCACGTGGCACTCGACGACGTCCGCCTCCGCGAGCCCCAACGCGCGCGCCGCTTTTCCGGCGAGCGCCGACTCCGGCTCGTCGAGCCGCAGCGGCAGATTCTCCACACGGTAGCGATCGGGCACGCGACGCGTTGTACCAGAGGAGGCGTCGCGTCCACAGGTTGAGGCGCGGCCAAACCAGGAGGCGGGAAGTTTCGGTGGCGACCGGAGAGACCGCGCAGGAGCCTCCCGTCGCGCTTTTCCGGAACGCGCGATGGCACGGCCGCTGCACGCGCCGGCCGGCCATGAACGCCACGATCGATCGGATTCGAACGGCATCTCTCGCCGCAATGCTCTGCCTGGCCACCTCCGCCGACGCCGCGGACGGGCCCCCGTCGCGCTCGGAAGAGGTGCGGGTATCCGGGGTCGTGCTCCGGGACATCCGGTTCCAGGACGGACGGCTGGAGCACCTGGTCAAGATCCAGAGCCTCGACGACGGGCAGGCGCCGGTGGAACGCCCGCAGGAGTTCGTCGTCTGCTGCCAGTCCGCGTCGGCGCTTCGCGCGTTCGACGGCGCGGCGGTGACGGTTCGTGGCACGATCCGGCGCATCGGCATCGACGACCGTGGCGTGGAGCGGTTCGAGCTGACGCCGACCCACCCGGAGATCACCGTTCTCGGACGGGCCTTCCTGGTCGACGACCGGGCGGCGGGAATCGAGTATGCGTCGGGGATGTGGGGGCTCGGACCCGGCCGCGTCGCCTACGTGCCGCCGAGCGATGCGAAGGTGGCGGAGCTGATGAAGAACTCCCACCCGAACAACGGGACGCAGCTCCTCGCGATCGACATCCGCGTGGCGCTCTTCGGACAACCCGGGGGTGCGCGCGTCACCGGGATCAAGCCGGATGCGCGCTTCACAATCGACGGCACCAACGTGCGCCGCAGCGACTGGTCGACGATGACGCCGGAACAGCGCGCCGCGGCCCAGGAGTCGCTGAAGTTCCCGGAGGCGATCCGCCCGGTGTACGGCGCCGGCACCACGCGCTAGTACCGCGTTGTCGAGATCTACGAATTCTTTCGTCGACGGGTCGTCCCTCGGACGCGTCCGAAGTCTGCGGGAACGTACTCGGTCGCGGCCCCAACCGCGGCAGCGGCGTCGAGAATCCGGCCGTCGCGAAAGTTCGGTGGCTTGCGTCGGGTGGATTCCCGGCGCCACGGCGTCCCGCTCCGCCACGCAAGCGCCCGGAATCGGCGGCAATCGCGTCCGTGCGGCATCCGTGGCACACCCGCTGCAAAACCTCCCGAGCCGAACGCTTTCGGAGCCCAGCCCCCGAGGGAGGAGATCGCCATGAGGAGAGAACGGATTCGCACGAAGCCGATTTCAACGCTGCTGCTCACCGCCGCGCTGCTTCCGGCGGCCGCCATGGGGCGGCCGGTGGTCGACGGACACTGCGGCGCCGACGGCGATGGTCCGCTCTCCGACATCGAAGCGGTCATCGACTACGCCCCGACCCACTACAGCAAGACGACGGTCGTGGGGGACGCCCTTCCGCGCGCGGTCGCCTGCTGGCTCCTTTCGCGAGCGTGGAGCGAGCATCCGGTCGCGATCGAGGCGTTCGCCGACGAGGACGGGCTCGTCACCGTGGCCCGATTGAAGGCTCTCGCCAACGATCCGCGCCGCGCCGAGATCGATCGCGCCGGTGCCCAGGCGGTGCTCGACCTTCTTCCGCTCTTCGATACCGCCTCCGGCGAGGGACGGCCGGACGGCAAGATCGGCTCGACCGACGCGTTGGCGTTGGCGACGAACAGCGGGCTGGGCGCGATCCGGGCGCGAAGCGACGCGGCGGTCGGATTCCTGGCGATGATGTTCAAGCCCGACTTCGCCTGGGCCGACGCCATGGGGTCCGGCACGGCCGACGGCAAGATCGACCGTGAGGACCTGCGCGCCGTCGCGCGCCGCGAAGGGGAGTGGGAAGGCGCCTGCATGGTCCGCGAGGGAGCCGACGCGATCCTGGAGAATTTCGATCTCTTCGACCGGACGATCCGGTACGGCGAAGGCGGGGACCCCCGGGATGGCGGCATCTCCGAGTCCGAGCTCGCCGCGCGGGCCGACTACCGCGCCCTTTCTCCGGTGCGCTTCGACGAGGCGCTCGGCGTCGGCTTCCGCCACGCGATGACGAGGACCGGACCGCGCTCCTGGGAGATCCGCTACGGCGAACGCCGGCCGGGGGACTACGCGAGCCGACCGGTGAACGAGACCCGTTGGCTGGGGTGGGGCGAGGACAACATCCTCACCCTCACCGACGCTCGCGGGAACGTGGCGCACACCTACCTCGACGTGAAGGGCCTCACGAGTCCTGCGACGCAAATGATGATCACGGAGGCGGCGCGCACGCTGCGGATCGCACTCGACGGTCCGGCCGACCGCTTTGACGGCCGCACGCACCCGAAGGGGCCGACCAACTGGTACCTGAGCCAGCTCAACGTCTCCTTCTCCAACGAGCAGACGGGAGAGGAGCTGTTGGACACGCCCGACATGCAGATTGGTGGCGTCGAGGTCCCCCGTCGCTTCGTGACCACCGAGGGCGAGTTCACGGTCGTGCAATCCGAGGGCCGGTTGATCCTGACCGGACCCGACGGCCGCACGGCGAGCATGCCGTTCGCGCCGCCCGCGCCAGCCCGCGAGACGTCGCTCAACGGGACGGCGTTGGTGCGTGCGATCTATCTACTCAAGGCCCAACTCGCGTCCGGCGGGTAGTCGTCCTGGCGCACCGTCGTCGGGCGTCGCATGGACAATCCACCGCCAATTCCCCTTGGGAACAGGCAGGAACCACCCACGGCGGCGAGCGGTGCACGTAACTGTGCGGCCGCCCGAGAAGAATGAATTGGCATTCATCGTGCGTGTTGCCGGAGCGAACGATCGACGAACGCGACGAAAGGGACTCCGATGAACAGCGGCCGACTCCGACTGCCGACGACGTTTCTCCTGCTGCTCGCCGCCGCGCCCGCGCGGGCGACCGACTGTCCCGCCGCGGGTGGGGGCGGACCGATCGCCGAGATCTCGGACGTGGTCGGCGCGGGCGCCGCGTGCACCTCGCTCTCGGGCGACGCCGCGAAGCGGGCGGTTGCGTGGTGGCTGGTCGGACGGGCGTGGGGGGAACTCCCGGTTCCGGCCGCGGACGCCCTCACCAACGGGGACGATCTGGTGACCGTTGCGCGACTCCGGTCGATCGCCGCCGATCCGCGCCGGAGCGAAGCCGACCGCGCCGGCGCCCAGGCGGTGCTCGACCTGCTGTCCGTCTTCGACACCGCTTCCGGCATCGGCCAGCCGGACGGAAAGATCGGATTCACCGATGCGCTGGCGATCGCGCAGAACGGCACCGTCGACGGAAGCCGCTTCACGAGCGCCGCCGCGACGGCGCTTCTGGCGAGGATCGTGGACGGCGAGTTCGCGACGATCGACAACCTGTCGATGGGGGGCGCCACCGACGGGAAGATCGGGACGACCGATCTGGCTCGAGTCCCGGTCGAGTTCGGGGGGATGGGGAGCTACGCCCGGATGGTTCGGCAGGCGGGAAAGGCGATGTCCGAGAACTTCTGCGCCTTCGACGGCCCGGACGGCGATGGGCTCCTGACCAAGCCGGAGCTGCGGGCGGCGATCGACTGGCGGGCGATCCCCGACATGTCGTTCGACGTGGCGCTCGCGGTCGGCTTCTACCAGATGGTGACCCGCACGGGACCGCGCTCGTGGGAGCTTCGCACGGGCGACAAGACGCGCTGGCTCGGCTGGGGAGAGGACAAGATCCTCACCCTCACCGACGCCGACGGGACGGCGGCGCACCGGTATCTCGACCTCGACGGGCTCGACAGCCCCGCGAGTGAGCTGGTGATCACCGAGGCGGCGCGGTCGCTGCGAATCGCGCTCGACGGGCCCCGGGACGTACTCGACGGGCGCTTCTCCCCGTCCGGACAGGTCGGTTGGTACATCCACCAGCTTGCGGCGGCCTTCGGCAGCGGCGGCACCCCCGCCAAGGTGCTCGACACCAGCTACCTCAGCTACTACAGCTACGACCCGCCGTCCCGACGCGTCCAGACGGTCGACGGGATCTACCTCGTCGGATCGGACGGCAACACGCTCACGGTCGTCGATCCGGCGGGCAAGAAGGCGAGCCTGCCGTTCAAGGCGCCGGCGCCCTACCAGGAGAGCGCGCTCAACGCCGCCGCCCTGATCAAGACGCTCTATTCGCTCCAAGCCGAGCTCGCCGACGACTGAGATGTAGGCTTCGGCGGCGGATCGGAGGCCGCTCGCACGCCGCGGGGGGCGTTATAGTACCGGCGTGCTGCGTCTGTTGACGCTCGAGCTGTCGTCCAACGGAGTCACCGCACGCGAGGCCGCTCGTGACGAGCTGGCCTCGTTGCTCACGCGCGAAGACCGGATCGTCTGGGTCGACCTCCACGATCCGACGGTCGACGAGGCGCGGGTGCTGGTCGAGCAGTTCCGGTTCCATCCGGCGGCGGTCGAGGACGCGCTGGAGGAGATGGTCCATCCGAAGATCGACGACTACGGGGACTACCTCTACGTCGTCCTGCACGGGATCCTGGACGAGAAGCTCTCGGTCGACGGATCGGTTGGGATGCACGAGGTCGACTTCTTTCTCGGGCGCCGCTTCCTTGTGACCCACCACGACAAGGTCTCCCGCAGCGTGCAGGAGGTGTGGGACCGGACGCTGCGCCAGCCCGACCTGTTCCGCGCCGGACCCGACATGCTCTTCCAGGCGGTGGTGGAGCGGATGATCGACCGCTACCTGCCGATCATCGAGCAGTTCGACGAGCGGGTCGACCGGATGGAGGAGGAGATCTTCTCCGGGCACGCCGACGCGAGCATCCTGGAGCGGATCTTCGGCTACAAACGATCGGCGCTGACGCTCCGGCGGACGGTCCACCCGCAGCGCGAGGTGGTCCGCAACTTGAGCGGCGGCGGGTACGCGCTGCTCTCGCGCGAAGCGCAGATCCAGATGCGCGGCGTGCACGATCACCTCTACACCATCGCCGAGTTGATCGACTCCTACCGCGACCTGATCACCGGCGCCTTGGAGGCACATCTCTCGGTCACCTCCAACAAGCTCAACCAGGTGATGAAGCGCCTGACGCTGATCACCACCACCCTGATGCCGATCGCGACGATCGCCGGCATCTACGGCATGAACGTCTCCGATCTTCCGCTCGCGCCCGGAGGCGGCGGCTTCACCATGATCCTGGCGCTGATGGCGGCGCTGGGCGTCGTAACCGTCGCCTTCCTGAAGTGGAAGCGCTGGACGTGAATGTGGGCGGCGATCTCCGCCGCGATTCCGCCCCGCGGCCCCCGGATCCGTTCCTATCGACGGATCCCCGCTCCCGCGGAAGCCGGGGCGGTGACAGGTCGTGTCACCCACTGCGTCTCGGGGGTGATCGGAATCGAAGGCGCGAGTCGCGGATCGGAAGTCGCGGCCGGCGTCGTCGGCGCATCGCGGCGGACGTTGGACCCGCGGTCGGCGAACACGTGCCGGCCGCCGATCCTCAACAGGTTCTGAACGGCCTTCTGGGCGATCTTCCTCGTCAACGGCTTGGTCAGTGCGTCGCCGAATCCGGGCGTCGCCATCGACACCCCGGTCGCGACGGTGTCGATGTAGGGACGGTCCGAATAGAGGGAGATGGCGAGCGCTTTCGAGACGGCGCCGATGGCGCCGAAGACGAGCGCGGCTCCCTGGGTGCCCGGGACGAGCGCTGTCGCGATCCCGGCGACGGTGGCGCCCTGCGCGGTAGTGTCCAGGAGGACCTTAAGCCGCGGTGTCGGCCTGGCCTCCCCGCGCGCCGGGGACGCGAGCAACAGGAAAAAGGCGCTCACCGCGGGGAGGTACCCCGACTTCGATCGACGATCCGTCATCTCCCCACCCCCTGGATGTGTGAGAGATCACGAATCGTGCCCTCGGATGAATCATCCCGGATGGAATAGGTTCCCTCCTTCGGAACGGGTAGTTGGCTCCCGGTTGCGCGGGTCCTCGCGGCGGTCCGAGGGGGACAACCCCCACCGCGCCCGCGTGGGAGGAGAGGCGGGAGCGCCGGTTGGCTCCGTTCCGCTTCAGAAGCGGTAACCGAGGGCGCCGCGGAGGCCGAGCGGGGCGAAGACGTCGCTCGACGAATCCTTGTCGCCCGCGCCGTCGTCCCAGTTCTCGCGCGTGAACAGGACGCGGCCGACGACGAACGCCCCGACGGTGTACCGGCCGCGCTGCCAGCGCGCGCCGCCATGCATGCCGAAACCGACGCCGGGGGAGAAGGAGCAGTCGAACTCGTTGTAGTAGGCGGGAACGCCGGAGCGATACTCCTCGGCGCTGCATGTCCGGGTGAGCAGAAGCTCCGCCGATGCCCCGACGACCCACGGCACCCGCGCCGTTGCCGGTGCGAGCCTCAACGAGCCGCCCGCGGAGACGTTCCAGAACGACGCCCACCCGTACCACTCGGCGTAGGTGTACCCGGGGCCGGGATAGATCTCTGCCCAGCGGTAGGTGTTGATGATCCCGACGTCGAGGAACGGCTCGATCCGGTTGGGTCCCAGCCGCCGGATGCGCACGCCGTACTCCGGGCCGACGTCGACGTAGTAGGAGGCGTACTCCGAGTAGCCGACGAACGCCTCCGCCGCCCAACCGGCGTCCGGCTTGGCCGCGGCGGCCGGCGGCGCCGCCGTTTCGGCGGGGGCCGGCGGCGTCTCGGCGTCCTGTCCCTGCGCGGCGGCCGGCGAGACCAGGCCCGCCAACGCCATCCACGCCAACACCCGGCCGCTCGTTCCCATCGATCGCGATCGTACCTCCATTTGCCGTTCCGGCGGCGGTCTGGTCAGGGCGTGTCCCGACCGGCCGGTTCCAGTCGGCCCCGCGGCCGCGCCACCGGTGTCGCGGCCGCGCCCGTTTCCGAGGGAAAGCTCGGAGTTCCGCGGTGGTACGTCGCTTGCTCGAAGCCACCTCCCCGTGAATGCGCGTGGAGGTCCGGCCGTGGCGAACCGAATTCCATCGTTGCTCCTGGCGGCGTCGCTCGCGGCGGGTGGCTGCAGGTCGAACGGCGCAGACAGGGCGCCGGCCGGCGAGACGATCGTCATCGGCTTCTCCATGGACACGCTCAAGGAGGAGCGCTGGCAGCGTGACCGCGATCTGTTCGTGGAGAAGGCGACGAGCATGGGGGCCAAGGTCCTTGTGCAGGCGGCCAACGGCGACGACGCGCTGCAAAACGCCCAGGCGGAGAACCTCCTCACCCAGGGGGTCGACGTGCTGGTGGTGGCCCCTCACAACGGGAAGACGGCGGCGACGATCGTCGAGTCGGCGCACCGGATGGGGGTGCCGGTGATCGCCTACGACCGGCTGATCGAGGACGCCGACGTCGACCTCTACGTCTCGTTCGACAACGTGAAGGTCGGCGAGCTGCAGGCCCGCTACCTGGTCGATCGCAGGCCCAAAGGGAGCTACGTGCTGATCGGCGGCGCCCCGACCGATCACAACGCGGTGATGTTCCGCCAGGGCCAGATGAACGTGCTGAAGCCCTACGTCGACCGCGGCGAGATCACGATCGTGGCCGATCCCTGGGCGTCGAACTGGCAGCCGGTCGAGGCGCTCAAGATCATGGAGAACGCGCTGACCCGGTCGAACAACCGGGTCGACGCGGTGGTCGCCTCCAACGACGGGCTGGCGGGCGGGGCGATCCAGGCCCTCACCGAGCAGAAGCTCGCCGGGACGGTTCTCGTCTCCGGCCAGGACGCGGAGCTCTCCGGCTGCAAGCGGATCGTCGCCGGGACGCAGAGCATGACCGTCTACAAGCCGATCCGGCTGCTCGCCGGCCAGGCGGCGGAGTCGGCGATCGCCCTGGCGAAGAAGCAGCCGATCGCCGGCGCGACGCGCACGGTGAACAACGGCCGCAAGGAGGTCCAAAGCCTCCTGCTCGAACCGATCGCCGTCGACCGCGAAAACCTCGCGACGACGGTCGTCTCCGACGGCTACCAGACGGTCGACCAGGTCTACGCGGAGCTTCCGCCCGACCGGCGTCCGAAGTTGTAGGCGGGGGCTTTCGATGGCGCTCCTCGATCTCCGATCGATCGTGAAGGAGTTCCCCGGCGTGCGCGCGCTGGGGGGCGTTTCGTTCGACCTGGAGAAGGGGGAGATCCACGCGCTGTGCGGGGAGAACGGCGCGGGGAAGAGCACGCTCCTCAAGATCGTCAGCGGCTTCTACCCGGCGGGAACGTTCGACGGCGAGATGCGCCTGCGCGGGCGCCCCGCCGCCTTCCGCGGCATCCGCTCCGCCGAGGAGGCCGGGATCGCGTTGATCCCCCAGGAGCTGGCGTTGGTCCCCGACCTCTCCGTCGAGGAGAACCTGTTCCTCGGACGCGAACCGGTGAAGGCGGGACGGATCCGCTGGGACGTCGTCCGCGCGGAGACCGAGCGGTCTTTGGCGAAGGTGGGCCTCGACGTCGACCCGGCGCGCCCGGTCCGGGAGCTGGGCGTCGGACAGCAACAGCTGGTGGAGATCGCCAAGGCGATCCACAAGAAGGCGGAGATCCTGGTGCTCGACGAGCCGACGGCGGCGCTGGGGGAGGCCGATGCGCAGCGGCTGCTGTCGCTGCTTCGGGAGCTCCGCTCGTGTGGGGGGGAGAGGGTCAACATCAGCCAACGCCTGGAGGAGGTCTTGCGGATCGCCGACCGCATCTCGGTCCTGCGG
>CAYJRR010000007.1:0-33419 GCA_964372275.1 uncultured bacterium
CGCATGACGCGCGAGCACGTGACGGTCGCGCTCACCGGCGATGGCGGCGACGAGGTGTTCGCCGGCTACGGGCGCTTCCACGCGGCGGCGCTGGCCGAATCGCTGCCGCGTCCGCTGATGCGGGCGCTCCGGCTGCTCGCCGGTCCGATCCCCGCCGGCGACGACTTCCGCAGTCTGGTGCACCGCGGGAAGCGGTTCCTGGCGCGCGCCTCCGAGGACCTCCCCGAACGGTTCCGCGGGTGGATTTCGTTCTTCACGCGCGAGGAGCTGGAGGAGCTGCTTGGGCCGGACCTCCGGCCGCACGCCGCCGAAAGCGCGCTCGCCGCCTCCTACGCCGAGGCGCTCGAGCGCGCCTTTGGGGGCGACCTCGTCAACCGTCTCCTCTATCTCAACGCGCGCACCTACCTGCTCGACGACCTCAACGTGAAGGTCGACCGGGCCTCGATGGCGGCGTCGCTCGAAGCCCGTTCGCCGTTCCTCGACACGGCGCTGATGGAGTACGTCTTCCGTCTCCCCGGATCGATGAAGTTGCGCGGGCGCGCGACGAAATGGATCCTGAAGCGCGCCTTCCGCGACCTGATCCCCGAGGAGATCCTCGCCCGCCCCAAGATGGGGTTCGGCGTGCCGCTGGGGGCGTGGTTCCGCGGGGAGCTGAAGGGGGCGCTCGAGGACCGGTTGCTCGATCCGGGGGCGCGGATCTATCCGATGCTGCGGCGCGACTTCGTGCAGCGGATGTTCCGCGAGCACCACGCCCGCCGACGCGACTGGGGCGGGCACTTCTGGGTCCTGTGGATGCTCGAGCGCTGGCTCGCGCGCGAGGCGGACGCCGCCGTGCGCGCATCGCCCGGCGTGGCGCCTTAGACCGGAGCGGCCGGTGCCTCGATCCCGGCGACGGCGCCCGGGACCCAGAGATCGTGCGCCGAGACCGACGCGAACCGGCCGGCGACGTCCTCCCAGTCGAAGACGTTCCAAATCGCCTCGAAGTAGCGCCGTTTGTCGCTGCCGTACTGCAGGTAGTAGGCGTGCTCCCACGCGTCGAGCACGAGCAGCGGAACCGCCCCCTGGATCGCGTCGGACTGGTGGTCGTGGATCTGCTCGACGAGCAGCCTGCCGGTGAGCGGCTCGAGCGCCAGCGCCGACCAGCCCGATCCGTGGATCGATGCCGCCGACTCGATCATCTGGGCCCGGAACGGATCGAATCCGCCGAAGTCGCGCTCGATCGCGTCCAGCAGATCGCCGGTCGGTCGTCCACCGCCGGAGGGGGACAGGTTGCGCCAGAACAGGGAGTGCAGCACGTGGCCGGAGAGATGGAAGGCGAGGGCCCGCTCGAGCGCGCCGATTCGTCCCGTCTCCTTGCGGTCACGCGCCTCGTGCAGGCCCTCGAGCGCGCGGTTGGCGCCGTCGACGTAGGTCCGGTGATGGCGGTCGTGGTGCAGCTCCAGGATCCCCGCGGAGAGGTGCGGCTCGAGCGCCGAGTAGTCGTAGCGGAGGTCGGGCAACGCGTAGACGGTCATGGCAAAGGCTCCTCGAGACGCGCCGTCTCGGGTGCCGGGGTGACGCGGGCGCGCGCCCGGTCCTCCAGCGCCTGGAAGAGCGCGTCGGTGAAGTGGGGGAGGTCTTCGGGACGGCGGCTGGTGATCCAATGATCGAAGACGACGAGCGGTTCGTCCTTGGTGTCGGCGCCGGCGAACCGCAGGTCTCGCTGCACCGTCGGCCACGCGGTGAGGGTGCGGCCGCGGACCAGCCCGGCGGAGAGCAGGAGCTGGGGCCCGTGGCCGACGGCGGCGAGCGGTCGGCGGAGGGCGTCGAAGCTCCGGACGAAGTCGACGAAGCGCGGATCGGCGCGCAGCGCGTCGGGCGAACCGCCGCCGGGGATGACGATCGCGTCGAACTCGCCCGGCCTGGCGTTGCCGATGAAACGGTCGACGGCTGTCTTCGCCCCGCGCCGTCCGTGCAGCGTCGCCCCCTTCGCGGCGCCGATCACCTCGACGCGGTAGCCCGCGGCCCGGAGGCGGTCGTGGGGAACGCGGAGCTCGGCGTCCTCGAAGTCGGAGGCGAGCAGGAAACCGACGCGCAGGGAGGCGGTAGATCCTGCGCCGTTCATGCGTCGCACGTGGACACGCCGCGCGGCCGCGCAATCGACCCCGGCGGCCTTCCGGTGGGCTACGATCGGTCCCACGTGTCGGCGGTAGGGCGATTCCTCTCGCGGTCGGCGGCGGCGGCGGCGCGCGCCGGCCTCGCGCTCGCGTGCGTCATCTCCTACCTGGCGTTCGTGCGTCCGGAGCGCCTCGCGATCGGCCTGGTCCGGCGCGACGCGCCCCGCCCGGTCGAGGCCGTCTTCGTCTTCTCGGGGGACGTCGACTTTCATCGTACCGCGTTCGCCGCAGAGGTCTTCCGGACGGGCGGCGCGCGGTGGCTCGTCGTCTCCGGCGCCGGGATCGGCGGCGACGACGGGGCGCGGATGGCCGACGCCGCGGCCGCCGCCGGCGTACCCCGCGAGGCGATCCGCGTCGAGCCCGCGGCCCGCTCCACGCGCGAGAACGTCCTTTTCACGCGGCCGATCCTGCGCGAGCTCGCCGTCCGGACGGTCGCCGTCGTCACCTCCGCCACCCATTCGCGGCGGGCCGCCGGCGCCGCCGAGCGCGCCTGGCGCGGGATCGACGTGGTGTCGGTCCCGGTGCCGGAGGCCGCCGACCGGAGCCCCTGCCTGGCCCGCCGGCGGGCCGTCGACGGCGGCGTCGATCCGCCGGCGGACGTCCTCGCGGCGTGCCGGGCGGAGATCCTGCGCGAATGGACCAAGCTCCTCGGCTACGCCGCCCGCGGCTGGCTGTAGCCGGTCAGGGCGGCGGAGAATTGAACCGGGTCACCCGGTAGCTCGCGGTCGGGAGGCCGCACGATTCGATCAGGAGCAGGACCGCGCCTCCGTCGGGATCGATCGCCACCGCCTGCACCTGGCTGCTCTGGCCGGTCGCGCCGCCGGGCGCCTCCCCGAGCGCGCTCCAGCTCGTTCCGTTGAACGCCCGCACCTGAGAGGCGAAGTGGGTCGCCTCGAACTGCTCCCAAGCCACGATCGGACGCCCGGCGCCGTCGACCGTCACGGTCGGCGAGCCCACCGATTCGGCCCCTCCGGCGACGTCCCCTCCCAACGCGCTCCAAGAAGTGCCGTTCCACTGCTTGGCGTGCAAGGCCGGCGGCTCGACGAAGGCGACGACCGGATCTCCCGCCGCCGTCAACGCCATCGACGGGGAGTGGGCGTTTCCCGATCCGACGTCGAGAATGCCGCCGACGGCGCCCCACGACGTGCCGTTCCAGGTCTTGACCTGCACGTCGGAGAAGTCGGAGGTCGCCGCGAACAATCCACCGGGGCCGTCGGCGAGGGCGACCTTGTTGCCGGCGCCGGCGTTGGACCCGAGCGCTTGCCAGGCGGTTCCGTTCCACTTCGACGCCTTCACCTGGAAGGCCTCGATCCACGCGGCGGTGACGGTGCCGCCGGTGTAGGTGACGACCGGCCAGCGCGCCGACTCGGTGGGGTCGAGGTTCAGCTCCGCGCCGAGCAGGTTCCACGACGTTCCGTTCCACGTTCGCACGAAGACCTCGTCGCGCGAGGTGCGGGTCTCCTGGAACGCGACCACCGCGTCGTCGGCGGCCGCCACGGCGAGCGAGGGGTAGATCGCGTGCTCGGAGGCGTCGACGTCGAGGACTCCGCCAAGCGGCTCCCACGTCCCTGCGACGTAGTGGAGCACGCGGACGTCGGACTTGGAGTTGGCGCTGGTGGCGACGGCGACGTAGGGGGAGCCGTCGGATCCGAGCGCGAGCGAGGCGCCGTACTGCGCAACGCCGAGCGCCGAGCCGGGAGCGCCGAGAGAACTCCAGTCGAGCGCGGAGAAGGTCCATGGCGTCTCCGGCTCGACCAGACGGTTGCCGGCGGGATCGCGGATGCCGTCGGTCAAGGCGAGGGTGAAGGTGGCCGGAAGCGCCGGGGACTCGGCGACCGAGACGGTCAGCGTCTTCCCGTCCCCGGACAGCTCCCAGTCGACGGCGACGGCGGCCCCCGCCAATCCGGTGAGGAGGACGGTCGTCTCGTCGAGGCTCTCCCCATCGATCGGTTCGGAAAAGACGGCCGTGAAGCGGTCGCGCAGCACGACATCGAGCGCCCCGGGCTCGGGGATCCGTTCGACGACCCGCGGACGCCCCGAATCGCCGCCGCCGCCGTCCTTGGCGCAGGCCGCCGGGAGGAGACAGAACGCCAGCAGGAATTTCGTCTTCACGGAGCCGATCCTACGGCGCGGGCGGGGCGGCGTCGAGGCCGGCGGAGACGCCGGCGCCGACCACGTCGTGCAGCGCGTCGACGGCGGCGTCGGCGAGCGACGGATCGTCGGCCTCGAACCACCGCACGCGCACCAGAAGCGCCCCCTTCCGGGCCTCGGCGCGCAGCCCGGCGACGAACCCTTCGTCGAGGTCGTCGCCAGCGAGCGCCTTCGCCTCCGCCGGCCGACCGACCGAGAGCGCGCCACGCGCCGCCTCCGGTCCGCCGAGGACGAACGCCTCGGCCGCGATCACCCGCTGCGCGAGATTGGCGTACTCCGCGCTGGCGTAGGAGCGCAGGCCCCGGAAGCGCGCCGTCTCGTCCCCGAGCGCCTGGGAGGCGGTTGACGCGTCGTAGTCGGCGGGCCCGCCCGCCAGCCGCCATCCGCCCGGAAGCGACGGCGGCAACGCCCGCTGCGCGGCGATCGCCGGCGGCGGCGGAAAGGGGAGGGCCGGCTCCACGCGCGCGCCGAGCGGCTTCACCTGGATCTTCGGCCCCTGGCAGGCGGCGAGCGACGTCGCGAGCGCGACGAGGATCACCGCAATCCAGGGTCGATCTCGAACAGATTCGGCTCCTCTTCGATCGTCCCCGGACTCGACAGCTCGGTCGGCTCGGTCCCCTTGATGAACCATGTCTCGATGACCTCTTCCAGTTTCTGCTCCGGCCGCGCGAGCTTCCCGTTCGCGCGGTCGATCTCCAGTTTCACCACGCCCTCCGGCGCCGGGAATCCGTCGTCGGCCGGCGCGGTAGGCTCCGCGGCGCGCATGAAGTCGATCCAGATCGGGAGCGCCGCCTCCGTGCCGGACTCGCCGACCCCCATCGACCGGATCTCATCGTAGCCGACCCAGACGCCGGTCAGGAGCCGGGGGCTGAATCCGACGTACCAGGCGTCGACGTAGTCGTTGCTCGTCCCGGTCTTTCCGCCGGTCACCGGACGCAGGTCGGCCGCCGCCATCCCGGTGCCGTGCCGGTTCACGTCGACGAGCAGCTGCGTCATCACGTAGGCCACGCGCGGATCGAGCGCCGGTTCCGGCTTCGCCGCCGCGAGCTCCGCGGAGAGGTCGAGCAGCACCTGGCCATCGCGATCGACCACCTTCTCCAGGAAACGCGGTTGCACCAGCGCTCCGCCGTTGGGGAAGGCGGAGTAGGCCCGGGACACCTCGATCAGCGACAGCGACGCCGATCCGAGCGCGAGGGAGAGGTCCTCGGGGAGGTTGGACTCGATCCCCAGCTTTCGCGCCTGGGCCAGTACGCTCTTGAGGCCGATCCGGTTGGCGAGCTGGATCGTGGCCAGGTTGCGGGAGAGGATGAACGCCGTCCGCAGCAGCGTATCGCCGAGGAAGCTGCGCCCGGCATTCGCCGGCTTCCAGTCCTCGTCGTCGGCCTTCGACTCCCCCAGCGTCCTGGCGAGATCCGAGGTGTCGGCCGGCTTCCGCCCGGGAAGCTCCGCATCGGAGGTGCTCATCACGATCGGCGCGTCCTGCAGGATCGTCGCCGGCGTGTAGCGCGCGGCGCCGGGTTTGGGCCCACCCTTCTTCGCGGTCGGGAGGTTCTTTCCGATCGCCGTGGCGTAGACGATCGTCTTGAAGGTCGAGCCGACCTGCCGCTTCGCCTGCAACGGCCGCAGGAACTCCGACCGCTCGAAGCTCGAGCCGCCCACCATCGCGCGCACGCGCCCGTCCGGGAGGCTGAAGGAGAGGAGCGCCCCCTCGACCTCCGGGTCCTGGCCGAGCGCGAGCGGCAGCGTCCCCTTCAGACGCTTCACCAGCTTCGCGTCGGGCGCCGGGGGCTTCTTCTTCCCCGGCTCCGGCGCGGGGGTCACGATCGCCTTCAGGCCCTCGGAGGCCGCCGGATCGATCGGCGTCACGCGCAGCAGGTCGCCCACGGCGATCGTCTCGCGCAGGTCGGCGGCCGTCCGCTCCTTGAAGTGCTCCGCCTCGTTCACCGGGTAGGCCCAGAGGTTGTCGAGGCGGTGCGCCACGCCGCGCGCCTTGCCGGGAAGCCGCACCCACGCGCGGTCGGCCTCGACCTCGTCGACGATCCCTTCGGTCTCTTCGCCGATCGCCGGGACGATCTCGCCGAGCGCCGTCGCCGCCTCGTCGATCCGTTCCGGCGGCACCCGCTCCGACGCCTTGCGCAGGCCGATGCGGCGGTCGACGCGTACGAGCCCCGCGCGCACCGCCTCCTCCGCCGCGCGTTGCAGCGCCGGGTCGACCGTGGCGGTGACGCGCAGGCCCTCCCGGTAGACGACCTCCTTGCCGAAGCGCTCGATCAGCTCGCGGCGGATCTGCTCCGTCACGAACGGGGCTTTCGTGCGGGTTGGGTCGGGAAGGCTGTCCACGACGAGCGGCTCCGCCTCGGCCTTCGCGGCCTCCTCCTCGGTGATCCAACCGCGGCTCGCCATCTCCCGCAGCACGTAGGCGCGCCGGCGCAGCGCCTCCTCCGGCGCGGTCTGCGGGGCGTAGCGCGACGGCGCCTGCGGAAGACCGGCGAGCAGCGCCCCTTCCGCGAGGGAAAGCT
Organism: uncultured bacterium; assembly: GCA_964372275.1. Classification (GTDB taxonomy): domain Bacteria; phylum CAYJRR01; class CAYJRR01; order CAYJRR01; family CAYJRR01; genus CAYJRR01. The sequence goes on from CAYJRR010000007.1 coordinate 6,827, forward strand.
CCTTCACCTCCTTGCCGAAATGGATCCGCGCCGCGGCGGCGACGCCGTAGGCGCCGTGGCCGAAGAAGATCTGGTTCAGGTAGCGGTGGAGGATCTCGTCCTTGGTGAGCGCCTTCTCCAGCTTCCGCGCCAGCAGGATCTCGGAGAGCTTGCGGCGATAGGTCTTCTCCCGGGAGAGGAGGAAAGTGCGCGCCACCTGCTGCGTGATCGTGCTCGCCCCCTGCGCGGTACGGCCGCGGCGCAGGTTCTGGAAGGCGGCGCGCGCGATCGAAGTGAAGTCGACCCCCGAGTGCGAATAGAACTGCGCGTCCTCCGCCGCGAGGAAGGCGCGCCGCACGTGCTCCGGCACCTCCTCGAGCGGGACGACATACCGCTCCTCGTCGTGGAACTTCCCGATCCGCGTCCCGTCGGCGGCGAACACCTCGGTCACGATCGGCGGCCGGTAGTCTCGGATCGAGTCGATCGAGGGAAGGGTCGCGTCGAGCCACCACCACCCGACCGCCGCCGCCGCGCCGCCCAGTACGGCCGCGCCCGCCGTGATCCAGAGGAGCAGCCACGCGATCCGGCGAAGACGCGCACGCCGCGGCGAACGCGCGGCCGCGCGTGGTGGAACCTCCGCGGTAACGATCGGCGGCCGGGTCGCGAACGCCTCGGTGACCGTCTGGGCGGACAGGTCCAATCCGGTCGTCGGATCGCCGACGTCGATGTCGCGACCGCCGGCGAACGGATCGTTCGCGGCACGCCTTCGGCTCGGAACGGTGTTGGTCCCGGGCTCCGGCGGCCGCGCGCTGGGCACGGTGACGGAGGCGGTCCCCTCGGGGCGCGACCGGATCGTCGGCGGCGTCGGCAGCGGGCGGCGGATCTTCGGCTCCTCCGTCGGGGCGGGGCCGACCTCCACGAATCCGAACGGGCGCGACTGGAGCGCCGGCGGCGTGTCGAGGGTCGCCGGATCGGACGGGACGGTCGTCTCGGGATCGTTCAGCAGCTCTTCGGGCGAAATCGTCCGGGCGGGCCGCACCACGTGGCTCCGGCCGCACGCGCAGACGTAGCTGCGCCCCATCGGCGGGATGTAGCTGTAGCCGAAATCCTTCGTTCGTCCGCAGCCCGGGCAGGTGAAGGTCACGTGGGCTTCCTTCGGCCTCCTACCCGTCGACGAACGCCGGTTCGCGGTCGTCCTTCGCCGGGACGAGGCGCCACGAGATCCGCGCCCGCCCACCCGGTTTCCGGTCGATGGCGACCACCATCCCCTTCTTGAACCCGCCGAACGCGATCCCGGCGAGGTGCGACGCCAGGGCCGACATCAGCGGCTCGTGCCCGACCAGCGCCACGTCCTTCCCGGTCCCCTCGGCGAGCGCCGCCGCGCGCGACACCGGCGCCTCCGGTTCGAGCGACGCGCGGACCTCCGCCGGTCCGTCGTCGCCGAAGGCCGCCAGGCAGATCTCGCAGGTCTGCACCGCGCGCACCAGCGGCGAGGTGATCCATCTCGCGGGTCGCGCCCCCGCGCGGCCGGCCCACGCCGCCGCCGTCCGCCGCATCCGTTCGCGCCCGGCGTCGGTGAGCGGACGGTGCGCGTCGACCGCGTACCCCTCGTCCGCGGCGACCCCGTGCCGCACGAGGTAGATCGTCATCAGGTCGCGCCGGTCGCCCGCTGGTGGGCGATGATCGTGTCGATGATCTCGGCCAGCCCCAGCGTCGGCTCGTAGCCGATCAGTCCGCGGATCTTGGCGATGTCCGGCACCCGCCGCGGCATGTCCTCGAACCCCGACTCGTAGGCCTGGTCGTAGGGGACGAAGACGATCTCGCTCTTCGACTGCGCACGCTCGCGCACCCGCTTGGCGAGATCGAGGATGGTGATCTCCCGGCCGTTGCCGATGTTGAACACCTCCCCCACCGCCTTGGGGTGGTCCATCAGCCCGATCAGGGCGCCGACGACGTCCCCGACGTAGGTGAACGAGCGCGACTGGGTACCGTCGCCGTAGACGGTGATCGGCTGCCCGGCGAGCGCCTGCCTCACGAAGGTGGGGAGCACCATCCCGTACTGCCCGGTCTGGCGGGGCCCGACGGTGTTGAACAGCCGCGCCACGACCACCGGCAGCCCGCGCTCGCGGAAGTAGGCCAGCGCGAGGAACTCGTCGATCGCCTTCGAGCAGGCGTAGGCCCAGCGCCCCTTGACCGTCGCCCCCATCACCAGGTCGTCGTCCTCGGCGAACGGCAGCTTGGCCGACTTGCCGTAGACCTCGGAGGTCGACGCGACGAGCACCTTCTTCTTCTTCTTGTTCGCGAGCGACAGCACCACCTCGGTACCGCGAACATTGGTCTCGATGGTGCGAACCGGGCTGTTGACGATCAGCTTCACGCCGACCGCCGCCGCCAGGTGGAAGACCACGTCGGCCTCGTCGACCCGCTCCGCCAGCATCGGGACGACCGTCATCGACTCGATGGTGTAGGCGAACCCGGGCTCCTTCTTCAGATGGGCGATGTTTGCCATCGAACCGGTCGAGAGATCGTCGACCACGTGAACCTGGTCGCCGCGGCGGAGGCAGGCCTCGGCCAGATGGCTACCGATGAACCCCGCGCCTCCGGTGATCAGGACCTTCACCCGCGACCCCCTTCGATCAAGCCACCATACAGCGCGTCCAGCTCGCGTATCAACCGCGCGGGGGTGAATCGCTGGGCGGCTTCGGCCCGCCCCGCCGACGCCAGCCGTGTCCGGAGCTCGTCGTCGTCCGCCAGCCGTCCGAGCGCGATGGCGAACAGGTCGTCCCGCTCCGGCGGCACGAGCAGGCCGGTTCGGGCGTCGTCGACGACGTCGGCCGCTCCCCCCACCGCGGTGGCGACGACCGCGCGCCCGGCCGCCATCCCCTCGACCGCCGAGGTCGGGCTCCACTCGTGGCGCGAGGCCAGGGCGACGACGTCGAGGTCCTCGTAGACGGCGCGCAGGTCCTTTCGCCATCCGGTGAAGACGACGCGGTCGGCCATGCCGAACCCGCGCGCCTGCTCCTGTAGCTCGCGCCGGCACTCGCCGTCGCCGACGAAGACGTAGCGCACGTCGCGCCGGGTCCGGCGCCGGAGGCGGCTTCCCGCCGCAATCACCGCCGCGTGGTTCTTCTCGGGGCTCAAGCGCCCGATCACCCCGATCAGGATCGCCTCGCCCGGAAGGTCGAACTCCGTCCGCAGCGCGCCGCGGTCCCCCGGCCTCCGCACCCCGGTCCCGAGCAGCCCGTCGACGTCGGCCGCGGTCGGGATCACGACGAACTGCGAGGGCCGGCCGATTCCGCGCGCGAGAAGGTCGCGCGCGAACGACTCGGTCGGCACGGCGATCCGGTCGGTGGCGCGCGCGAGCCACCCTTCGGCGGTGCGGAACTGGTCCTCCTGCAGCGCACCGAAGGCGTGCCGCCCGGTGTGGCTGTGGTAGCCATGGACCACCCGGAGCGGCGGCGCGTCGCGCGGCCGCAGCCGGTTCCACGCCCACGCCGCGACCCGCCCCGCGCGCCCGGCGCGCAGGGCGTGGGTGTGGACGACGTGGGGGCGGGTCCGGGCGAACATTCGCAGCAGGCGGACCACCGCCGGGAAGCCGCGCGGGTGCGCGAGCCCGGGGAGGATCTGGAGGTCGACCCCCCGCGACCGCGCGACGTCGCTCATGTCGTCCTCGTCGTCGCGCGTCCGGTCGGAGACGAGCGTCGCGCGAAACCGCGCCGGGTCGAGCCCCGCGCACGCCAGCAGGGCGTGAAGGGTGGGGCCCCCGATGTCGAGGCGGCCGATCAGGTGCAGGACGCGTATCGGCTCGCTCATCGTCGCGTGCGGGCCGCGCTACTTCCCCTTCTTCAGCTCCGTCAGGACGAACCGCGCGATCGCCTTGAGCGTCTCGAAGACGCCGTCGCCCCGGAAGGCGACCCCTTCGAAGTCGGGGGCCGCCGTCGGATTCAGCAGCCCCCGCATCTCGGCCGTCGGCGCCGCGTTCGGCAGATCGCGCTTGTTGTACTGGATCACCTTGGGGATGCGCCCGTAGTCGTAGCCTTGCTCGGCGAGGTTCTCCTTCAGGTTCTCCAGGCTCTCGATGTTCGCCTCCATCCGCTCCACCTGGCTGTCGGCGACGAACACCACCCCGTCCACCCCCTTCAGGATCAGCTTCCGCGAAGCGTCGTAGAACACCTGCCCGGGGACGGTGTAGAGGTGGAACCGCGTCTTGAATCCGCGGATCTCACCGAGCGACAATGGGAGGAAGTCGAAGAAAAGCGTCCGCTCGGTCTCGGTGGCCAGCGAGATCATCTTCCCCTTCGCCTCGGGGCTCGTCTTCTTGTAGATGTACTGCAGGTTCGTCGTCTTCCCGCACAGTCCGGGTCCGTAGTAGACGATCTTGCAGTTGATCTCCCGCGACGAGTAGTTGATGAAACTCATGGCCTAGGAGAACAGGTTGTCGATGTCGTCGTCGGTGATCTCGGCGAGCGGCGAAGCCCCTTCGCTCCCCGACTTTGCGACGATGCGATCGACGACGGCGGACAGCTCTTCCAGCGCCTTCTTCGCGCGCAGACGCACCAACCCCTGGGAGGAGGTCCCGTTGTTGAAGGTCACCACCAGGATCAGCCGGTCGCCGACCTTCGTCATGTAGAGGTTGTCCCGGTCCCCTTCGTTGTAGGTGGAGCTGAAGTCCCCCTTCTCGCCGAGGATGCGCGCCAGGCCCCCGGTCGCCGAGATCGACCCGGCCGTGAGCGACGCGAGACTCGTGATGTCGAGCCCTTCGGTCTGTCCCGAGGAGGCGAGCGCCTGCCCGTTCTTGTCGATGACGAAGCAGGCCTTCGCGCGCGACTCGGCGGTCAGGCGGTCCAGGATCACCCGGATCTCCTTCTGCTCGGCCTCGTAGACGACCATCGAGTGCGCGGCCATGCGGTCAAAACGTATCACTATCCGGCGATGGAACGCATCAGGATGCCGGACCCGACCAGCGACAGGCCGCCGTCGCAGACCAGGACCGCCCCGGTGACGTAGGCGGCGGCCGGCGTGCAGAGGAACAGGGCGAGGTTCGCGATCTCCTCCTTCGTCCCGAACCGTCCGAGCGGAACGGTGGCGGCGATGCGCGCCCCGGCCTCCACGGTCGGCGTCAGGCGGCGCATCCCCTCGGTGTCGGCGATCGGTCCCGGCGTGATCGAGTTTACGCGCACGCCGAGCGGGCCCCATTCGATCGCCAGCGTGCGCGTCACCATGTCGACTCCCGCCTTCGCGGCGCAGACGTGCGCCTGCAGCGCCGACGGCACGAACGCCTGGGTGGCGGAGACGTTTACGATCGACGCCCCCGGCCTGCGCAGGTGCTCGAAGGCGGCGCGGCAGACGTTGAAGGTGCCGAGCAGGTCGATGTCGACCACCGCCTTGAAGCCGTTGGACGACATCCCGAGCGCGGGTGCCGGGAAGTTTCCGGCGGCGCCGTTCACCACGACGTCGATCTCCCCCCACCGTTCGCGGGTTTCGCGGAGGACGGCGGCGACGGCGGTCGCGTCGCGCACGTCTGCCGCCGCGCCGGCCGCGACACCGCCGGCCGCCGCGATCCCGGCGGCCGCGGCGTCGAGCGTCTCCTTCGTCCGGCCGACGAGTGCCACCTTCGCGCCGTGCTCCGCCAGGCGCGTCGCGATCGCGAGATTGATTCCGCTGCCGCCGCCGGTGACGACGGCCACCTTCCCGTCGAGCAGCCGCTCCTTGAACACGCCGTCCATCTAGAACCTCCACGCGAACAGCGGCGCCCACGCGCCGCGCCGTCGCACGATCACCGGTGGCACCCGCCAGCGGGCGCCGCCGGGGCCGAGCTCCACCAGGGCCATCGTCGGCTCCTCGGTCGCCGCGAGCACTTCGCTGCTGATCACCCAGGCCAGGTCGAGGCCGCAGGCGACGATCCCTCCGAGGACGAACCCTTGACGCGGCGCTCGGCCGATCGCTCCCACGCCGCCGCCGACCGCGGCGTGCTCGAGGAAGTAGACGCCGATCCACCCCGGGCCGCCGTCGTGCCAGAGCAGCGGCCCCTCCGGTCCCGCGCGCAGCCGCGCGTAGGTGAGCGTCGCGCCGCCGCACACCAGCCCCGCCACCGCCCCCCCGACCGCCGCGCCGCCGCGGTTCGTGCGGGCCGCGGCGGCGCGCGGCGCCGACGAGGCGCCGAGCGCCGAGGCGACCGCAAGGGCGACGCCGGCCGTCAGCCGCACCGCACGATTCCGTCGATCACCGTCACCGCCACCCCCCCGATGCGGATCCGCCCCGACGCGCCCATCACCTCCAGGTCGAGCCGTCCCGGTTTTCCCATCGCGTCCCCCTGCTCCGCACGTGCGCGCAGGGGCGTGCCGTCCGAAGGAGGGGACAGGACCCCGTTTCGCAGGAGATAGTCGACGAGCGGTCCGTGGGCCGATCCGGTGACGGGATCTTCGCGGATCCCCTCCGCGGGCGCGAAAAACCGCGCGTGCGAGACCGAGCCCGGCTCGATCGTCTCCCGGGTGAAGGCGAAGGCACCGCGGACGCCGACGGCCGATCCGCGTTCGACCAGTTCGTCGTAGCGCGGCGCGAGCCTCCAGAGATCGGTCCGGCGGCGGAACGGCACGAGGATCTTGGGACCGGTTCGGAGCACCGGAAGCTCCGCGTCGAGCGCCGCCGGTTCTCCCCCCAGCAGCCGCGCGATCTCGCCGGCCGGGATCGGACTCTCGCTCCACGGGTAGAGCGGGGTCTCGAGCCACACGCGGCAGCCCCCTTCGAAAGGCTCCAGCTCCAGCGCCAGCCGGCCGGCCGCGCAGCCGAGGGTGTAGCGGCCGGGGACGGCAAGGCGCCCCAGTTCGGCGAGGCGATGCGCGGTGGCGACGGTGGCGTGCCCGCAGAACGGGACCTCCATCGCCGGCGTGAAGTACCGCAGCGTCAGATCGGCCCCCTCGCCGGGCGCGAGGACGAAGGCCGTCTCCGACGCGGCCACCGCGCGCGCCACGTCGCGCATCGCCCGTTCGTCGTGGCCGCCGCCGTCGACCACGACGCCGGCGCGGTTTCCCGCGCCCGGGTTTCGCGTGAACGCGTCGACCAGCGAGGCCCGGGTCTCCCGCATCACATCTCCCGCCGGTTCTCGAGGGCGCGGCCGAGGGTCACCTCGTCGAGGAACTCGAGGGTGCCGCCGACCGGCACGCCGTGGGCGATCCGCGTGACGCGCACCCCGAGCGGGCGGATTAGCTTCGCCAGGTAGAGCGCCGTCGCTTCGCCGCTGACGTTGGGGTTGGTGGCGACGATCACCTCCTGCACCCTCCCCCCGTCGAGCCGCGCGAGGAGCTCCTTCACCTTCAGCTCCTCCGGTCCGATGCCGTCGATCGGCGAGAGCGCTCCGTGAAGCACGTGGTAGCGCCCGCGGAAGCCGCGCGTGCGCTCGACCGCCAGGAGATCGCGCGGCTCCTCGACGACGCACAGCACGCCGTCGGCGCGCGCGCCGTCGCCGCAGCGCGCGCAGGGATCGGTTTCGGCGAGGTCGCAGCAGACGGAGCACAGCCGCATCCGCGCCTTGACCTCGGCGACGGCGGCGGCGAGCTCCCGGGCGTACTCCTCCGGCGCGCGAAGGATGTGGAAGGCCAGGCGTCCCGCAGTCTTCTCGCCGATGCCCGGAAGCTTGGCCAGGGCGTGGATCAGCCGGGTCAGCGCCGTCGGTTCTCCGCCCACGTCAGATGTTCATCCCTTGCGAGCCGGCTTCACCTCGGCGAGGTGCGCCCCGAGCTCGCGGATCGCCGACTGGATTGCATCGCTCTTGAGCGCCTCCTCGCGGAGCGCCGACGGGTCGACCGCCTTCTTCGCGCCGGAGGCGGTCTTCCGCTCCGCCGTGCGGTCGGCGCGGTGGTCGACGATCTTGACCTGGATCGATCCGCCGTGGAACTGGCGCGCCAGGTTCTCCAGCTCGGAGACCACCTCCGCCTCGCGGATGCGCCCCCCGTGCGGACTCTCCGGGTCGCTGGCGATCTCGAGGAGCGTCCCGTCGAAGCGGCTCAACGACGCCGCCTCGAGGTAGGCGCCGTAGAAACGCCGCCGCTCGGCGACGAACTTCACGTAGGCGAACCAGTCGAAGACCGGCACCTCCACCGTCGCCGTGTCCGTCTGCTCCGGCCGCGCGGGCGGGGACGGCCGCGTGGGGGAGGCGTTCCTCTCGGCGGGCGGGGCCGGGTCCCGTCGCGACTCCGCCCGGGTCGGCGGCGTGCCGGATCGTGCGCCCGAGGCCGGCGGCGGCGCGTCGAGGCGCGTGCGGCCGTCGAACGTCCCGCCGGCGACCGCTTCGACCCGCGCCACCAGCTCGGCGACCGGCAGGATCGGCTCGGCGGTCGCCATCCGCAGGAGCGCCATCTCCAGCGCGAGCTGCGGACGGGAGCCTCGCGTCATCTCCTCCAGCGCCGACTCCAACATCAGGAACAGGTCGTCGATCTCCTGCCGCTCGAGGCGCGCCGCCGTCTGTCGCAGCGTCTCGATCTCCTCCGGCGACAGGTCGACCAGGGCGGACGGATCCTCCACCACCTTGACCACCATCAGGTCGCGCAGGCGCGACAACAGCTCGCGCGCGAAGGTCACCGCGTCGTAGCCGGCGGTCGCCACCCGGGACGCCACGTCGAGCGCCGCCCTGGCGTTCCGCGCCGCCAGCGCCTCGAGCAGGTCGGCGACCAGCGTCCGGTCGACGAGCCCCAGCGATTCGACGATCTGCGCGTCGGTGACGCGCGTCCGCGCCGCCCCCTCCTCGCGCCCGGCGAAGGAGATCACCTGGTCGAAGAGGCTCTGCGCGTCGCGCATCGACCCCTCGGCGGTGCGCGCCAGGGCCGCCAGCCCCGCCGCCGAGATCTCGATCTTCTCGTCGGCGGCGATCGCGGCCAGCCGCTCCGCAATCCGCTTCGGCGGGATCCGCTTGAAGTCGAACCGCTGGCAGCGGGAGAGGATCGTGACCGGGAGCTTCTGCGGCTCGGTCGTGGCGAAGATGAAGACGACGTGCGGCGGCGGCTCCTCCAGCGTCTTGAGGAGCGCGTTGAAGGCCGCGGTGGAGAGCATGTGCACCTCGTCCACCACGTAGATCTTGTAGCGCCCCTTGGAGGGCATGAACCGCACGTTCTCGCGCAGCTCGCGGATCGAATCGACGCCGTTGTTCGAGGCGCCGTCGATCTCCAGCACGTCGAGCGAGCTCCCGGCGGCGATCTCCTTGCAGGAGTCGCAATCGTTGCAGGGGTCGAGGCTCTTCCCCGACGTCTGGCAGTTGAGCGCCTTCGCCAGGATCCGCGCGGTGGAGGTCTTGCCGCAGCCCCGCGTCCCGGTGAACAGGAAGGCGTGGTGGATCCGACCGAGCCGGAGCGCGTTGCGCAGCGTCTGGGTGACGTGCCCCTGCCCCACCACCTCGTCGAAGACGCGCGGCCGGAACTTACGGGCGAGGACCTGGTATTCCATCGAAGGCCGAGGCCGACATGTAGCGCGGCCCGAGCCCCGCCGGCAAGGACGCGTGCGGTCGCGCTCGCGCCCTGGGTGCCCAAGGCCTCCGGCTGCCCCACGGCGCACGGAAAGAGCCGGTACCGTTGCTCCCTTCCGGGCCTGGCGGGGTTCCCAGTCCACCCGTGGCGCGCGACTTGAAGGAGTTTGCCCGCGTTGCAGGCGCCCCGAAGGTACGGCTCGCGCCCTGGGTGCCCAAGGCCTCCGGCTACCCCACGGCGCACGGAAAAAGCCGGTACCGTTGCTCCCTTCCGGGCCTGGCGGGGTTCCCAGTCCACCGTCGCGCGGGACCGGAGGCCTCGAGCACCCAGGGCGCGAGACGGGCGAAAGAATGGATGCTCGCGACTCCGATGGCAAGGACCGTCCGTCCAGGATCGTCAGTCCAGGACGATCGGGTCGCCGACCCGGAGCACCCCCTCGACCCGCACCTGCGCCCGCAAGCCGCCGCGGTGGACCAGACCGGCGCGGACCTTCTTCCCGGCGAGCGCCTCCAGGTGGGCGCACGGTTCGCACAGCCGGATCCCCTGGAGGCGGACCTCCCCCACGCGGAACTCCCGTCCCACCAGGTGGTTGAGCGCGACGCCGCGCGTCAGCAGGTTTCGCCGCGTCTCCGCCGGCGCGAGCTCGAGGCCGTATTCGCGCGCCAGCCCCTCCAGCGCCTCGACCTCGATCAACGTCACGTCCCGGCCGGGGTCCGGCTTCCCGGAGAAGGTCCCGGCCGTCGCGGCGTAGCGATCGCCGTCGAGCCCGCGGCCGGGGACGGCGCGCGCCGCGTCGACCGCCCGCATCGGGGCGCCTGCGGCCGGGGCGACGTGGATGGCGACGAGGTGCGCCGTCACGTCAGAAGGTCGCCGCGCCCGGCGTTCGCTGCGGCCGCCCGAAGAGGTAGCCTTGCAGCAGTTCGCACCCCGCCTCGACCAGCGCGTCCCGCTCGGCCGCGGTCTCGACCCCCTCGGGGATCACCAGCACCTTGAGCTCCTTGCAGAGCCCGGTCATCGCCCGGATCACCTTCTGCTTGCGCGCATCGCGGTCGATCCCGCGCACCAGGCCCATGTCGATCTTCGCCACGTCGGGGTCGATGCGCGCGAAGGTGGCCAGACCCGCGTGGCCGGCCCCCACGTCGTCGATCGCGATCCGGTAGCCGAGGTTCTTCAGCGCCATCAGCCGCGCGAGCGCGTCGGGGGAGGCCTCGAGCGACGCGCGCTCGGTCAGCTCGATCACGATCCGGTCGGCGGATTTGGCGAGCGGCGACTGCGGATCGTAGAGATCGGCGTCCTCGAGATCGCGCGGATGGATGTTCATGAAGACGTTCGCCCCCGGCGGGAGGGTCGGGATCGCCGCCGCGACCAGGGATCGCAGGTGCCGGCCGAGCGCCACCAGCCTCCCCAGCGATTCGGCCGTCTCGATCAGCGCCAGCGGCGAGCCGAGCGACGGATCGTCGGACCGCGCGAGCGCTTCGTAGCCGTAGACCTCTTTCGTCGACCAGTTCACGATCGGCTGGAAGGCCATCCAGGTGGTGGCGAGGGCCCGCTCGAAGGTCAGCTCGAGCGCCGTGCGCTGGCCGGCGATCCCGTCGATTCCGGTCGCCATCCGCAGCGCCTCGCGCTTCGCCCAGGCCATCCGGTAGAGGGTGATCCCGTAGTCGACGACGCGGCGCAGCTCGGCCACCGACACCGGCTTGGTCAGGTACCGATAGGCGCCGAACTCCATGGCGCGGATGGCCGTTTCGGCCGACGGCGATCCGGTGACCAGCACCACCGGCAGGTCGAGATCGGTCTGGCGGACCCGGCGCAGCAGCTCCAGCCCGTCGAGGCCGGGCATGGCGATGTCGCTGACGATGACGTCGAACCGCTTCGACTCGATCAGGGTCGCCGCCCGTGCGCTCTCCGAGACCGCCTCGATCCGGTGGCCGGTCGCGGCGAGCGCGTCGCGCAGGAACTCCAGCGCGGTCGGGTCGTCGTCGATCAGGAGGACCGATGCCGGACCGGTCGCCTCCCACTCGTCGGCCATACGCCGACGATACCGGAAACCCCACGGGGAGGCACGGTTTGCGTCCTCCGACGCGCTTGAATCGGCGGTGAACCGACTACTTCTCTTCGCCAATCGGGATCGGCAGATCGCCCCCGGCCATCCAGGCAGGGTTGGGGGGCTGACCGACCATCGGAAGGCGCTGCTTCAGCCGCCGCCGCTTGCAGCGAACGCAGTGCTCGTAGAGCCAGTAACCGTCGTCTCGAAAGGTGACCCAATGGTGGATGTGAAACACGATCGTCCTCGCGGTGTTGCGTCCGGAGTGTAGCCTCCTTCGGGGGCGCCTGGGACATCGACTTCCCTACCCACGTCGTTTTGCCTCGTGGATTGCAGATTTCCCATCAGCGATTCCGGGAGCTTACGGGTGGCGCTCCCCTTGCACACGGCGGGCGCCGGGAGGCCCCCCCGATGACGAATCGCATCCTCGCCGCCGTTCTGCTGGTCTCGATCTCGAGCCTGTCGGTCGCCTCTCCGGCGTGGGCTTCACGTGGGTTCGGTTCCGGATCGGCGATGGCCGTCGGTCCCTACTCCGAGGAGGGGGCCTTCCACGGGCCCCAGACGCCGGCCCTGTCGGCGATCGACATGCCGAAGACGCTTGGGCCCTTCTCCAAGCGCGGCCTGCAGGGCCCCGGCGCGTGGCAGCGGATCCAAAGCGGTCTCTACGCCTTCTCCAACGTCACCACCTCGTTGTTCCAGGTCGTCTACATGGTCCAGATGCTCAAGTGGATGACGAGCGGTTTCGGCTGGGGCAATCGGACGCAGCCGCAGGTCGTCGTCGTCGACGGCTCCGGCAACAACGTGCGCCGGGACGCGGCGACGGTCGCCGCGGTCGACCCCGGCCTCGAGGAGCGCAAGGCGAAGGCCGGCGACAAGACCAAGGGCTCCGGCGACGACCGTTAGCGCCCTTCGGGCTTCCTCGGGGCCTCCCCGAACCCCTTAGTCGGTCTTCGGGGCGGGGGCCGCGGCGGGGGGTGGTGCGGGTGCCGGCGCCTTCGCGCCGGGGCGTTCGAGGTGCTCGATCAGGACGCCGCTCGTCTGGCGGAGCCGCTGGCTCATCATCGTCGCGATCTTGGTGAGGAGCTGGAGCGCGAAGCGCGGGTTGATCGACGCCAGGCGCTCGAACGACGCTTTGGTCATCACCATCAACGTCGAGTCGGCGGCTGCGACGATCGTCGCCGAGCGCGGTTGTCCGTCGACGAGCGACATCTCGCCGAAGGTGCGCCCGGCCGGGATCACGGTGAGGACCTTCCGCACGCGCTCGGTGTCCATCTTCACCACGTTCACGCTGCCGGTGATCAGCGTGCACATGTAGGCCTCGTAGGCCCCTTCGTTGAAGATCGTCCCGCCGTTGTCGGCGGCGTAGACCGAGCAGTAGTTGGCCAGAACCTCGATCTCCTTGTAGGCGAACTCCTTCGCCCAGGCGGTCTTCTCGAGCATCTCGCAGCGGCTGACGAGGGTCGACGCCCGTTTCTTGAGGCAGGTGAGCCCGAGCTCCAGGGATTCGTCGGCCAACGCTTCGAGATCCTCCGAGACTTTTGGACCGCTTCTTCATCATAGTCCAGCCGATGGAACCGAGCTATCCGGATGCGTGGACCGAGCGGACCCCGTGGGGGTGTCTCGCGGCCGTCCACGTGCCCGGCCCGACGGCGGGGCCCGCGCCGGCCGACCCCGCGGAGGCGGCGATCGCGCGCCTCGATCCGGCGGAGGCGGCGATCGCGCGCGGTCTACCGGGCCGGCGCCGGATCGAATGGGTCGGTGGCCGCCTCGCCTTCCGCCGCGCGCTCGCGGAGCTGGGGGTGGCGCCGGCGCCGCTCCTGGCGGAGGGGGGTGGGGCCCCGATCCCGCCCCCCGGGATCGCGGTCTCGATCTCGCACAAGGAGACGCTTGCCGCCGCGCTGGTCGCGCGCGACGAGGGCGCGACGCTCGGCCTCGACCTCGAGCGGCGGCTCCCCGCGCGTCCCGCGATCGCGGCGCGCGTCCTCACCGACGCGGAGCGGCGTTCGGTCGACGCCCTGCCGGAGGGGGCGCGTTGGGAAGCGGTGCTCGCGCGCTTCGCGGTGAAGGAGGCACTCTACAAGGCGCTCTACCCGCGCGTGCGCCGCTACGTGCGATTCGAGGAGGCCGAGGTCGAGGTCGACGGCCCGACCGGCGGAGCCGAGCCTGGCCGCGGACGAACGCCACGCGTTCTCCTGCGCTTGTCCGGCGGCGAGGGGCCCTACGACGTCGAGGCAGAGGTCGCCTTGCGGGACGAATGGCTCATCGCGATGACGCGGATCCGTTCTCGCGGTACCACTCGCTGACGCGGCGCAGCCCCTCGTCGATCGAGACACGCGGCTCGTAGCCGAGGTCGCGCCGGGCGGCGGAGATGTCGAACCATTGCGCGTGCGCCAGCTGGGAGGCGCCGAAGCGGGTGATGAACGGCTCGCGGTCGATGCGCAGCAGCCGGTGCGCCGCCTCGAGCGCGGCCCCCGCGGCGTAGGCGACGCCGGCGGGAACCCGGCCGCGGATCGGGGGATGTCCGGCGGCGCCGAGGAGACGGTCGGCCATCGTCCAGACCCCGACCGGCGCACCGTCGCTGACGAAGTAGACGCGGCCGCCGATCGGGCGCCCGCCGAGCAGGCGATCCGCGGCGAGGAGGTGGGCGTCGACGCAGTTGTCGACGTAGATCGTGTCGACGAGCGGGTCGCGCGATCCGATCCGCCGGAGCTTGCCGCGGCGCGCGCGGTCGAGCAGCCGCGGGAGCAGGTGGCGATCGCCCGGTCCCCAGATCAGGTGCGGGCGTAGGGCGACGACGGCGGGCGCTCCGGGGCCGGCCGTTGGAGCGCTCGCGTCGAGCGCCAGCCGCTCGCCGGCGGCCTTGGTGCGCGGGTAGTCGGCGGTGTAGCGGGCGGGGGGCGCGATCGACTCGTCCGCCCCTTCGATGTCGGCGCGTCCGTGCACCACGCTCGGGGTGCTGGTGTGGACGATCGCCCGGACCCCGCCGGCCTTGGCCCCCTCGACAACGTTCCTCGTGCCGCCGACGTTGATCGCCTCGTACTCCGCCGGGTCCCCCCAACCGCCGGCCTTGGCGGCGACGTGGAAGACGACGTCGACGCCGCGGCAGGCCTCGGCGACCGAGGCCGCATCGCGCACGTCGCCGCGCCGCACCTCGCAGCCGGCCGCAGAAAGCGCCGGGTAGTCGCCGCGCGCCAGCACCCGCACCGCGTCGTCGCGCGACCGCAGGCGCCGCACGATCGCCTCGCCGAGGAACCCGCCGCCGCCGGTGACCAGCGCCTTCACGGAGAGATCCCGCCCGCCGCTTTTCGTCGACGCGCCGCCGCGCCTCCGACGCGGGATTCGGCCCAGACCGTGAGCGTCTCGCGCTCGATCTTGGCGTTGTGGCGGACGTCGACCGGAAGCGGCTTCTCGTGGAGGAGGATCGTCGTCACCGCGGAGGTGACGGGGTTCGCCGCGCCGAGGTCGAGAAGCTCGCGGACGAGCCGCGCGCGGTCGAATCCGTTCGCCGCCGCCTCCGGCTCCACCAGCAGCACGGGGCGCTGCGCGCCGGGCGCGCCAACGCCGACCAGCGCGGTGCGGCGGACGGCCGGGTGCCGGTTGAACACCTCCTCGACCGGCACGGTGAACAGGGTGCCCGCCGCCGTCTCGACGCGGTGCCCCTTCCGTCCGCACATCCAGAGACGCCCCGTTTCGTCGAGGTAGCCCACGTCCCCCATGCGATGGACGACGTCCGCTCCGTCACAGATCTTGGCGAGGCGCGTCTGCTGCGGCCGGGCGTGGTACTCCCGCGTGACGACCGGTCCCCGCACGGTGATCTCGCCGATCCGGCCCTGCGGGAGGAGGAGCTCGTCCGACCAGCGCTCGATCGGATCGTCGGTGATCCCCACGATCCGGACGTCGATCCCGGGAGCCGGGCGCCCGACGCAGACCCCGCGGCCGGCGGCGGTGAGGGCGTGCGTTTCGGCCAGCACCTCGGCGCTGCCGATGCTCGCCACCGGAAGCGATTCGGTGGCGCCGAACGGCGTGAAGACCTGCGCATCCCCCTCGAGCATCGCCTGGGCGCGCCGGAGGATGTCGACGCGGACCGGCGCGCCGGCCGAGAGGATCCGGCGGAGCGTCGGCAGTCGGATCGCGCCGCGTTCGGCGTGGCGGCTCACGACGTCGAGGAGCGCCGGCGATGCGAAGAGGCTGGTGCAGCGGTGCGCGCGGACCGCGGCCACGATCTTCGCCGGGTCGGCCTTCGCCGGATGGCGGAAGTCCATCTCCGGGAGGACCGCCGTCATCCCCAGCGCCGGATCGAACAGGGCGAACAGCGGAAAGGTCGGGAGATCGATCTCGCCGGGCTCGATCCGGTAGAGGTCGCGGATCAGCCGCACCTGGGCGTCGAAGATCCCGTGGGTGTAGACCGCCCCCTTGGGGATCCCGGTGCTCCCGGAGGTGAAGAGGATGGCGGCCACGTCGTCGGGGGCGGTGGCGGCCATCTCGTACGGTTCGTCGCCACCGAGTCGGCGCAGATCGTCGAGGTCGTGCCCGCCCCAGCCGAGGCGGCGGCCGACGGTGACGAGCGCGCGCACGCGCCGGAACGGGCGGCGCACGGCCAGCCGGACGAGGTGCGCCGCCGGGATCCCGATGAACGCTTCGGCCTCGACTTCGGCGAGGCATTGGATCAGCGCACGCTTCCCCAGCCCGGGGTCGATGAGGACGAGCACCGCGCCGACCTTGAACAGGGCGAAGACGAGCGGGAAAAAGTCGCGGTTCGGCGGGACGAACAGCACCGTCCGCACGCCGCGGCGGATCCCGACCCGCTCGAGGCCGCGCGCGAGGCGGTCGCTCTCGCGGTCGAGGTCGGCGAAGGTGAGTGACCGCCACGCGTCGTTCCCCGCCGGCTCCACGATCGCCGCGCGATCGGGTTGATGTCGCGCCATTGCCGGCAGGTGCGAGGCGATGTTGCACGAGCTCACGCCCGGGCCTCGGCGAGCGGGTGGCGGGCGAGGAAGTCGCGCACGCGCGGGACGATCTCCTCGTGCGCGTCTTCGAGGACGAAGTGGCCGGCATCGGGGAAAGTGTGGATCTCGGCCTCGGGCAGTCGGCGGCGCCACTCGGCGAGGAAGTGGTCGTCGAAGACGAAGTCGCGGCCGCCCCAGCACACCAGCGTCGGGACCCCTCGCAGCGCCGTGAGCTTCCGGGAGACCTCCTCGACCAGCGGCCAGCTGCGGTCGCCGGGCCTCAGGGGGATGTCCTCGACGAAGCGGTGGACCGCGATGCGGTGGCTCCATGAATCGTACGGGGCGAGGTAGGCGCGGCGGACGTCGCGCGTCATGCGTCCGGGGCGCGTGGAGCATGTATAGGTGGCGCCGACCGCGAAGGCGTTGACCGCGCGCAGGGGCGCCGTCAGCCACGGGACGTTCCTCACCAGCGCGATCTGCCAGGGGAGCGCGCGCCCCGGCGGGAGTCCGAACCCGGCGGTGTTGAGCAGCACCAGTCGGCGCACCCGCTCCGGATGGCGCACGGCGTAGACCAGCCCGATCATCCCGCCCCAGTCGTGCATCACCAGCGTCAGGTCGCGCTCGATCCCCTCGCGTTCGAAGAGCCGCTCCAGGTCGGCGACGCGCCGCTCGAGTACGTAGTCGTAGCGGCGGTCGTCCGGCTTGTCCGATAGCCCGCAGCCGACGTGGTCGGGGACCACCACTCGGTAACGGTCCGAGAGGCCGCGCACCAGGTGGCGCCAGTAGAACGACCAGGTCGGATTCCCGTGCAGCATCGCCACCGGCTCGCCTCGGCCCTCGTCGAGGTAGTGCAGGCGGACGCCACCGCCGACGTCGACGCGCTTCCCCTGCCACGGGTAGGCGGCGCGAAAGCTCGCGCTCTCGAACACCGCACTCACCACCGGACCCCGAGCATCATGCAGTTGAGGCCGCTGCCGATCCCGAGGAAGCCGACCCGATCGCCGGAGACGAGGAAGCCGTCCTCGTCGGCCCGCGCCGCGGTGATCGGGAGCGCGACGGTGCCCGTGTTCCCGAGGAAGTCGAAGGTCGAGTAGTCCTTGGCTTCGGGGATCCCCAGCGCGTCGAGAACCGTCGACCGGTGCGATTTCGCCACCTGGTGACAGATCACCTTGTCGACGTCCTCGGCTCGCCACTCGAGCTCCCGCAGGAAGCGCTCCCAGGTCCGCTTCCCGAGCGCGACGCCATGGACCATGACCTGCGAGGCGTCGGTCTCCATGCGGTTGGGCGTGACGCCGAGGAGACCGGCCTCCGGACCCCATCGGCAGAGGAGGTGATGACGCGTTTCGGCCAGCACCATCCCGCCGACCAGCCGGCGTTGGGTGTCGGAGAGCGTGGGATGGGTGAGCACCACCGCCACCGCCCCCGAGCCGC
The DNA here is from genome assembly GCA_964372275.1 of uncultured bacterium. GTDB lineage: Bacteria > CAYJRR01 > CAYJRR01 > CAYJRR01 > CAYJRR01 > CAYJRR01. Next base: position 24,682 of record CAYJRR010000007.1, read on the forward strand.
CGGTCATGGTGGCGAAACTCAGGCGGTAGCGTTCGAGCGAACGGTCCGCGACCATCCGCGCGATCGTAGCGTCGACGATCTCGCGCGAGCTCTCCGCCGAGACGACGATGCCGGCCCGGATCTGCCCCAGCTCGATCCGGTTCGCGATCTCGATCATGCCGTTCAGCACGCCGAGGCAGGCATTGGCGACGTCGTAAACCAGGCAGTCGGACGGCGCCCCGAGCCGGTCGGCCACGGCGCAGGCGGTGGCCGGTTCGAGGTGGTCGCGGCAGACGCCGGCGTAGACCACCGCCCCCAGCCGGTCGCCTCCGATCCCCGCCTTGGAGAGCGCCTTGGCGCCGGCGCGCGCCGCGCACTCCGCCATGCTGGGGGAGGGAGGCCACACGCGCCGCTCCCGGATCCCGGTCAGCGTCTCCAGTTGCCCCTTCCCGAGCTTCAGTGCCTCGTAGAGCGGCACCAGCCGCGCCTCGATCGCCTCGGAGGTGACGACCTCCTCGGGGAGCTCGTAGCCGATCGACTCGAGGCAGACGTTCGACCAACGCATTTCTTAGGTGTCCTCGACCAGCCGGAGCGCGAACCGTTTCATGGAGTAGATGACGCGGCCGTCGACGGCAAGCTGTCCGTCGGCGATCACCACCGGCTCCGGCCCCTCCTCGACGCCGACGATCTGCGCGGCGACGGTCACCAGACGGTCGCTGGGGAGCACCTGGCCGCGGTAGGTCCAGCGGTGCTCGCGGCCGAGCGCCAGCACCTGGAACCGGCGGCTCTCGGCCAACGCCTTGTACCGCTCGCGCGCGTAGACCTTGAGGAGCTGGATCAGCGCCTCGAGTCCGAGCGAACCCGGCATCACCGGATCCTGGTAGAAGTGCGCCGCGAAGAACCACTCGTCGGGATCGACCTTCTTCGAGCCGGCGACGAAGCCGAACCCGTTGGGGCCCCCGTCGAGCGAAAGGGCGTCGATCCGGTCGACCATCGAGAAGGCGGTGGCGGGGAGCGCCAGGCGAGCCTTGGCCGGCGGCGGACCGACCGCGTCGTCGGGCCGGACCGGGGCCAGGCGCGGCAGTCCGAACGAGCGGCCGAACCCTTTCCAGCGCTCGGCGCCGCGGATGCCGACCTGCTGCGCCAGCGCGCTCGCCGGGAAGAAGCCGAAGTCGGTGTTCCCGCGGTAGACCGGATCGCGGCCGGCGAGGATCTCCATGTCGAACTTCTGCAGGATCATTCCGCCGGCTTGCGACGTCTTGGTGAGACGCGCGCGCATGGTGAGGGTTCCGGTCGAGGGGGTCACCTCCCGGAAGGCGGTCGCGGTGCCGTCGAGGTTGCGGAAGTGCAGGTCGTCATCGCTCGTGAGCGCCGAGCCGAGGTAGGCCGCCAGCCAACCGCACGGTTGCAACGCCGCCTCCAACAGCACGGCGAACGGCATCACCGGCTGTCCGCTGGCCCGGAAGTACCACGCGTCGGGCGGCACGTCGTACTCGCAGGTGACCCACCCCCCCGGCTCGAGGATCCACGGCTTCGGCTCGCAGGCGGTCACACGGTCGACGAAGAGATAGGGAGGACCGGGAAGGCGGGCGAGGCGGCGCTCCTTGTCGAAGACGCGGTAGGGCTCGCCGAAGCAGGCGGAGGGGTCGCCGATGGAGTAGGCGAGGATCTGCTCGCGGGAAAAAAGCGGCGCGACGGAGGCGGCGGCCGGGGTCGCGGCCGAGGCCGGAACGGCGACCGGTACCGGGGACGCGACCGAGACCGAATCGGCGACCGCGTGCGAGGGAGGACCCTGCTGCGGGGTCTCCGCGCGGGCGGCCCAGAAACGCTCGAGGCCCTCCTTCGTCAGTCCCCGCACCCGCACCGACATGCTCTCCATCTCCACCACGTGCCTCCCGTCGGCGAACATCGACGCGTCGGCGAGGACGTAGGGCTCGGGGTCGTAGCCGATCTCCTTGAGCTCGATGCGGTAGGTGACCTTCTTCGTCTCGGGGATCACCTGTCCGCGGCAGCGAAGGCGACTGGCGATTCCTTCCACCGGCGCGTAGTGCAGGTCGGCGCCGTCGCCGTCGGTCGCGATCCAGCCCATGCGGAGGAGCAGCACGCGGAGGGTGTGCAGGCAGCACTCGTACATCAAGGTGCCGGGCATCACCGGGTCGTCGGAGAAGTGGCAGGTGAGGAACCAGTCGTCGGGATGGATGTCGGCCTCGCCGATCACCTGCCCCAGGCCGAAGCGGCCGCCGTCCGGGTCGAGGTCGACGATGCGATCGACCAGGCGCATCCGGCCCGACGGAAGGCGCAGGCGGGGATCGAGCGAAAGTCCATCGAAGGCCGGTCCGAAGCAGGCGGCGAGATCGCCGCGGCGCAGCGCCTCGACCTGCGCGTCGCCGTAGGTGTCGTCGTACCGCTCGCGCTCCTTCGGGACGAGCGGCGTGAACGGCGCGGTCGGCTTTCCGTCGGGCCCGAGACGCCGCGCCGGCCGCTCGTCCGGAAGGTCGCCGACGATGCCGCGTCCTTCGCGCAGCTGCGCGTCGCTGAAGAACCCCGCGCAACCGTCGTACATGGTGATGAACGGCGAGCCTGCGATCGTTCCGTCGAAGCGGAAGAAGAAGAGCCAGGTCTCCCCCTGGCGGATGAAACGGTCGATCCGGATGTCATAGCGGATCGTCTCCCCCGGGACCGGAAGGTCGCGGTGGAAGACGATCTTTGCGTCGAGGAGTCGGTAGACGCGAAGCCCCTTCGTCTGGTGGTCGATCCCCAGGTATCCGGAGAGGAACAGGTCGGCCTGCCCCGCCTCGACGCTGATGCAGACCGGCGCCCGCCCGCCGTCGAGGTACCAGGCGCCGGATACGACGTCGTGCTCGGTGACGACGGCTCCGGAGGTCATCGAGTCGGGCTCCCCCTCCACCTCCACGATCCGGTCGACCAGCATCAGCGGCTCGTCCGGAAGGCGGACCCGGGTCGGATGCGCGTCGACGTCGGCGAAGCGGGGACCGAGCATCTTCCCGATCGATCCGATCGCGAACTCCATGCACAGGGCGCGGTCGAACGCGGGGGCGGCGGTCGGGGTGGTGGCGGCCGCGGCCGTGGATCGGATCGCGGTACCGTTCGCGGGGATGGCCGAGAGTCCGCGCGAAGGGAGGGCGCGCGCGAGCGCCTCGATCATCCGTTGCTGTTCGAGCAACGCCTCGCGCTGGAGCGCGACGTAACGCGCATTGAGCTGGAGGAACGCCTCGTGGGCCGCGGCCGCCGCCGCCGCCGAGGCCAGCGGAGACGGGACGCCGGGTGGAAGCGGGCGCATGGCGAGCGCGACACCCGCCGCGAAGGCGGCCGGGGTCGCGGTCGCGGCCCAGGCCGAATCGGCGACCGAGGGATGACCCTGCTGCGGTAAACCGTTCGTAGAAGGGTCCTCCCACGGACGCGGTTTCGGACTCGGCCGCGGTCCCGGAACCGGACGCGGATCGGATTCGGCCACCGATTCGGATTCGGCTTCGGGTTCGGCAACGGCCTCGGCTACGGCTACGGGTACGGGTACGGCCACGGGTACGGCCACGACGTCGGCCACCGCCTCGGCGACGGCGTCGGCTGCCGTTACAGCCACGGCCGCGGGTGGAGCCTGCTTCTCCGCGCCTCGCCCTTTCGGCAACCGCCGACCTCCCCCCACCTCCACCGCCACGACCTCCGCCCGCCTCGCGCCCTCCGCGATCACGATTCCGGCCCCCTCCGCGTAGACCGCTCCGAGATCGATCTCGACCCCCGCCTCGGCGACCTTGGCGACCGCCCCGAGCAGCGCCCGGTATCCGTCCTGTCCGCGCTGGCACGCGGTGACGGCGAGGTGCTCCCTTCCGGCGAGGATCTTTCCGATCATCCGCGTGCACGACGCGCCGGGGCCCATCTCCACGAAGATCCGGACGCCGTCGGCGTAGGCGCGCTCGATCGTCTTCTGGAAGTCGAATCCACCGATCGCGTTGGCGAGGATCGACTCGGCGGCGCGCTCTTCGCTCGGGACGTAGCTCTCGCCCCAGGCGCCGCTGTAGAAGCGCACCCCGGTGGGAGGGCGGGTCGGGAGCCGGTGCAGCTCGCGATAGCGGTCGGCGACCGCGGAGACCAGCGGGAAGTGGACGGTCGGCACCCCTTCGAGGGCCACCGACTCGCAGCCGAGGGCGGCGACGGTTCGTTCGACGTCCGGGCGCCGTCCGCCGATCACGCACTCCTGCGGGGCGTTGACGATCAACAGCGCCGCCGTGCCCGCGAGCGACGCGCGCACCGTCTCCGCCGGGCGGTTCACCACCGCCACGAACCAGTCGGGTTCGGATCCCCACGCGGCGCGCGCCACCTCGCAGGGACCGGCGAGGTCGGTGCGGAACAGGGTCGAGCGGCGCGTGCGTTCGAACATCTCGTCCCGCGCAGTCCAGGCGCGCGAGGCAAAAAGCGCCGCCGACTCGCCGAGGCTGTAGCCGATCATCGCGTCGGGCTTCAATCCGAACAGGCGCGCGGCATCGGCGACGGCGGTCCCGTGCGCGACCTGCGCCAGGATCCGCAGCTCCGTCGCCTCCGCGAGACGCGCCGACGCTTCGCGCTCCCATCCGTCGCTCCACGACGACCGCCAGGGGACGGCCGTCTCCGGGACGAGCTGCGAGCCGAGGCGCAGGCACTCCTCGTCCTGGCGCCGGTAGACGGCCGGGAGCGCGACCGCGAGCGAACGTCCCATCCCGAGGTAGTCGCTGCCCGAGCCGGGAAAGACGAACGCCAGTCCGCCCGAAAGGCGGCGGCCGCCGCGTTCGGAAGCGGCGGCGTCTCGACCGCGGGCAAGCTGCTGCAGGAGATCCGGCGCGCTCTCGGCGACGAGGGCGCGCGACACGGGACCGGTCGCTCCGCGGCGGTACCAGCGCGCCGCGAGCGATTCGATCGGCTCCTCGGCGTGCTCGAGTGCCAGGCGGCGCAACGCTTCGTCCGCATCGGGCCGCGCGGCCCCCGAGGCCCGCAGCAGGAACAGGCCGGCGCTCCGCTCGCCGAGCGGCCGCGCGCGCTCCGCGGCATACGCGGTCGACGGCCGCTCGACCGCCTCCAGCACGGCGTGGAGGCAGGTGCCGTCGATCGAGACGGCGCTCACACCCGCGCGGCGCGGCCCGTCGGCGCGGTCGCGCAGCCAGGCTTGCGGCTCGCGCGGCACGTGGAAGAAGGGGTGCGCGTCGAACGCGGCGTCGCTCGGGCTCCGGTACGCCGGCATCGGCGGGAGCAGCTCGTGGAAGAGGCACAGCGCCGCCTTGGCCACCGATGCCAGGCCCGCCGCCGCGCCGAGGTGCCCGACGACCGCCTTTGCCGATCCGACGGCGCATCGGCGCGGGCCGTCGACCGGGAAGAACCGGGCGAGGCTCCCCAGCTCCGCCTTGTCCTCCTCCGGCGCGCCGCTGCCGTGCCCCTCGATCAGCGCCACCGAGCGCGGTTCGACCCCCGCCTCTCCGTAGGCGCGCTCGAGCGCCCGCGCATAGGCGTCCGCCAGCGCGCCGCTCGCGGCGCCGATGCCCCGGACGACGGCGTAGATCCGATCGCCGTCGCGGGTCGCGTCGGCGAGCCGCTTCACCACCAGCGCCATCGCCCCTTCGCCGATCGCCGGGCCGTCGGCCTCGCGGTCGAACGGCCGGCTGGGACTCGTCCGCGTGTAGGGGCGGAGGCTGTCGGTGGCGAGGAACTGGCGCACGTCGCCGGCGAGATCGACGGCGCCGACCACGATCGCGTCGGCGTCGTGCCGTTGCAACAGGCGGCAGGCCGCCTCCAACGCGCGCAGGCCGGAGCCCTCCTCGTTGGCGATGACGAAGCTGGGACCGCCCAGCCGGAACTCGCGCGCGAGCCGGCTGGCGACGATCCCGCCCAGGTTCCCCAACGTGCGTTGCGCGTCCAGCGGGGGCCCGAGCGCGTCGCAGACCGACTCCACCCAGCGCTCCGCCTCCGCAGGCAGCAGCCCGCGCGCGCGTGCCGCTTCCTGCGCCCGCGCGCGCAGCGCCCACCGGGCGTGGAAGGAGGTCGTCTCCAGATCGAGGCCGAGCCCGACCACGGCGCCGGTGCGGAGCCTCGCTTCGTCGCGTTCGCGGTCGCCGGAGGACCGCTCGGCGTCGGCGAGCGCCTCGGCCGCGACCTCCAGCATCAGGAGCTGCTGTGGCAGCACCGACGGCACCTCGCGCGGCGGCAGCTTGAAGCGGCCGACCGGCACCTCGACCCGCTCGATCCACGCGCCGCGCACCGGATCGGTCTCCAGGAGCGCCTCGTCGATCCCCTTCCAGCGGTCGGTGGGCCGCGGATCGGTCACCGGCTCGCCGCGGAAGATCGCCCGGCGGAACGCGTCGGCGCCGGCGAGTCGCCCGGCCCTCGCCCCGATCCCGACGATCGCCACCGGCTCCACCGGCTCCGGTTCGGCGGCGGGGCGCTCGGCGGTCGGAGGTCGCTTGCGTCGCCGGCGGGTGGGGGCCGGCTCATGCTCCTCCACGAGCAGGTGCGCGTTGATCCCGCCGAAGCCGAAGGCGGAGACGGCGGCACGTCGGGGGCCCGTCGACTCCCACGACTCGGGCGCTTCCAGCACCCGGAAGGGCGACCCCGCCAGCCCCTCGGCGGCGCTCTCCCGCGCGAAGTTCGCCGACGGCGGCAAGGTGCGCGCGCGCAGCGCCAGCAACACCTTCGCCAGACCCGCGGCCCCGGCGGCGGTCAGCAGGTGTCCGACGTTGGACTTCACCGAGCCGATCACGGCGCGCGATCCCGCCGGCGCCTCGCCCCACAGGGCGCGGAGGCTCGTGATCTCCACGGCGTCGCCGCGCGGAGTCCCCGTGCCATGGCACTCGATCAGACCGACCTCCGGCGGAGTCCACCCGGCGGCGGCATAGGCCTGACGCATCGCGCGCAGCTGGCCTTCGCTGTCGGGGGAGAGGAGGCTGCCGCCGACGTCGTTGGACAGTCCGATTCCGCGGATCACCCCCAGCACCGGGTCGCCGGCGTCGATCGCGTCCTCGAGACGCTTGAGAAGGAAGATCCCCGCCCCTTCGCCGACCACCAACCCGTCGGCCCGCCGGTCGAACGGCGCGCAGACGCCGGACGGCGAGAGCGCCTGTAGCTGGCTGAACCCGAGCTGCGTGTAGAGGCACTGCGGCCGCGAGACGCCCCCGGCCAGCACGGCGTCGGCGCGGCGCGACTGCAGCTCCAGGCAGGCGAGGTGGATCGCGTAGAGCGACGACGCGCAGGCGGCGTCGAGGGTGTAGCTGCCGCCGCCGAGCCCCAGCGCGATCCCGAGAAGCCCCGCGGGAAGCGCGCTCGGATGGCGGTCGTACGCGGGGGCGCCCAATCCCCGCCGTGGGTCGACGCCACCGCCGATCCCGAAGGCGGCGTCGAACGCGCCCCCCAGGATGCTGTCGGCCATCGACGAGGTGGCGTCGGTAGGGAGGGCGATGTTCGCGGGCACGATCCCCACCCGAGCGCGGTCGATCCGCTCGATCGGCGAGGCTTGCCAGGCGTCGAGCCCGACGCGGAGCACCAGCCGATGGAGCGGGTCGAGCGACTCGATCCCCGTGGGGTCGAGACCGGCGCGCTCGAGATCGGACGGGTCGAGGTCGAACGGGTCGAGGAGGCAGGCGCGGGTGGAGTAGAGCTTGTCCGGGGCGAACCCCTTGGCCAGCACCGTCTCGGGAGGCACCGGCCACCGGTCGGGTGGAATCTCGCGGGAGGCGCTTTCCCGCGAGACGACGTTTCGCCACAGCGTGTGGAGGTTCGGCGCCCCGGGGAACCGCCCCGCCCCTCCGACGATCGCGATCGGCGAAAACTTCGTCCGCCGGCTCCCCGCCGGCGTTAGCTCTCGCTCCGCTCGCAATGGTAGCGTCATGCCGGTCGCTGGGTGGAGCGCCCTTCGGAGAAGGCCCGCTCCAGCGTCGGGCTCACGGTGCAGACGAACCCTTCCAGCCGACCGACGAGCGATCCACCCGCATCGACCAGGTCGATGTCGGAGACGACGCTGCTCCCTTCCACGTTGCGCACCGCGACCACCGCGCGCACGCCGTCGCCGGGGATCGCCGCGAACTGCCGATAGGCGTCGAGACGCGCCGGGAGCGAGGGGGCGCCGTGCCGTTCGCGGCACCAGAGGATCAACGCCTGGAAGACGCCGTCGACCACCATCGGGTCGGTCGTCCAGCGCGGATCGGAGGTCCCTTCGATCCACATCGAAGGCTTCGGAGCCGACTTCAGGCGCAACGCCATCCCGGTCTCGGAGATCCCCTCCACCGTCTCGATGGCGTGGAGCCGCGGGCCGTGGAACAGGAGCTCGCCGTAGAGCGGACGCTTGGCGTAGGTGCCCAGCGTCCCCGGCGAGACGATTCCGGTCGGGGCGATGGCCGGTCCGAGACCGACCACCGCCACCGCCCGCGCGGTCGTCGCCCGCTCGCCCGCCGACAGCGCCGGGTTCTTCTCCGCCACGGTCGCGGCCGCCCGCTCCTCCGCCTCGTCGAGCAGGTCGCTCAGCCGCACGTTCTCGCCCGCCCGCGTCCGGAACGGCCGCCCGTCCTCCCCCAGCATCATCCCGAACGCCGCGTGCTCGAGCGTGGCCCGCTCGCCGGGGTGGCCGGGCACGGCGGTGTACCCCGCGCGATCCGCCGCCGCGAACACCTGCCGGAAGTGCAGCCCCAGCCCCGCGTCCACGGCGTAGATCACGCGCTGCGCCCCCAGCGGCAGCACGCGGTGGCGGATCCCCGCGACGTCGGTCGTGGCGTAGAGATAGCCCCCGT
>CAYJRR010000007.1:33429-35851 GCA_964372275.1 uncultured bacterium
CCCGCGCGTGCACCACGTCGCCGTGTCCGCGCAGCTCGACCTCGACGCGCGCCCCGCCGTCGAACGGCCGCGGGGGACCGGTCCAGACGCCGACGTCTTCGGTGGCGCTTCCCAGCGTCACCCCGCGCAGCACCTTCATCTGCTCGAGCGCATGGAAGGCGCTCCCCGGGACGGCTCGTGCCGCGGCGCGCGCGAACCATTCGATCATCATCGCCATCGGCAGCACCGGACGGCCGGCGAGCACGTGGTCCCCCAGGTAGTGGTGCGTCCGCGGATCGAGACGATGCGCGGCGGCCAGGACGTGGGCCGACACGTCCGGCGAATCGGCGGCGCCGAAGCCGGAGCCGACCACCACCTCCACCGGTCCGCCCGGGGCCGACTGCGCTTCCTCGACGAGCCGCTGTGCGCCGCCGCGCAGGTCGATCAACGCCACCCCTTCGCGCTCGAACTCCCGCTTGAGGGCCGGGGTGACCATCCCGCCGTCCCAGGGACCCCAGTCGAGCGCGACCACGCGGCACCCCTCGCGCGCCCTCGCCTCGCGTTGCGCGATCCCGACCAGCGCCTGGTTGGCCATCGCGTAGTCGGACTGCCCACGGCGGCCGAATCGTCCGCTCACCGACGCGAACAGAGCGATCAGACGGAGGTCGTCGCCGCGCGTCGCCGCCAGGAGCGATCGCAGCCCCGCGACCTTGGTGTCGAACACCTGGTCGAGGTCGTCGTCGCTCTTGTCCTCGATCCGCCGGTCTCGCAGCACGCCGGCACCGTGGAGCAGACCGCGGATCGGCCCCAGCGAGATCCGGGTTTCGACCAGAATCTTGTCGAGCGCCGCCGGATCGCGAACGTCGACCGCACGGTAGCGCGCCCGGATCTTCGCCGCCGCGAGGCGCTCGAGCGTCGAGCGCGCCTCCCGGGCGGCGAGCGCGGCGCGTGCCGCTTCGCCGATCGCCTTGGGCGAGGAGCGCACCTCGGGAGGGGCGTTCTCCAGGAGCGCGCGCTTGATCGCCGCTTCGTCCCCGGCCTTCGCGAGCCACGCGGGCTCGGGGGCCGGCTCGGGGGAGCGACCGAGGAGCAGGAGCGACACGCGCCGCGATTCCGCCAGCGCGATGGCGCACTCCGCGGTGACGCCGCGCGCTCCGCCGGTCACGACCACCACGTCCCCTTCGGACAGGCGATCGGGATCGAGCGTCACCGGGAGCTCGCGGAGCGCGAGACCGACGCGCCCCGCCGGACCGAGACCGACTTCGTCGGGGCCTTCGGAGGACAGCTCGGCGAGGATCGCCTCGGCCGCCTCTTCCGGCGGCAGGTCGGCGGCGACGTCGAGCGAACGGCAGCGGACGCCCGGCCACTCGTGGCGCGCGCTCTTCACCAGGCCGCCGAGCGCCGCCGAGATCGGGCTACCGCCGGCGATCGGCGGAACGGTGTGACCGAACGCGCCGTCGAAGCGGACGACCGAGGCGAGGAACGCGCCTCCCCGGTCGGCCGACTCGCGCAGCGCCGGTCCGGCCAGCCGCGTCAGCTGGAACGCCTCCTTGACCCGGCGCTCCTCGCGGGCCGACCAGGGATCGGCCTCGGCGGGGAGATCGCCGAGCAGCAGGAGCCCGGCGATCGGGCCGGTCGGTCGCGCGAACGGGGCACGAAGGGTGCGCGCCTTCACGCCGCGCTTGGCGAGCCGGTCGACGAGCGCGGGCGCGAGCGGCGTGCCGTCGCCGCTTTCGAGCACCAGGATCTCCCCCCCCTCGCGAAGGGCGAGACGACCGGGCTCCGCCGGAGGGAGCTGCACGGGAACGACCGACCGGCGCGGTGGACGCGCGTGCGGCGAGGAGGCCTTCGTTTCGGTTCGCGGAACGGGCGGCGTTGCCGCGCCGTTCGCCTTCGCGGTGGAGCGGGGAGCGGACGCGGTCTCCGGCGCCGCCGGGGCAGCCTTCGCGGCGGCGGGGGCGATGTGTCCGAGGACCTGCCGCAGCGTCCGGAGCGAGCCCAAGTGCTCGGGGTCGACCGAGGGGGCCTCGGGCAGGCGCTTGGTGAGGAGCGAGAGGATCTCGACCCGCTTGATCGAATCGATGCCGAGGTCGGCCTCGAGGTCCATGTCGAGGTCGAGCATCTCGGTCGGGTAACCGGTGAGCTCGGAGACGACGGACAGAAGCGCGGCGCGGGCGGCGTCGGATGCGGGCGCGGCCGCGGCCGGTGTGGCTGTCGGGGTAACGACGCCGGCGGCCGCGGTCGCGGTCGCAACCGAGACCGAGACCGAGACCGAGTCGGCGACCGCGGCCGCGACCGAGGGAGGACCCTGCTGCGAACGACTGTCGGCGGGGGAGACGAAGGCGGCGACCTGGCGGAGGGTGCGCAGGGAGCCCAGGTGCTCGGGGTCGACGGTCGGCGCGTTGGGGAGGCGCTTGGTGAGCATCGAGAGGATCTCGACGCG
>CAYJRR010000007.1:35861-70244 GCA_964372275.1 uncultured bacterium
GTCGGATAGCCGGTCGCTTCGGCGACGACGGCGAGGAGCGCGCCGAGGACGTCGGGCGACGATGCGGGGGGGTGCAGCCGCGGGGGCGACGGCCGGTGCCGCTGCCGCGGGTGCGGTCGCGACGGAGGCCGAGGCGGCGACCGCGACCGCAACCGAGGGATGACCCTGCTGCGAAAGACCGCTCGTAGAAGGGTCATCCCACGGACGCGGCCTCGGACTCGGACTCGGACTCGGTCGCGACCCCGGTACCGGTCGCGGTTCGGACCGCGGTTCGTCGGTGGCGTGGGGTGCACTTGAGTGATTGGCGACCGCGCTCGTGGCGTCGGTCAACAGGCCGTGCTGGCCGAGGAGTAGGGCCTGGAAGCTCCGCTGCGCATGGAGCTGCCCCTCGAGGAAGGTCTGGTGGACGCGGGCGGTCTGCTCCTGGAGCTCCTGCAGCGCACGCAGGCTTTCCTGGTTGGCGCGCAGCGCTTCGAGGAGGAGATCGCCGGAGCCGGGCGCGGCCGGGGTCGAAGCCGACGGCGTCGCCGGAGCCGACACCGCAGACGACGTGGGCGGTGCACCGGCGGCGGCCGGGGTCGCGGTCGCGACCGAGGCCGAGGCGGCGGCCGCGACCGCGACCGAAGGAGGACCCTGCTGCGGAAGACCGCTCGTAGAAGGGTCCACCCACGGACTCGGCCCCGGGCTCGGACTCGGTCGCCGTCCCGGTACAGGTCGCGATTCCGGCTGCGATTCCGGCTGCGATTCCGCCCGCGAGATCCCCGCGGACCTCGCGGCGACCGGGACGGCCGGCATCGGCGGCTGCGGGGCTCGGTAGTTGGCGCCGGTGAGCGGCACCACCATCTTCGCGACGCGCGGCGCCTTGGCCCAGGCAGGGAGGGCGCGCGGCGGCGGTTGGGTGCGCTCCCACTCGGTGAGCTCGACGGCGTGTCCGGCGCAGGCGACGCGCGCGAGCGCCTGCGCGAGCTCGAACAGTCCGCCGCGCTTGCCGCCGGCGTCGACGGCGATCGCCTCGTACGGCCGGTCGCCGAGGATCGAGCGCACCAGTCCCGTCAGGATCCCGCGCGGTCCGACCTCGACGAACGTCCGGGCGCCGTCGGCGTAGAGGCGCTCCACCACCTCGACGAACCTCACCGGCTTGGCGAGCTGCTCGGCGAGCAGGTCGCGCGCGGCGTCCGGATCCTCGGGGTAGGGCTCCGCCGTGCTGTCGGCGATCACCGGGATCCGCCCCGGCGCGAACGACGCGTTTCGCAGGCCCTCGCGGAAGGCGTGCGCGGCGCCGGCGACGAGAGGGCTGTGGAACGCCGCCCCCACCGGGATGCGGCTGCAACGCATCGTGCGACCCTTGCACGCCGCCTCCGCGCGCGCGATCTCGTCGCGCCGCCCGGAGAGCACCCCCTGCAGCGGGGCGTTGCGGTTGGCGAGCACCAGGTCGAGCGTCTCCTCGGCGATCAGCCGCTCGATCTCGGTGAGCGGTGCCAACACCGCGAGCATCGTTCCGCGGTCCTCGCCGTTGCCGGCCATCAGCCTCCCGCGCAGCCGCGAAAGCTGGTCGAGCTCGTCGGCCCCCAGGCGTCCGGCGGCGTGCAGCGCCGTGAGCTCGCCGTAGCTGTGTCCGGCGACGCGTGCCGGCCGCACGCCGAACCGTTCCAGCACCGCGAGCAGGCCGCGGCTCACGGCGCCGATCGCCGGCTGGGCGACGTCGGTGCGGGTCAGCGCCTCCTCCCGGCGCTTCTTCTCCACGGCGTCGAACGTCGGCGGCGGATGGATCGCCGCGGCGATCTCGGAGGCCGATTCGACCGCCTCCAGCGCCTCCGGGAAGAGGCACGCGATCTCCCGCAGCATCCCCACCGACTGCGCCCCTTGCCCGGGGAATAGGAAGGCGATCTCACCGCCGGCCGTGCCGACACCGTAGTGCAGACCGTCCTTCGAGAACGGCTTGCCCGCGGCCAGGCGCTCCCGCGCGGTGGCGGCGAGCGCCTTCCTGTCGTCCCCCGGCTCGTACACCGCGATCAGGCGATGGCCGTGCGCCGCCGAGAAGGTCTCGCGCGACCGCGCGGCGAAGGCGGTCGCGTCCTCCGCCGCCGCCCACGCGTCGAGCGCGGAGAGGATCCCCGCGACGTCGGGACCGGAGAACGCGGCGATCTCGACCGCGCCGTCCCACGCCGGTTCCCGGCGCTTCGGGTGGTACTCCTCGAGCACCACGTGGAAGTTGCTCCCGCCGAAACCAAAGGAGCTGACCGCCGCGCGCCGCGGATGGTCGGCGGCGGAGATCCAGGGCCTTGCCTCCGTCGACAGGTAGAACGGCGTCTCGTCGATCTTCATCGCCGGGTTCGGGCTGTCGACCTTGATCGTCGGCGGAAGCACCTTGTGGTCGAGCGCCAGCGCCGCCTTGATCAGCCCCGCCGCGCCGGCCGCCGCCTTGGTGTGCCCGATCTGCGACTTCACCGAGCCGAGCGCGCACCAGCCGGCGTCGGGCGCGTCCTCCCGGTACACCGTCGTGAGCGCCTCGAACTCGGCCGCGTCTCCGGCCTTGGTCCCCGTCCCGTGCCCTTCGAGGAGTCCGATCGTCCGCGGCCGCACCCCCGCCGCCTGGTAGGCGGCCCGGAGGGCGCGCGCCTGCCCCGCCGGAACCGGCGCGTAGATGCTCTTCGCCCGTCCGTCGCTGGAGGTTCCGATCCCGCGGATCACCGCGCGGATCCGATCGCCGTCCTTCTGCGCGTCGGAAAGCCGCTTCAGGACGACGAGCCCGATCCCCTCGCCGAGGATCGTTCCGTCGGCGCGGTCGGAGAAGGGCCGCGCATCGCCGGTCGGCGACAACGCCGGCGTCTTGCTGAAGCACATGTGCATGAAGATGTCGTTGAGCGTGTCGGCACCGCCGGTGAGCACCAGGTCGGTCCGCCCCGCGCGCAGCTCGAGGATCGCCAGGTGGATCGCGCCCAGCGAGCTCGCGCACGCCGCGTCGATGACGCAGTTTGTCCCACCGAAGTCGAGGCGGTTGGCGATGCGCCCCGCGACGACGTTCCCCAACAGACCGGGGAACGAGTTCTCCTGCCAGCCTACGTACGCCCGCGCGATCCGCTGCACGACCTCCTCGGCCGTCGCCTCGTCGACCCCGGACTCCTTGAGCGCGCGCCGCCAATGCGGGTGCCCGAGGCGGGCGCCGAGCGAGATCACCAGCTCCTGCGTCCCGGTCACGCCGAGCAGCACGCTGGCGCGCGAGCGGTCCCAGGTGACCCCTTCGCCGTACCCCGCGTCCTCCATCGCCATGCGCGCGACGACGAGCGAGAGCAGCTGCGCGGTGTCGGTCGCCTCGAGGATCGCCGGCGGAATCCCGAACTCGGTCGGATCGAACTTCTGTGCGGAGAGGAACGCGCCGCGCCGGACGTAGGTCTTGTCGGGCGCCTTGGGATCCGGGTCGAAGTAGTCGGCGATCGACCAGTGCGTCGGCGGCACCTCGCCCACGGCATCGAGCCCGGTGCGCAGCAGCCGCCAGAAGGAGCGCAGGTCGTCCGCTTTCGGGAAGATCGCCCCCATCCCCACGATCGCGATCGGTTCCTCCGTCTCCGACCGAACCGATCCGATCCGGTCGGAACCGGCATCGGAACCGATTGGATCGGTACCCGTTGCCGTTACCGATACCGACTCCGATCGGATCGGTTCGCCGGTAGCGGGTTCATCGGCTGGCGGTCCGGATTCCAGCGCCGCCAGGGCCGCCTCGTCGAGCGGCTCGAACCGCTCCGCGTCGGGGGGGACGGCGATCCCCTGGCTGCGCAGCGCGGCCACCCGCGCCAGCACCGCGGCGCCGGCCATCAGGTTCTTGGCGATCGGTACGACGCGGCGCGCCTCCCACGGCTCGAGCCACGATCCCTTCACCCAGTCGTTGAACGCCCCCATCGCCGGGCCGCACCAGACCTGGTAGTCGAGACGGCGGTCGGGCACCCCGTCGTTGGCCCAGTTCGACGACCGCCCGAGGTAGGAGCGGAAGACGAGCGCCATCTTGTGCTTGGGGTCGCGCAGCGCCTTCTCGATCTGCCGCGGATCGCGCTCGGCGAAGAAGGAGCGGCAGCCCTCCCACGCCTCGTCGATCGAGGTGCGCAGGAACTTCTGCTCCAGCTCCGTGCGCGCCGCCTCCGGAAGCGACTCGAGGGAGTCGTAGGCGCGGTACCACTCGTAGAGCTTCGCCGCGCGCACCGGGAAGAGGGTCCCCTTGGAGAGGACCTGCACCTTCACCCCCATCTCGAACATGTCGGCGGCCGGCGCCATCGCCACGTCGGTCGGCCCCGCCTGCGCCAGCATCTGCCGCACCAGGTCGGAGGTCCCGGCCTCGCGCGTCGCCTGGTTGACGCTGCCGGTCAGGACGTAGGCCGCCCCCATGGCGAACGCCGCCGCCGTCGACGCGGGGGTCGCGATCCCGCCGCCGGCACCGATCCGCGGGCGCGTGGCGTACCGCCGCTCGTCCTGGATCTCGTCGCGCAGCTTCTGGAGGGCCGGCAGCAACAGCACGAGCGGACGGTTGTCGGTGTGCCCGCCGGAGTCGGCTTCGGCGGAGAGGTCGTCCGCCATCGGGATCGTCTCGGCGAGACGGGCCTGCTCCTCGGTGATCGCCCCGGCCTCGACGAGCTGGCGCAGGAACCGCTCCGGTGGCGGGGAGAGGAACTTGCGCGCCACCTCGACGCGCGACACCTTGGCCATCACCCGGTTCGGCGCGACGACGAAGCCGTCCGTTCCGCGGTGGATGCCCGTCACCCGGTAGCGGACGATCGGCAGCGTCAGGTCGAGGTAGGCCGACGCGCTCACCAGCCGCAGTCCCTTCGCCAGGTAGAGCGCGACGATCGCCTCCTCCAGGCGGGGATCGTCGGGGCTGTGGATCAGGTTCGCGCCGAACGGGAGACCGCCCAGCGACGACTGGAGGCGATCGATCGCCTGCTCGACCCGCGCCGGAGAGAGGCCGGCCGCTCCGAAAAACCCGAGCAGGCCCGCCCGCGCGGCCGCTTCGACCATCTCCTCCGAGGCGATGCCGTTCGCCATCTCGCCGGCGACGTAGGCGTACCGCACGCCGTGCGCCGCCCGGAACGCCGGGTCGCCCAGCTCGGTCGGACGGAGCGGTGGCACGTGCGCCAGGAGCGTGCGGCCTCCGTCACGCGGGGCGACGCCGAGCGTGGCGCGGCCGCCGGTCGCGACCGCCGGCCGCCCGTTGCCGTCGACGACGTAGACCGGGTGGTGGAGGCGTCGCAGCGATTCGCGCCAACCCGCCGCGTCGGCGCGCGTTTGGGTGCCGTTCCACGATCCTTGACCCCCACGGGCGCCCACGTCCGCTCGCATCGAACCGACCTCCTAGCTCCTTCGAGAAACGGCGCTTTTAGCATCCCGGGACGCCGGCCGACAACGTTCGTCTGCCGCGGCGGCGGTCCGCACGGAATCCACGCACAGGTGCGGAAGAACTTCTGTAAGGCGCTGAAAAACTATGAGCTTTCCGACGCGTCAGGGGTGGACGGAGTGTGGATCGTCGGGGCTCGACCGTTCGGAACGGGGCGTGGCTGTGGATCGTCTCGCCGACGCCAGGCCGGCGGCGACGGCTCTCCCCCAAGCCTTCTCCGCACGGCTTGCGTCCGTGGTGAAGCCCCTCACAGGAGCGACAGAGGAGCTCTTTCCAAGGGGACACACGATGAAACGCAGGGGAGCCATCGGAATCGCGGCGCTGGTCTTCGGGATCCTCCCGTGGAGCGCGTTCGCGCAGGAGCAGCCGGAGATTCAGGTCGAGATCGAGGAGCCGACCGAGCCGAGGATCGTCTTCGAGGCGGGAGGGGGCGTCTTGACCTACACCCAAGGACTCGACGCGGTGACCGAGGCGGGGGGCGCATGGAACGTGCGCGGCACCTGGCGGATCGCCGAGCCGTTCGCGATCGAGGCCTCCTACCTCGGCGGCGTGAACGACCTCGAGACCCTGGCCGGCGAGGAGGCGGTGCTGATGACCAACGCGGGCGACCTGATGGTCCGCGCCGAGCTGCCGGTCACCTTCCCGCAGGGCCAGGACATCAAGGTTTCGCCGTTCGTCGCGGCGGGGATCGGCTTCGAGAACCACCGGATCGCGGGACCGGACCGTGAGCAGGTCGCCGACCGGTACACCGATTCGAACGACCTCGCGATCCCGGCGGCGATCGGGGTGCAGGCCTACGTCGGCGATCGGTTGACCGTCAGCGCGCGCGGGACCTACCGGTTCATCCCGGACGACGACGTGAGGGTCGACGATCCGAACCGCACCGCGCAGTCGTTCGCCGCCACCGGCAACCTCGGCGTCACCTTTTGACGAACAGGGCGGCCAGCCCGCCGCCGCGGCTGACGTTCACGATCGGCCGCAGGCAGGCACGCCCGAGGATCCCGCCGCCGAACGGCTGGCTGATGACGCCGAAGGTGACGTAGTGCGGCTCCGCGTCGCCGCGCACCCGTGGCAGCGGGAAGGAGAGCTTGGCGCCGGGATGGAACCGCTGCACCACCCAGCGGTTCGTCTCGCGCAGCGCGCGATCGACCGCGCGCGACCAGCGCCGCGCGTCGAGGAGCGGCCCCAGTGTCACCCCTTCGCCGCCGCAGGAGAGGTTCGGTTTGAGCACCAGCCGGCGCCGGTTCGCGCGGGTGAACGCGACCAGGTCGACCTCGGCGCCGTCCGGGCCTTCGGTGCGCGTCTCGCGCAAGAGGCGGGTCCAGAGGAGGTGCCGTGTCAGGATCCGGCGGTCGCCGGGGTCGATGAAGCGCCGCGTGCGCGCCGAGGTCAGGACCTCCCAGACGCTTTTCTGGTCGAAGTCGCCGGCGATCCCCGAGACGACGACGTTGCGGCGGAACGCCTCGCGCACCGCGTCGAGCCGGTGCCCCTCGGCCTCCAGGTCGATGAAGTCGGCGAGCTCCATGTTGCGGTAGAGGAGATCGACCGGGTTCCCGTCCAGCCGGAAACGGCCCCCCCGGACGGCGAGCGCTCGCGGATCGCCGATCGTGCAGCGAAGCCCCTTGGCCCGCAGGTAGGCGGCGAGCGAGGGCATCTCGGTGATCCCCAGGTCCCATTCGCGGTTCTCGAGGATCCCGATCGAGCGGGGTGGCGCGAGCCCGATCGAGTCGGCGTGGGCGAGGAGCGTGCGCTCGGTCAGGGCGCACGGATCCGGAAGCGGCTCGAACCCGCGACAGAGATCCCGGTGCGCGGAGAGCACCAGCTCGTCGAGCACGCGCGCCGACTCGGCGGCGTAGAACTGCCCGCCGATGGCGCAGCCGTTGGTTTCGAAGGCGACGGTCGCCTTCGGGTCGGCCGGCGCGTCCAAGTCGTTGCGGCTGACCACCGATTGGCGGCCCTCGTGCTCGTCCCGCCAGACGTCCTCGATCCACCGCCGTTCGGGCTCCGGGAACACGAGCACCTCGCGGATCTCCGGATGTCTCGCGTAGAGCCCCGGCATCCGGCGGACCGGTCTCTTGATCGCCTCGCTCAAGGTCGTCAGCCGTTCCACGTGCCCCGGCCGCAGGGCCAGGGGGGCGGGCATCAGGTCGATCGCCTTCTTCTCGCCGTCGCCGACGTCGACGTGGACTCCGCGCGCGAAGCAGGCGGCCTTGAGCCTGGAGATCAGCCGTTCGCGCCGGACGGACCGTTCGATGCGGGTGCGTAGCGTGGGGTCGAGCATGAGGTTCATCCGACCGGGGTGTCGGGAAGGAGGTTGTAGTTGGTGCCGCGGACCACGCTCTCCATCCAGTCGGCGACGGTGGCGCGCACGCGGTCGACCGGCACGTCGAACGGCGTCCACTTGAGGCGCGGCCGGACCGGACCGCGGAGCGCCACCACCTCCTCCACGTAGGCGAGCTTCTCCAGCACGCGCGGCGAGCCGGCGAAGTCCCTCCGCCAGCGGTGACGACGCTCGAGCCAGTGCTCGAAGCAGACGGCGAAGTCCTCGTCGGGGTGGCGCGTCGCGTAGAGCAGGATCACCTCGCCTCGCTCCAGGCGGTTCCGGCCCGCGGCGTTCGGCCGCCAGATCTCGGGGTAGGAGTTGAAGAAGTGCCCCTTCACCCCGAACAGGCGGCGGAAGCGCTCGGTGCGATAGAGGTGGTGCGCGTAGCAGAAGGCGTGACCCACCTCGTGTCGCAACGTCCGGAGGATGCGCCTGCGATCGCGGGTGCGGATCCCGGCCCGCTTGGCGAGCCGCTGCGCGAAGGGGAAGCCGTCCGTCCACAGCAGTCCGATGGTGGCCGAGCCGGTGATGCAGCCGTACTCCGTCGAGAGATAGAAGCGCGGCCGGAGGGCGATCCCGGCGGCGGCCAGCTCGCGGTAGAGACGCTTCACCAGCGGCGCGAATCGCGACCGGTCGAACCGGAGATTCAGGTCGCACACCCGGGCGCGAAGCACCCGCTCGGCCGCCGGGACGCGGATCGAAAAGGTCGCGCGCCGCTTCACCGCCCTCATCATACCGCGCGCGAGGCCGCCTACGGTTGGACCGATCCGTCCGCGGGCAGGCGCACCTCCCAGAGCGGAGCGTCGCGATCGGCGAACCGCACGAAGGCGCGCCCGGCCGACGGGAACCAATCGATCTCCAGCTCCTGGACGACGTGGCCGATCCGGACCGTGCGCAGGACGCGCTGCGGCGTCTGTTTCAGTCTCCCGGCGAGGGCCGCCGGTTCCCCCGCGTCTCGTACGGCGAGCGGCCGATGGACCGACCGGACCACGCCGTCGTGGAGGAAGACGATCAGCACCGGACGCTCGGCATCGCCGGGATCGTCGAACGGATATTCCCAGGCCACCAGCGGCACGGCGCGGCCGCCGCTCTTCCGTTCGATCTCCCGGACTTCGCCCGGTTCCGACGGGATCGCCAGCGGATCGATCTCGCCCGGAGCGACCCAATCGCGCCACTCGCGCGCCGGCGGTCCGAGACGGGCGCGCACGTCGGCCGTCTTCGATCGGCCGGGTGCGATTCGGTCGAGGTCGGACGGAACCAGCGTCCGGGCGGACGGCGCGGCGCCCGCGGTCGCCAACGCAGCGAGGAGCGCGACGATCGGTCCCCGCGTCTTCACGGGCAGTCCCCCATCGGCGTCACGGTCGCGCGGAGCGCGTCGGTCATCCCGACCACCGCGGCCGCCGGCCGGCGCGGGTCCGACCAGCAGGCCGGCCGGGGGCCGGCGAGGTTCTCCAGGCACGACCCCAGGTTCTTCCGGAGCCAGCCGATCTCCGTCGGATCGAGCTGGGCGCAGAATCCGGCCGGATCGTAGGCGAACATCTCGATCGCCATCGCGTAGTACTCGAGGCCGAACGGGTCGTCCGCGGCGTGTCGATCCCCGGGGAAGCGACTCAGCAACCCGCAGGCCCGGTAGGCCGCGTTGAGCGCCGACTCCTGCCGGCAGCGCTCCGCTTCGAAGTCGCGGGTGATCGCCTCCCGGGCGGCGACGGTCTGCCGGTTGTGGCGTTGCCGCTCCTCTTCCAGCCGGCGCAGCGCATCGCGAGACGCGTCCGCGATGCGCTCCCGTTCGCGGTCGGCCGCGTCCGGGTCGATCCGACCCGCCTTCTCGCCGGCGTCGACCGCCTCGTGCTCCCGGTTGTACCGCTCGAGTACCCGGTTCGCGGCCTCGTTGAACTCCCGGAGGTTCGTCGCGTCGGCGTCGTCCAGCGGCTTCTCGCGCCGCTCGCGTTCCTTGAACGTCCGGTCGAGGGCCTCCTTGGCGCGCATCGCGTTCGGACTGGACTGATAGCAGGCGTAGGCCGACTTGTACTTCAGTCGGAGGAACCCGTCCGCTTTCCGCGACTTGGACAGAAAGCCGCCCAGGCACTGCTTGTCCATGTGGTGACACGCTTCGTGGAGGACGGTTCGGTCGAGGGGCCATGCCTTCTCGGCGGTTTCCGGGTCGGGACAGGCGCCGGCAATCTTCTCGATCTCCTTCCCCCGGACCGCCGCGTCGGGTGCGACGTGCCCCAGCGGGAGGTAGATCGCGCCGTTCCCGCGCTGGTGACAGTAGTAGGCGTTGGCGTCGAACGGCATCTCCGGCAGGAGCAGCACCTCCGCATCGGCGCCGTTGCAGCCGAGGATGCACGACGGGACCTTGCGGATCGCGTCCTGCACCTTCTTCGCCGCCGGATCGGCGGCCGGTCCATCGCGCGTCACCGGGATCGACTTGATCTCCGGCGGCAGATCGCAGCTTTCGGCTCCGGCCGCGGCGGCGGACCTCGCCGTCAATGCCGCGATCGCCAGAACGCCGACGCGGATCGATCGGGTCGTTCGCGCCACCGGCCCCCCGTCCGACGATCTTACGCCTGGGCCGGCCACGGTGCGATACTTCGCGCCGGGAGGTCTCGATGAAGGTCGAACGCCGTCCGTTCCTCGGCGGGCTCCTCGGTCTGTTGGGGCTGCTCGCCGTCTCGCCGGCCGATGCCGGCCCGCGCCAACGTCGCCGCCGTCGCCGCCGCCGCCGCCGGATTCGCCGCCGGGTGCTGTGGCGCACGGTCGGAGGCCGGCGCCTGCTCGTCGTTCCGCTGGCGGTCGCCGTCGGCTGGGAGCTGATGGTCGACGACCGCGTGGTGATCGTGCACGAGGTCCGACCCGACGTGATCGTGGTCAAGGATGCGTCCGGAAAGACCGAGGAGATCGCGGTCGTGAAGGAGGACGACGCCGAGAACGCCAAGGAGCTCGAGGGCTCCGAGACCGACGAGGAGGAGGACGAACCGGAGTCCGGGTCCGGATCGAAATCTCCGTGACGGGAGGACCGGAGCGGAACGGCTTCGCGGCGCGTTGGAGGGAGAAGTCGGCGGGGGTGGAGTCCGCACCCGCCGACTTCGTCCCCCTCCTCCTTGGGAATCGGCCGTTTCCCCGCTGGCCGGACGTTTGCTAACGCACTGCGTCGGAGGACTCGATGCGACGAACGACGGCGATCGGTGCGGTGCTGTGGCTGTGTGCGTGCAACTCGACCGAGGTCCACGAGGGTGGCGGGTCGCCGGTGAGACCGGGTGACGGGCTCGCCGACGGAGCGGTGCGGGTCGAGGGCTGGTATCCGAGGATCGACGGCGGATCGACCGTCGCGATGGCCTCGATCGCCTCGGAGCGGTGGCGGCTGGGCCTTCCGGCCGTGCCGATCGACGACTGCCTCGCCTTCGCCCCCGGTGAAGACCCCTGGGCGCCCGAGACGCCGTGCTCCGTCGCCTGCGCGACCGGCGAATACTGCGGCGATGACGGCGCCTGCCATCCGGTCCCGACGCCCGTCGGCGTCGGCACGATCCGCGTCGATGGCGGCGACCGGCCGATCGAGCTTTCGTTCGAGGACGAGTGCGAAGCCGCCGGCTGCTATCGCATGACCGAGCCGGCGCCCGAGCCGCTCTTCCACGGCGGTGAGACGGTGGCGATCTCCGCACCCGGAGACGAGCGTCCCGGCTTCGAGATCGACGTCCGCTTCCCGCGCCCTCTCGCCATGACCGCCCCCGCGCTGCGCGTCTTTCCGGAGGCGGAGCCGATCGCCGTCGGCGAATCCGCGACCTTCCGCTGGGAGGCCGGCGATCCGGGCGACGACGTCGAGATCTCGTTCGTGAGCCTCTACGGCGGCGCCGTGATGTGCCGCGCGCGCGACGACGGCGAATTCACCATCGCCTGGGAACACCTGTCGGTGCTTCCGCGCCAGACGAACGAGCTCGAGGCGTTCATCGAACGGCGGACCGCCCTCCGTTGGAACACCGCGGCCGGGACGATCGACGCCATCGCCGCGAGCGTCGAGAGCGGCACCTTCATCATCCAGCCGTAGGCGGTCCCGTGATAGACCGGGCGCGATGGAACGGGCGCGGGCGCATCTGTGGATCTCGGGTCGCGTGCAAGGGGTGGCCTATCGCGCCAGCGCGGCGCGCGAGGCGGCCCGCCAGGGCGTGCGAGGCTGGGTGCGGAACCTCCCCGACGGGCGGGTGGAAGCGGTGGCGGAAGGACCGGCCGACGGCGTCGAGGCCTTCATCGAGTGGTGCCGCCGCGGCCCGACCGCCGCGCGCGTCGACGCGGTGGAGATCGACCGGGAGACGCCGACCGGCGAGTTCCGCCGCTTCGACGTCACCGGGTAGCGGAGGGTCGGGATGACCGCCGAGCGGCCTGCGACGCGCCGAGCGCATTGACTGATCTGTCAATCGGGGCGTCTCATCCCGCGCCCGCGGCGCCTCCAGAGCGCCGCATGGAGGCGGCGATGGTCGGCGCGCATTCGATTCGGTGGATCGTTCCGGTGGTGGCTCTGTCGTCGTTCAGCGCGGCGGCGGCGCCGCTCGTTCCGCCGGTCTACCGGGGCGGGATCGACCTGGCGCCGAACGGGAACGCCTTCTCCCGCAACGTCACCGTCTGGAAGGGGAACGCCTACGTCTCCGCCGATTCGTTCGACTGCGCAGGCCCGACGCTCTTCGCCGTCGACGTGAGCGACCCGTCCGATCCGGCGTTCGTGGGAAGCTCCGGCAACGGCGGCTGCAAGGCGAACGCCTCGCTCGCCTTCGAAGACCGCCTCTACCTCGCCTCCTGGTCGACCCTGTTCCGCGCCTTCGACCTCGGCCCGGCGGGGCCCACGGAGATCGGGTCGTTCGACACGCCGCAGACGTTCGGCTGGTCGGTCGACCTGTTCCGCGACCGCGCCTACGTCTCGCACGGCAACGAGACGAGCTCGGAGCTGTGGATCCTGGACGTCTCCGATCCGTCGAATCCGGGCGTCCTCTCCACGCTCGCCGCCGACGAACGGTTGATGGGGGCGGCGGCGGTCCGCGGCAGCTACGCCTTCTACACCAACGACCATCACTTCGAAGTCGCCAACGTCTCGGACGCGGAGAACCCGTCGATCGTCGTCGACCGCGAGTTCCCGCACCGCCTGAGCGGCGTGCGCCTGCGTGGCGACCTCGCCTTCGTCTGGTGGGAGGATCTGGCCGATCCCGCGTGGGGCGGTTTCCACGTCCTCGACGTCTCCGATCCACTGGAGCCCGTCGAGGTCGGCGGCTGGTCGGGGGATACCGCGCGCGACTTCGCGCTGCTGGGCGATCTGGCCTTCGTCGCCACGGTCGGCAACGGCGTCGTCGTGGTCGACGTCTCCGATCCGTCCGCACCGGTGGCGATCGCCCAACCGAACGCCCCGGGCTACGACGTGGGGATCGCGGCGCACGATCGCTTCCTCTACGTCGGCACCGGGATCGGGAACGCCGAAGGGGGACAGCTGCACGTCTACCAGGTGCTGGACGCCGATCCCGACGACGCCGGTCCCGGGCGCTGGCGCGAATTCGAGCCGGCGGAGGCTTCCTGGGACCTGCAGTTCCTCGGCGGAACGCTCCCCACCGACGCCGGATGGTCGCTGTCCGAAGGGTCGAACGCCTGGGCGAGCGTCACCGGCGATGGCCTGCGCGTGAACGACACCGGCACCGCGCCGGGGAGCAAGGTGAAGTGGGAGCGGAGATGGGACGCGACCCACACCGACGGCGTCACGGTGCTGGCGCGCGCGCGCTGCGACGCCTACGACCTGGGATCCGGGGCGATCGAGAACCTGGGGAACCTGTTCCTCGAGGACGGCCGCTTCGCCGAGGAGTTCGCCCTCCTCTCCGACCGGGTGCGCGCGCTGCGCGCCGGGATCGAGGCGCCGATCGACGGCGACCGCTGGCACACCTACCGGATCGTCACCGAAGGATCGACCTTCCGGCTGTTCGTCGACGAGTCGCCGTCGCCGCTCCTCGCCGGCCCGCTCTCCTCGCCGACCGATCGGGCACGACTTCGCTTCGGCAGCGGATCGAGCGCGTCGACGCAGTCGATCACGTTCGCCTTCGTCTTCGCCGACTCGACCGGACCGCATCCGCCGCCGCCCGTCCTCGACGACCCGACGCCCGACGTGCGCGTGCGCCTGTCGGACCTGGCCGGGAAGGGTTCGATGAGCGGTCTCGATCCCGCCACGGCGCGCGTCGAGTGGACGAACGACGGCGGCGATACGTGGATCTCGAGCGACGACCGTCCGGTGACGGTCGCGTTCGAGGGGCTCGACGACCGCGGCACGATCGCCGCCCACGACCTGTCGTTCGAGCCGAGCCCTCCGACCGGGAACCGCGTCCGCTTCTCGATGCGCGACCGGAACGGAAACGTCGGCGTCAGCCCGGAGTACATCGTACGGCTCGAGGCGCCCGACGGGGGCGGCGCCGGTGACGACGACGATGACGACGGTTCGGGAGCGGACGATCCGGACGGCGGCGGTGACGGCGATGCGGGCGAACGGCGCGGCGGATGCCGGGTCGGCGCGGCGCGCGACGGTTCCGTTCCGCTCGGCGCCGTCCTCGCCGCGCTCGCGCTCCTGTTGGCCCGTCGTTTCGCCGCCGGCGCGGAACGAACGCCGCGGTGAGGTGCGTCCCATCCGGACGGCGACGAACCACCTGACGGGTAAAATCCAGACCCTCGCCGCGCCCCAATTTTTCTGAAGTTTCGTTCAGTTGGCGCCTCTCGGGGCCGGCGCGTCAAAAATAAACTATTGATCTGAAAAAGCTTTCATGGATGATGCGGCCCCCTGGTGAGCGTCTATTCAGTGAGTGGCCCGCCATTTGCTGGTCGACGCGCACGAACCCGGAGGCCACGCGCATGAAGTCTCGAATCGTCCTCGCTCTCGTCGCCGTCGTGGGCGCGCTCGCGACCGGATGCGGCTCGTCCCGGAGCTCGCACGGATCGAGCAACCCCGATCCGGATCCCACCCCGACGCCGCACCACACGCCGACGCCGACTCCGAACCCGACGCCGAACGGGACGCCGACCCCGGCCCCGACGCCGCCGCAGGTGACTTACACCGACAAGCTCCACGGAACCGTCCTGGTCGACGGGGTGCCGACCGCCGGCGTCTTCGTCGCGGCATGGGGACACAACGACCAGGGCTACTACACCACCACCACCGACAGCCTCGGGATCTACGTCTTCACCGGTCTGCAGCCGACCGTCCTCTACAACGTGACGGCGAACGGCCACTACGACGCCGGGCAGTTCTACCGGGTGGACATCCACAAGAGCTACTCGGTGCACGACAACGTGGCGTTGATCGCGGGGCCCGACGGCTGGCACGGCGAGGACTTCTCGCTCTCGACGCATTTCGCCAACCGGCTCCACGGGACGGTGCTGGTCAACGGCGTTCCCCAGCCGGGCATCGCCGTGTCCGCATGGGGGAAGGACCACGGCGACTTCCACCAGACGACGACGGACAGCCTCGGGATCTACGAATTCGAAAACCTCCACGACCTGTCGCTCTACAACGTCGTGGTCAATGCCCAGTACCAGGTCGGCCAGTACGTCACCCTCGACGAGAAGTACGACTACGAGGTGCGCAACAACGTGCAGCTCGTCGCGGGACCCGATGCCTGGCACGGCGAGAACTTCGACGTGGCGCTGCTGCTCGCCGACCGTCTCCACGGGACGGTGCACATGGGCGGCGCGGCGATCGGCGGGATGCAGGTGACGGCGTGGGGCCACGACGGCGGCGACTTCCACCTCACCACCACCGACGGCGCCGGGATCTACGAGTTCCACGGCCTGAACCCCTACTCCCGCTACAACGTGGTGGTGAACGGCGACTGGAACGGCGGCGGCTTCGATCCGCACGACGACGCCTACGGATACCGGGTGCGCGACAACGTAGACCTCACCGCCGGCCCCGACGCCTGGCACGGCGAGGACTTCGACTTCGCCGAGTAGCGGTCCGCGCGTCGCGCACCGTGGGGGACTCCCCCGGTTTCCCTAACGCTCGAGGAGGCCGGTGACCGCCATCAGCCGGTGGTCCGGCCCCTCGACGCTCGGCGTGCTCACGTCGAGGAAGACGACGATCGACCCTTCGACCGGCCGCGCCGGATCGCGCTCCGGAAGGACGTAGACCTCCTGGACCCGGTAGGCGATCGGGCAGCCGCGCGAGGCGGGGACCGTCCGGTCCGCCTGAAGAACGCGCCGGCGCTTCCGCTTGTGGTCGACGAGCGTCACCTCCACGCGGAAGAACGGGCCGGTCATCGAGGCGCAGTGGGCGGGGGTGACGGCCGTCTTCCGCAGCGTCACCTCGTAGTCGCGGAAGCGGCCGAAGGGGACCGGCGCCGTGTCGAAGCGCGCCGACGGGGCCGCGGGTCCGAGGTCGGTGAGCGGACGCGAATAGACGCGCCGGCCGAGTCGGCCCGGCCGGATGCCGTGGCTCGCCAGCAGGTCCTGCGCGCGTTCACGACCCGCCCAGCGGGCCTCCTCGGCCTCGCCGCCGGGGAGCGAGAACCGGAGCGCCGTTCCGAGGTAGGCGTTCGCCGCCACGTCGACCACGTAGAGCTCGGCGAACGCCTCGCCGCTCCCCGCCATCACCCCGAACTGCTGGAAGGCGAAGCGCCGGCCGTCGTCGGAAAAGCCGATCGGATCGAGCTCGCGCACCGTTCCGGCGGACACCGTCCCGGCCGCGACGGTAAGCAGCAGGATCGCGAGGAGTCCGATCGCCGACGTCCGCCGCGCGCGCATCGTCGAGGCGCAGCATACCGCGCTGGATTGCCCGTGGGACATCTGGCGCCCGAACGGGGCGGTTTGCTGGTGACAACACAGGCCATCGGACCCCCGGCTCACCGGCTGCGACGGGGGCGGTTCGGTGGTCGATCTGCCGAGGGAAATCGAGGCCTTCCGGCGGCGCGCCGGCGTGCGCCCGGATTGGCAGCCTCCGTGCACATCCCCTCCGCGCTCGAACGAAAGGACGAACGACCGTGAACAAGATCCGATTCGCCTTCGTGGCCTTCCTCTCCAGCTTCGCGCTCGTCGTCGCCTGCGGCGGCGTCGACTCCGGCAAGAAGGCGGCGAGCGAGGACGAGGAGGAGACGACCTCCGACGACGACGACGACCTCGGCGAGGAGGAGGGCGGGGACGACCTTCCGGACGACGACGACGTCCCGCCGCCGGCCGAGCCCGACGACGAGATGGCGAACGCCACCCCGCTCACCGGCACCGGCGCCATCACCTTCAGCGGCCAATGCCTCGGCGATGACGACCGCGACTACTTCGCCTTCACCACCGGCGTCGGACAGATCCAGGCGACGCTCACCTGGACGGAAGGAACCGGCAACGAAGACGTCGATCTCTACATCTTCAACGACGACTACTCGATCGACGGATACGACATCGCGATCCCGCCGGGCGACAGCCCCGCGGAGGTGACGACCCAAGCGGCGGCCGCCGGTCCGGTCTTCCTCGAGGTGAGCTGCTACTTCGTCACCACCCCGAATCTCGCCTACAGCGGAACGCTGACGATCCCCTAGATCCGCAGGCCGTCGAGCACGAGCGAGATCAGCGCGTCGGGGACGGCGGCCAGATCGCCGAGGTCGCGGCCGCCCAGCACTTCGAAAAGGAGCTTCTCGACGCTGCCGACGACCGACAGCGCGCTCACGCGCGGATCGATCGGCCGGAGCAGGCGGTGGCGGTGCGCGACGTGCGTCAGCTCGATCGCCGCATCCGTCACGCGCTCGGCGAGCGCGCAGACCGGCCGGCGATCGCGCGTGGCGGGCGCGCGGGACTCCTGCAGGTAGAGCCGCACCTCGCCGAGCCTCTGGAAGATCGCGCCGGCGAGCCCCTCCGAAAGCCGGCGGTAGGCGGCGGAGAGGCTCTCCGGGGTCGAGGCCGCGGCCAGATCGCGCGCGCACGCGGCGAAGTGGCGCTCGACCTCCGCCGAAACGGGCGCGAACAGCGCCTCGACCAGCGCCGCCTTGTCGTCGAAGTAGCGGTAGAAGCTCCCCTTGGCGATCCCGGCCCGTCGCACGATTTCGTCGATCGTCACCCCTTCGATCCCGCGCTCGAGGAACAACGGGAGCGCGGAGTCGAGCAGCTTCCGGGTCTGGAGCCGCCGGTTCTCGAATCGGGTGCCACCCGGCGCCCCGGGCCGGGCCGGCCGGCTTGTCTTCTTCGTTGACGTGCGCATCGAAATATGTGACTACTTGGTCATCATTTTGCCCGGAGCGTGCCGCCGTGTCGATGGCCTCTCAACTGCTGATCCACTTCCCGATCGGGCTCCTCTCGTCCAACGCCGCCGAGTGGGTGATCCACAAGTACGTCCTCCACGGATGGGGGAAGCGCCGGAGCAGTTTCTGGAGCTTCCATTGGTACGAACATCACCACAACGCGCGCCGGTTCCAGATGAGCGACCCCGCCTACCAGAGCCACAGTCTGCTCCGGTGGAACTCCCGAACCAAGGAGGCGGTGGCGTTGCTCCTCCCGGCGGTCTTGATGATCCTCCTCTTTCCGCGGCACCCCGGCTTTGCCGCCGGAGGGATGGTGAGCATCGTCGCCTACTACGTCTGCCACCGTCGATCGCACGCCCATCCCGACTGGGGCCGGCGGCGCCTGCCGTGGCACGTCGACCATCATCTCGGTCCGAACCAGGACGCGAACTGGTGCGTCACCTTTCCGCTGTTCGATTGGATCCTCGGCACGCGCGAACCGTACGTCGGCACCGAGCGTGAACGCGCCGACCTCGAACGCCGGGACCGCCGGGAGCGGGTCGAGCGTGACGTGCGGCCCGGTCACGGTGTGCGGATCGTGACCTCACCGATCCAATAGTGGCCCACAGAGGGCGATCAGTGCGCCACGAGTCACTGTTTTTGTAGATAACTTCCGATTCAAATTAGCTGCGAACAGATGGCGCGCCTCGTGGCAAAATGGGCGAAGCGTTTCGTACGTGCGCGCTCGAGGGGGGGGCGAACCATGACCGGACGGCGGACACGTTGTGGCATCGGGGCGTTCGTGGCGGTTCTCGGGATCGGATGCGACGAGCCCCAAGACGATGCGGAGGTGGAGGCCGACGCCGTGGAGTTCGCCGGTTCTGCGTCCGTCGTCTCCGGGGCGGCGTTTTCCGGCTCCTACAAGATGTACTGCGTCACGTTCGCCGATCCGCCGGCCGCCATGTTCGACGACCTCGGCGAGGACGGCTCCTTCTCGCTCGAGGTTCCGAGCAACACGTCGTTCGGTTGCTTCATCAACGACGAGAACAACGTCCCGGCCTGCGTGATCCGGGTCGTCGACGACACCTCGACCGGCCTGTCCGGCGAATCGGCCCAGGCCAACACCATCAGCCTGTCGGGCGATGTCGAACTGGAGAGCGAAATCCAGTGCGATCCGGCGAGCGGCGTGGCGACGATCCCGCTGTCGGAGCTGCAGTCGTCGATGGGGGAGACGACGGAGTTCGATCTCTCCGCGGTGCACGACCGGACGTTCGAAATGGACTGCCTCCAGGCGACCGGGTTCGACCAGGAGGGGGACCTCTGTGCGATGATCGACGAAACCGGCAACCCGGTCTTCTTCCGGATACTCGAAGGAACCTACGACGGAGATCCGGTGACGGCGATGGGAGTGTGGGGGGCAGAGACCGACTTCACCGGATGCGATTCGATCGACGTCGACCCTGTCCGGATGGGTCTCGCCGGGGATCTCGTTCTTTCGCAGGGGAACGAAGGTACCTGGACCTTCGACGACACCTGCCCCCAAGGCTACGCCGACGAGTCGAGCCGCCTACGTCCGATGGGGCTGTACGCCCTCGAGTTGCTGACCAACGTCGGTGGGATGTGGAACATGACCGACACCTACTCCGGCGACTACGAATCGTGCAGCTGGCGCCAGACGATGTCGGTCGCGTTCGGCCCCGGTGACGACCGGTTCGCGATGATCGGCAACTTCCAGCTCGAGTTCGTCGACACCTGCTCGGACATGAACATGTCCGGGTCGGTCGTGATCGGTTTCTACGAGCCCTGAAATCCGTACGGGGGATCGCCCGCGGAGGCTCGACCTCGACCGGTCGCCGTGTTACAGGCGGCCGGAAGAGGCCGCATGGCGCAGGATTCGATCACCACCCTCGAGCCCGGTCTCACGCTGCAGGAGCTGCGTGAGATCTGGTCGATCCTCGACGTCGAGGAGCGCGCGCACGGCCTGTCGCTGCTGCCGCGCCCCGACGCCGAGGAGCTGTTCCTCGAGCTGGGTGCGGCGGAGCAGGCGGCCCTGCTGCGCATCTGGTCGCCGGTGGAGCGGCGGTCGTGGATCCGGCTTCTTCCCCCGGACGACGTCGCCGACGTCCTGCAGGAGGTTCCCCCCGAGGAGCGCGCGCCGCTGCTCGGACTGCTCGACGTTCCCACCCGCAACGAGGTCGCAGGCCTGTTCGCCTACGTGGAGGACCAGGCCGGCGGCCTGATGAGCACCCGCTTCGCGCGGGTGCGGCCCGACGTGACGGTCGACGAGGCGATCGCCTACCTGCGGAAACAGGCGCGGGAACGGCCGGAAACGGTCTACTACGCCTACGTCCTGGACGAGGCGCAGCGGCTGCTCGGCGTCGTCTCCCTTTCCGACCTGTTCAACGCCGCGGGGGACAAGCGGGTTCGCGAGGTCATGACGACCGAGGTGGAGACCGTCTCCGAAGGGGAGGACCAGGAGGAGGTCGCGCGGCGCTTCGCCCGCACCGACCTGATCGCCATCCCCGTGGTGGACGGCGAACGGCGCGTGAAGGGGATCGTCACCATCGACGACGTCGTCGACGTCGTGCAGGAGGAGGCGACGGAGGACGTCCACAAGTTCGGCGGCATGGAATCGCTGGAGGAGCCGTACCTCCGGTCGTCGTTCCTCCCGATGATCCGCAAGCGCGGGGGCTGGCTGGCGGCGCTGCTCCTCGGCGAGATGCTGACCACCACGGTGATGGCGCGATTCGAGGACGAGATCGCGAAGGCGGTGGTGCTGGCGATGTTCGTGCCGCTGATCATCAGCAGCGGCGGGAACTCCGGCTCGCAGGCCTCGACGCTGGTGATCCGCGCCATGGCGCTGGCCGAGGTGCGGCTGCGCGACTGGTGGCGCGTGGTGCGGCGGGAGATCGCGTCGGGGCTGGTGCTCGGCACACTTCTCGGCACGCTCGGCTTCCTGCGGGTCGTCGTCTGGCAGTCGATCTCCCCCATCTACGGCGAGCACTACCTCGGCGTGGCAATCACCGTCTTCGTCAGCCTGGTGGGCGTGGTGACGATCGGAACGATCTCCGGCTCGATGCTCCCCTTCGTGCTCAAGCGCCTCGGCTTCGACCCCGCGAGCGCCTCCGCCCCGTTCGTCGCCACGCTGGTCGACGTCTCCGGGCTCGTCATCTACTTCACCGTCGCCTCCGCGATCCTGGCCGGTAGCCTCCTGTGAACGCCCGCCGCCTCATCGCGGGAACGGTCGTCGTCGCCGGCTGCCTTCCGACCCGGGACAATCCGAACGACACCCAGAACCGCCCGGCGGCGGTGCTGCGCGTCGTCGATCACACCGAGTCGATCGATCCGGCGACGGGTATCGCCAACTGCTCCGACGACTTCGGCGCCGCCGTCGAGTATCCCGACTTCGGCGTCGCGTCGCGCGGCCGGTGCCTCGCCTTCGACGCGCGCGGCTCGACCGATCCGAACGGGGAGGCACTCCGTTTCCGCTACGAGGCGGCCGGAGTCGAGCTCGCCACGTCGGACGATCCGGTGTTGCTGATCGACGGGACGACACGCCGCGCGATGCCGACCGGCGTCCCGATCCCGTTTTCGGTCGCGGCGATCGATCCGCACGGCGTCGAGGATGTCGCCACCGCGACGGCGACACTCCTCAACGGACGTCCGGTGGTCTTGGCCGAGCCTGCCTACTACCTTCCGCTTGGAGGCTACGCGTGGTCCCCGGCGGCGGACCACTTGCACCCGTTCCGCGTGCCGTTCGCCTACGATCCCGACGGCGATCCGCTCGACGTCTGCTGGACCTTTCCCGACGAATCCGAGCCGATCTGCCGGCGCGATCCGCTCGATCCCGACTTCACCCGCGCCCTCCCGTCGGATCTGGAGCGACGGTACGTCGCCGAGGTCTACGTCACCGACAGCGCCACCCGATCGAGCCCCGCCACGGCCGAGGTGCGAGTCGGTCACGGACCGGTCTGGTCGTTCTCCTACGCCGACGGGCTCGTCGAGCACCTGGACGGACTCGACCGTACGGTCGTCTTTCCGACCGGCGCCGACGCGACGAGCCACCTTCCGCCGGAGGCGGCGGCGATGTTCGGACCGGCGTCGAACCGGCGGATCGTCGCGGCCGTCCGCAGCGTCTACGGCTTCCCGGAGGCGGTCTTCGGCGGCCTGCGGGTCGCCGTCTCGAACGCCGACGGATCCTCGCAGGCGGTCGCCCCCGCCTCGCAAGCCGCGGAATGGTTCTGGGCCCCCGGCGCGAGCGGCATGGCGCTCGCCGGGAACGAGGACGGGGACCGCGTCTGGGCGGTCGGATCGCGTCCCGGCGACGGCGACTACTCGCTCACCGTGTTCCAGGACGCCGGGCAGAGCCTGGCCGAGATTCGCCACGAGGTGCTGCCGATGACGGAGGGGGGCGCGCTGGCGTTGCTCCTCGCCGTCGGCGGCGATGGCACCGCCTGGACGACCGCGCTGCTCGGAACCGCGCTGCACGCCGTCCCGGAGACCGGCACCCGTTCGGGCATCTTCGATCCCGAGCGCGCCTACACCGCGCTCGCCCGCCGTCCGGGGGACGGCACGGTCTGGGCCGTCGATGCCGCCAATCCGGAGGGGGGCGATGCATCGACGGCATCGTTGCTCCGTCTCGGAGACGGAGGCGGTCCGCCGACGGAGGTCCTCCCCCTCGATCGCGCCTACGCCTACGGCCTCGCGTGGGCCAACGAGACCGAAGTCTGGCTCGGCGTCGCCGGCGAGGGGCTCTTCCTGCTGGACGTCGGGCTCCTCGAGGGCGGGGCGCCGCTGGGGGCCGCGGCGCTCCAGTTCTTCCCGGAGATCGCGGTCGACCATTCGTTCCGACCGGTCGTCGATCCGGTGTCGGGGGACTGCTGGGTGTCGGGCACCGACGCCGTCGGGAACTCCGTCCACCGCCGCGCCGCGAGAAACGGGTCGTTCGCCGAGATCCCGAACCAGGCCGGCTCGCTCCTGTTCGTCGACGACGCCGGCGGCCTGTGGTTCGGATTCGACGACGAGACCGATCCCGCCGATCCGGCGCTCGCCTTCGACGTCGTGCGCAGCGGCACGCCGGCGCTCCAGACCGGCGTCTCGCTGCGCAAGACGTACCTCGGGATCCTGCGGCGCCCGGTCCTCGACCCGGCGACCGGCGGCGTATGGGTGGCGACGAGCTACCCGCCGACGCTGCTGCTCCTCTCCGCCGACGGGCGCGCGCATCGCATCGTCAACGCCGCGTCGGACGGCGACGACGCGGTTCCGCTCGGGATGCTCGGGACGCTCGCCCTCACCCCCGATGGCCGTTGGATGTGGGCCTTCGAAGAGAGCGATTCCGGCCCGCTGCGGATCGTCCGGTTCGACCTGTCGGTCGACCCTCCGGCGTTCGACGAGGTTTTCGGCGATGCGGCGCTGATGACGGAGTTCGACAACAACCGCGTTCTCCTGCCGTCACGACCGGTCGCGACGGCGGGCGATTTCGCCTGGGTCGTCCGCGGGTACGGAACGTCCGGATTCGTCGCCGCCACGCTCGATGCCGGCGGGACGCTGACCGACCGCTTCACCGTCCCGCCGACCGAGCACGAAGGGGTCGGCGTCACCTACTTCGCGCCGGGGGCCGCACTCGACCCGGTGACCAACGACCTCTGCTTCGTCACCGTCTCGAACACCAGCGGCGGCGCGGTCGTGCGACGCCTCTCGCCGGCCGGCGCCGTCGCGGAGCTCGGACAGGTCCCGATCGGCGGTCTCTTCGGGACGCCGCAGCTGGGCGAACTGCACGCCGCGACCTCGTTCGACGCGGACGGCGGATCGCTCTGCTGGGTCGTCCATTCGTTCTCGGGTCCGAACGTCGGCACCCGCGCCGTGGTCTCCGCCCTCCGCCCCGACGGGGAGGTCGCGCACACCTTCGTGCAGGACGATGTCCAGATCAAACGGGTCCGCCCCCTGGGCGAGGATCGGATGTGGATCCTGCGCGTGCCGCTGGACGGCGGACCGGACGACTCGCTCAGCCAGAAGGTGCGCGTCGACTTCGAGAACGGCGTCCTCACCTCCAGCGGAACGATCGTCCTCGCCCCCAGCGGCGATGAATCGTTCGACCTTCTCGTCCCGGTCGGGAACTAGAGCGCTTCGAGGAACGCGGTGACGTCGTCGACGTCCTCCGCGTCGAGGACGATCGGTCCGCCGGTGAAGGCGGCCAGGAACAGGCCGGCGGGGGAGGCGGCGAACTCGGCGCCGGTGTAGAAGGCGACCGAGTCTCGAAGCGTGGCGGCGGCGCCGTTGTGGAAGAAGGGCGGGGTGGCGCCGAGCGCGGCCACCGTCGGAAGGACGTTGAACGGACCCGGGTCGGGTGGAAGGTCCTGGCTGAAGGCGAGGTCGTCGACGCCTGTATCGGCGTTGAAGGTGTTTCCGAGCGTCGGTCCCTGGTGACAGAAGGTGCACTTTCCCGCGCTCCCGCCGATCGCGGGAAGGCCACCCACGCCGGCGCGGAACAACGCCGCGCCGCGCTGCTCCTGTGCCGTCACGGCGAGGGCGAACGGATCGAAGCCCGGGTCGGCCACCGCGTCCGGCAGTAACCGCGATTGCATGAACGCCTCCATCGCCTCCAGCTCTTCGATCGTCGGCAGACGGAAGTCGACGCCCGCTTCGCGGTTGAGCGTCTTCGGGAAGTGCTGGAAGACGGCCCCCAGCGCGAACGCCTGCAGGTCGGGCACGTCCCCGCCGAAGCCGAACGGGGCGCTCAGGCGAGTGTTGAACGCCGTCGGCGTGACCCGCCGGACCGACTTCGACTGCGGATGCTCGCAGCCGTCCACGTCGCAGACGACGTCGGCCGGATCGAGGCAGGTCGTCGCGGCATTGCCGTCGTCGGTTCCCGGAAAGCCGCACACTTCGTCGATGCCGCGCTGGTTCTCGAGGATGAGGCCGAACGCGAGGAGACGTGGAGGATCCTCGAACAGGCCGGGGGGGAGGTCGGGGTTCGACGCGCCGGTCTGCGGATTCTGCGACACGAACAGCGGATCGGTCGGGCTCGACGCGGCGAGCGCCGCGATGAACGCCGGCGTGATCGCCAGGGCGACCTCCTCGCGGTGGCAGGTCCCGCAGGTGCGTCCGTTCCCCCGGAAGCGCTCCTTGAAGAAGAGCTTGCGGCCCCGCTTCTCGAGATAGGCGGTGCCCGACGATCCCCCGGTGGACGACTCTGCCGATCGCCGCATTTTTGATGCGACGTTCAGAAAACCGGCGATGGCGACCGGGGTCGGAGCG
Source organism: uncultured bacterium (assembly GCA_964372275.1). Classification (GTDB taxonomy): domain Bacteria; phylum CAYJRR01; class CAYJRR01; order CAYJRR01; family CAYJRR01; genus CAYJRR01. The sequence goes on from CAYJRR010000007.1 coordinate 61,033, forward strand.
CCGGACGGCGGGGGCCCGTCGCGGCTCGGTACGGCGACGACCGCGACCATGTCGACGGAGAACGACCCGAGCGCATCCCGTGCGGCGTGGGCGTGGAGGGCGCCGCCGGAATCGAGCGTCCCCATCGGGAGGATGCGGTCGACCGCGGGATCGATGGAAACGTCGTTCCCGGCGCCGGGGTGGTCGACGATCCACACCTCGTAGGCGGCGCCGTCGGGCGGTGCGCGCAGGCCGCGTGTTTCGACCGTCATCTCTCCCGTGTCGAGGTCGAGGAGCGCCGACCCTTCCGCCTCCGTGAAGCGTTCCGAGATCCCCGCCACGTAGCCAAGGTGGATCGCCGCCCGTCCCGCGCGGTCCGGATCGGTCGCGCACCCGGCCGCGATCCCCGCCGCCAGCGCCAACCCGCGCGCGAAACGTCGCACGCCTTCGCCGTTCCTGGATTCCATGCCGATCGCATCTGCGACCCGATCGACCCGGGGCAACCCGGAACGATCGGCGCGGTCACCTGCCGACGACGGCGAGTCCGTGGTCTGCCAATGCCGCGCGCGCGCCTTTGCGCGAGAGCGTGCGGCTTGCCGCGCGCACCTCGTCCGTCACCCACGCCGGAAACGGCGTCTGCACGGTGCGATGCGCGCCGCTGGCGGTGTGGACCTGTTCGATCGCCGCGAGTCGCGACGCTCCGATCTCGTCGGCGATCGCCACCAGTGCCGGCCAGAGGCGCCGATGCACCCAGGTGATCTTGTCGTCCACGAGGCGGAAGGCGAGGACCTCGCCGGATTCGAGCACGTCGCCGAGCACGCGGAAGATCGTCTTCCCCTCGGGATGTCCCCACCAGCTTCCGCGCACGCGCTCGCCGGCGATGGCGTCGACGAGCGTCGGTACTCCGTCGGACCGGCCGGAGACGAGGACGATTCCGTGCGTTTCGACGAACGCGATCGCCTGGCGTGTGGTCATCGGTGGGCGGATTGTGACGATTCGGTGACAACGAGAAAACCAGTAGCCAACGATCCCCCTCGTCCCTAGCATGCGCGTCCTTTTCAACGAGAGAGGCCATGGGGGGCCATACATGAATCGGATCACGCGTTCGTTTTCGATCGTCCTACTGTCGGTGATTGCCGCCTGCGACGGCGGCGACAAGAACGAGAACTCGTCGAGCACGCCCGAACCGGTCGACCAGGAGCCGGTCGTCTCGGCGACGGCCAACGTCACGGCGGGGATCGCCCCGCTCGAGGTGGAGTTTCGCGGCGTGGCGGCGGGGGGAGACGGGGAGCTCGAGCTTTCCTGGGAGTTCGGCGACGGCCAGGGCGCCGGCGAGGCCGAGACGAGCCACGTCTACGAGACGCCCGGCACCTTCGAAGCCTCCTTCATGGCGGTCGACGAGGACGGCGACGAGGCGATGGCGCTCGTCCGGATCGTCGTCGCCTCGGCGACGCAGCCGGCGGTGACGGCCGGCGCCGACCAGACGACCGGCGTGGCGCCGCTCGCGGTGCAGTTCACCTCCGAGGTCGTCGGCGGCGAGGCTCCGGTGACGATCGCCTGGACCTTCGGGGACGGCGAGACCTCCACCGACGAGGATCCCCTTCATTCCTATCTCACCCCGGGGAACTACGGGGCGACCGTCACGGCGACGGACGCCACCGGGGACGCCGCCTCGGCGACCCTGCTGATCTCGGTCGGATCGGACAACGTTCCGGTGGTCGCGATCGGAGCGACGCCCGTCTCGGGCGCATCGCCGCTGACGGTCGACTTCACCGCCACCGCCGCGGGCGGCGACGCGCCACTCGGCTTCGCCTGGGACTTCGGTGACGGCCAGACCGGAAACACCCCGAACGTCTCGCACCTCTACACCGCCAACGGCAGCTATGCGGCGAAGCTGGTGGTGACGGACGCCGACGGCGACTCGGCGGAAGCGACCGTCACGATCGTGGTGAACGAGCCGCAGACCACCGAGACCAAGCCCGACCTCCAGCTCTCCAACTTCGGCTTCACCCAGACGGGATTGAAGGACGTCTACGAGCCGAACGACGTCTCGCCGCACTACCTCGGCGATTACGGATCGGGGAGCGCGACCTACACCATCACCAGCGCCTACATCGATCCGGTCGACGTCACCTACTTCGCGGACGTCACCAACTTCGGCGCGACGCTCAACACCTCGTTCGACGTCGACTTCTACCGCAACCTGGCGGGTGCGCCCGCGGCGGAGATGCTCGGCGACGACTGGGAGACGGTCACCAACCTCCAGACCAACGGCGTGAAGCGGCTCTACTTCACCGTCCCCGGCTTCCCGGCGAACCAGACGCAGCGGTCGTTCGTGCGGATCGACACCTTCGACCAGATCGAGGAGTCGGTCGAGGACAACAACCTTTCCGACGGGCTGGACGTGACGATCCCCGGTGACGAAGACTGGTTCGCGGTCTACGAGCAGACCGGCTTCCTGCTGCAGATCGAGCTCGACCAGGTCCCGGGGGACTACGACCTGGAGCTCTACTACCAGGACGGTTCGCTGCTCGCGTACTCGGACAATCCCGGGTTCGCCGAAGAGACGATCGACTACCTGACCGACAAGCCGAACGGCCTCTACTACGTCCGCGTCTACGGGGCCGACGGCGCGCAGGACGCCGCCAACCCCTACCGGCTGACGATCGTCGTTCCCTAGGGACGGTGCGCGTCGCGAACGTCGTCGCCGCCGCGCTCTTCGCCCTTTCGGTCGCGGTCCAGCACAACGACCCCGATCCGATCCGGTGGATGGCGATCTACGGCGCGGCGCTGGGCGTCTGTATCGGCTGGGAACGCGGGGCGCGCGTACGGGCGCCGGCCTGGACGGTGGCGGCAATCGCCACCGTCTGGGCCGCCGCGGCCGCCCTCGGGACGCGGCTCACCGCCGGCGCCGTCGACGCGTTGACCGACTGGACGATGCACGCCGGCGGCAGCGAGGAGCTTCGCGAATCGCTGGGTCTCGCGCTGGTCGCGGGCTGGATGGGGTGCCTCGGCCTGTGGAACCGGCGGGACGCCCGGGTTCTGTCGCCCCCAGGAGACGTCCAGAAAAGCTGAAGGAAATCGAAGGGTCCCCGCGCGCACATGCCTTGCTTCTCTCGTCGGGGAGGGAGGGCGGACACATGGGCGGGATACGGGCGGTGGTGGGAGTGGTGGCGCTGTCGTCGATTTCGTTCGCCGGTGCGGCGATGGCGGCGACCGGCGACGAGGGATGCGTCGACGCCGCGCCGGCGGCGCTCGAGGGTCTCTCGGCGCTCGCCGTTCCGGTGCATCCGAGCTGCCGGGCCGACATGGTCTCCAAGACCTACCCGAACGGCGTCGAAGGATCGCGCTCGTGGTACGGCGTCCGCCGGGTGGAGGTCGAGTGCAGCTACACCTGCCGCGCCGACAACCTCCCCACCCGGACGATCAAGGGCACCCGCACCGTGCGCATCTGGGGCTCGGAGGCCGGCTGGGAGCTCGCCTGCTACGCCGTCCCCTACGTGCAGCGCTACAACAACTACCGCGGCTGGTTCGTCTACGTCCCCGACGAGCCGAAGTCGTTCAGCCCCGCGAAGTCGGACGTCCGCGAGCTCAAGGAGTGGGCCGCGACCGGCAAACTCCCGCGATGATCTGGCGGAGAGAGAGGGATTCGAACCCCCGAGTGAGTTGCCCCACTACCTGATTTCGAGTCAGGCGCCTTCGACCAGCTCGGCCATCTCTCCATTGGGGGGGCCCGTCCGGGCGGCGCCTTCGGCGCCGTCCTCCGTTGCCCCCCCAAACCCCCCGGCGGCTCTGGTCGGCCGTCGGCCTCCCGGCGCCGCCCGAGGGTACGTCGTTGCTTCGGCGGCCGCCCGGGTGGGCGGGCCTCCTTGCGGAGACGTCATACTACGGTTTTCGATTTTGGCGGAGAGGGCGGGATTCGAACCCGCGGTACGTTGCCGTACACATGCTTTCCAAGCATGCACCTTCGACCACTCGGTCACCTCTCCAGCTTCCTTCGCTGCCGGAGGGCCCGGAAGAAGTCGCTCAAGGCCGCCGCGCACTCCTCCGCCAGCACCCCCTCGACCACCCGCAGCCGGTGGTTGACGCCCGGAACGGCCCGCAGGTCGACCACGGAACCGAGCGCGCCCCCCTTGGGGTCGCGGCATCCGAACACCACCGTCTCCACCCGGGCCAGGAGCGCCGCACCCACGCATTGGATGCAAGGCTCCAACGTCACCACGAGCGTGCTGCCGGACAGCCTCCACGACATCGCGGCCCGCGCCGCGCGCCGGATCGCGTGGATCTCGGCGTGCGCCGTGGGATCGTGGCCCGCCTCGCGCGTGTTGTATCCACGCCCGAGGACCTGCCCTTCGCGCGACAAGAGCAACGCCCCGACCGGCACTTCGCCGCGCCGGGCCGCCTTTGCCGCCTCGCGCAAGGCGAGGCGCATGTCCGTGTCCCACGAGACCAGGAACGGCGAACGATACACAGCTTGTCGGGCCAAGGAAAGGGCGTCCGCCGGTCCGCGCGACGACGCAAAAACGGCCTCCTCATCGGGCGCGGTTGGAGATAAAAGCGCCCCATGAGAACGGCATCGCTCGTCGCCAGCGCTCTGGTCCTGCTCGCCTTCGCGCCGATCGCGCGCGCGGCCGATCCGACCCCCACGCCAACCCCGGAGGCGGCGGGCGAGGAGGCGCCCAAGGCGAAGAAGGGGAAGAAGGGGGCGAAGCCGCCCGCAGAGTCCGAGGAGAAGGCGGCCGAGACGGCGGCCGAAAAACCGGGCGCGAAGGAGCCGGACACGGGGGCAGACGCCGCCGCTGCCGACAAGCCCACGGAGAAGAGCGCCGACAAGCCGGCCGACAAGGCGGTGGAACCGGGCGACGCCAAGGAGGGCGAGAAGGCGGCCGAGAAGCCAGCCGACAAGAAAGCCGACGCAGCCAGGCCGGTGGCCCCTTCGAAGTACCCCGACGCCGACACCCTCAAGAAGCTCGACGCCCGCTTCGCCCCGGTCGACATCAAGGCCGAGACCGGTTCGTTGCCTCCAAACGAGCGCCGCGCCCTCGCGCAGCTGGTGAAGGCGGCGAAGATCATGGACACCCTCTTCATGCGGCAGGTGTGGGGTGGCAGCGAGACGAAGCTGCTCGAGCTGAGCCTCGACCCCTCGCCCCTCGGCCGGGCGCGCTTCCAGTACTTCGTTCGACACAAGGGTCCGTGGGACCGGCAGGACGAGAACAAGGGGTTCCTCCCCGACGTCCCGCCGACCAAGCCGGAGGGCGGAAACTTCTATCCGCCGGGCTCGAAGAAGGCGGACATCGAGAGCTGGATCGAAGGACTCGGCGAGAAGGAGAAGGCGGCGGCGACCGGCTTCTTCACCACCATCCGACGAGGAGCCGACGGGAAGATGATGGCCGTCCCCTACAGCGTCGAGTACCAGGGGGAGCTCGCCGAAGCGGCGCGCCTGCTCCGCGACGCGGCGAAGAACACCCAGAACGCCTCGCTCCGGACCTACCTGAACGAACGGGCGCGGGCGTTCCTCACCAACGACTACTACGCCAGCGACGTCGCCTGGATGGAGCTGGACAGCCCGATCGAGCCGACGATCGGGCCCTACGAAACGTACGAAGACGCCTGGTTCAGCTACAAGGCGGCCTTCGAGGCGTTCATCACCCTCCGCGACGACGCCGAGACCGAGAAGCTGGCCAAGTTCGCCGCCGAATTGCAGGGGCTGGAGAACAACCTCCCGATCGACAAGAAGCTGCGCAACCCGAAGATCGGCAGCCTGGCTCCGATCCGCGTGGTGAACGTCGTCTTTACCGCCGGCGACGCGAACCGCGGCGTGCAAACCGCCGCCTTCAACCTTCCCAACGACGAGCGCGTCATCAAGGAGAAGGGCTCGAAGCGAGTGATGCTCAAGAACATCCAGGAGGCGAAGTTCGAGCAGGTGCTGAAGCCGATCGTGAACGTCGCGCTTGCCGAGGCCGACCGGGGCGACGTCACCTTCGACGCCTTCTTCACCCACATCCTGATGCACGAGCTGATGCACGGACTGGGGCCCCACGAAGTGCAGGGGGGAAAGGGGACGGTCCGGGAGGCCTTGAAGGAGAACAGCAGCGCGCTGGAGGAGGCGAAGGCCGACATCTCCGGTCTGTGGGCGCTGCAGTTCCTGATCGACAAGGGAAAGCTCGACAAGTCGTTGCAGAAGTCGATCTACAAGACCTACGTGGCGTCGGCCTTCCGCACGCTGCGTTTCGGCGCCACCGAGGCGCACGGGAAGGGGATGGCGCTCCAGCTCAACACGCTGCTCGACTACGGCGGCGTGGTCGTGGCCAAGGACGGCACGTTCGGCGTCAACGAGAAGAAGTTCCGCAAGGCGATGGAAGCGCTGACGCGCGACATCATGACGGTCCAGGCGAAGGGGAACTACGACCTGGCGAAGAAGATGCTCGACGGCGCGGTGGTGCGCCCGCCCGTGCAGGCGGTCCTGGACAAGCTGACCGAGGTCCCGATCGACATCGCGCCGCGATTCGTCACCGCCGCCCAGCTTACCCAACGCTGATCGAACGACATGCGTAGACGAGAGATCGCCGGAATCGTCCTGTCCGCGGCGGGGGGGCTCCTCCTCGCCGGCTGCCCGCCCAAGACCGCGCCGCCGTCGAAGGACGGCGGGCTCAAAGTGGTGCGCGTCTACACCTCCCTCTACCGCGAGGTGGTGGAGGCGGTCGCGCCGGTGGTGTCGGCGGAGCTGGCGCGCACCGCCCCCGGCGTCGCGGTGGAGTGGGTCCAGGGGAACAGCGGGAAGATCGCGCGCCGACTCGACGACGAGCACCGATCGGGCGGCAGCACCGCCGACGTCCTCCTCGTCTCCGACGTCGCCTACTACCACCGGCTGAAGGCCGAGGGGCGGCTCGTCTCCTACTTCTCACCCAAGGCGGCGACACACCCGTCGGAGACGCGCGATGCGGACGGCGCCTTCGCCACGTCGCGATTCTCGACGATGGTGATCGGCCTATCGCCGGAGATGGCGGCCGGGATGGCGGGCAAGGCCCCGGCGCGATTCGAGGAGCTCGACGTCTACGGCACGCGCCTCGCCATGGGCGACCCGGCCGTCTCGGGGACCGCCTTCACCACGACGGCCGAGCTCTCCTCGCGCTTCGGGTGGGACTGGTTCCGCGCGCTCAAGGCCAAAGGGGCGCTCGCGGCCGGGAGCAACTCGACGGTCCTCCAGCGGCTCGACACCGGCGTCTCCGACGTCGGCGTCGTACTCCTCGAGAATCTGCTGATGGCGAAGGCGGGCGGCAGCAAGGTCGGGGTCGTCTTCCCGAAGGACGGCGCGGTGCTGATCCCGGGACCGATCGCGCTGCTCCCGCACGCGAAGGGGTCGCCCGCGGCGCGCGCCGTCTACGACGCAATCCTCGCCGAGCCGACGCAACGGGCGATCGTCGCCCAGGGATTCATGCACTCCCCCGATCCGGCGCTGCCGCCGCCGTCCGGGGCGCCGACCTTCCGCGAGCTGCTCGCTGAAAAGCCGCTCGACACGCTCTACCGGCCGCGCGAGGACGCCGAGCAGGTCCTCGCCACCTTCCGCGAGATCTTCCAGGGCCACAGGGGTCCGGGGAGTTCCCCGGAGAGCCCGAAGGGCGAGGTGAAGGCGCGATGAAACGGCTGCTCGTCGCGGTGTCGATGCTCGCCGCGCTGCCGGCGTCCGCCGAGTCGCTGGAGTCGGCGTGGCCGCTCAAGGTGTTCCGGCTGATGCCGCCGGGGCAGGAGGACCAGCTCCTCGGCACGACCGGCTCCGACCAGGCGGTCGCGATCCCCGACGGCGCCACCTGGTACGTGCAGCCCTACGGCACCACGCTCCAGGACGACGACGTGCGCGAGCTCGCGCTCGAGGTCGAGGCGAAGAAGATCCCGGGGCTCTCGTTGCAGGGGTTCCGCAACATCGGCGACGCGGAGCTGCGCCACCTCGAGGGCCTGCCGATCCAGACGCTGCTCCTGGGGAGCACGTCGGTGAGCGACCTGGGCGTGGCGCGCCTGCGCGGACTGCCGCGGCTCACCACCTTGAGCCTGGCGCGCACGCGCGTCTCCGACGCCGGGCTCGGCGAGGTGGTCTCGCTCAAAGGGGTGAAGCGGCTGTTCCTCGACGGCGCCAAGATCGGCGACGCCGGGGTGAAGCGGCTGCGCGGCGCGACGTCGATCGTCGCCTTGAGCCTCTCGTCGACGCTGATCACCGACGCGGCGCTGGCCGACGTCGGCGAGATGAAGGGTCTGACGGCGCTGCATCTCGGGAACACCAAGATCACCGATGCGGGCCTCGAGAGCCTGCGCGGCCTGACGGCGCTCGAGGCGTTGGAGCTCTCGCCGTCGCCGATCGGCGATCCGGGGCTCTTGGCGATCGCCGGGAACGCCGGCCTCAAGGTGCTCGGGCTCTCGTACTCGAAGGTCACCGACGCCGGGCTCGACCACGTCGCGGGGATGAAGGGGCTCACGTCGCTGACGCTGTTCAACGCGAAGATCACCGACGCCGGCCTGGCGAAGCTGAAAGGCCTGACCGAGCTCCGGAAGCTCGACCTGCGCAACACCGCCATCACCGACGCCGGCCTCGCGAGCCTCGCCGGGATGACCAAGCTCGAGACGTTGCTGCTGTTCGGCTGTCCGGTGGGGGATGCCGGAATCGCCAAGCTCAAAGGGTTGACCGGCATCACCAAGCTCTACCTCGGCGACACGAAGGTCGGGGACGCGGCGGTCGGGCACCTCAAGGGAATGGCGGCGTTGGCGGAGCTCGACCTCGACAATACCGCGGTCGGCGACGCGGGCCTCTCGCACCTTCGCGGGCGCACCACGATGACCTCGCTGAACCTGTTCGGGACGAAGGTCACCGACAACGGCCTCGCGAACCTGAAAGGAATGAACAACCTCGCCACGCTCTACCTCAACAACACCCGCGTGACCGACGCCGGGCTTTCGCAGGTCGCCGGACTTCCGGGGTTGAAGACCTTGGCGCTCGACAACACCAAGGTGACCGACGCCGGCATGGCGAAGCTTTCGAGCCTCACCGGGCTCACCACCCTCACCCTCTACGGGACGGCGGTGAGTGACGAGGGGCTGGCGCCGCTCAAGGCACGGCCCCGGCTGCAGATCAGCAAGTAGGAGCGCACCGAATGAAGATCGTCCGCAGCAAAGAAGTCGACTTCGCCCCCGCGCTCGACCGCGGGAAGTTCTCGAACCGCCGGAAGGGGCTGTCGCCCGCCGAG